>JAPLLK010000096.1 GCA_026387575.1 Nitrospirota bacterium | reverse complement strand
CTAAGAATCGTATCGCGGGAGCATTCGGAAGCTACGGCTGGGGCGGCGGTGCAGTAAAAGAGGCTTATGAGGAATTCAAAAAAATGGGGCTTGAGACAGTTGAACCGGGCATTCAGGTTGTTTATAAACCCTCTGGAGAAGATGAGAATCTGTGTTATGAATTCGGAAGAGATTTTGCAAGGAAGGTAAAAGAATATCATAAGAAATTTGAGTGAGGAGGAAATATGTCTGTCTGGAAATGCACAGTATGCGGTTACGAATACGATGAGGCTGTAGAGGGAACTCCTTTTGAACAACTCCCTGATGACTGGAAATGTCCTGTGTGCAATGCGCCAAAGGACGCCTTTGAAAAAATAAAATAAAAGGAGGATTTACTATGTCAAAGACAGAGAAGAATCTTCAGGATGCGTTTACTGGAGAATCTCAGGCAAATAGGAAATACCTTGCCTTTGCAAAAAAGGCAGAGGCAGAAGGGTTCAAACAGGTTGCAAAACTCTTTAGGGCTGCAGCCGAGGCAGAGACAATTCATGCCTACAATCACCTGAGAGAACTCGGCGGCATAAAAAGTACAAAGGAAAATCTGAAGGAGGCGATAAACGGCGAGTCTTATGAATTCCAGAAGATGTATCCACAGATGATTGAGGATGCAAAGGCAGAGGACAACAAGTCAGCATTGAGAAGCTTCACTTATGCCAATGATGTTGAAAAAATCCACGCAGAGCTTTATAAAAATGCGCTTCAGAATCTTGGCAAGAATCCTTCTGTAGATTATTATGTATGCCAGGTCTGCGGAAATACAGTTGAGAATGAGCCTCCTGATGAATGTCCTATCTGCGGCGCCAAAAAGAAAATGTTTAAAAAGGTGGAATAGAAGGGAGAATGTCATGAAAAACCTCAGAATGTATTTTATTCTTACATCCTCATTTCTATATTTAATTTTCTCGGGAATTGTCGACGCCGATCAATGAGGGACATGATAGATATTAAGGGGCAGGTTAAGAAGAAGGCAGGAACTAAGAGCATAAAGAAGAAAAAATGAAACGCGGTATTGTTAAAACCGATCAAGGAGGCTGTGTCTGTCTTTCGGCAATATTAAACTACCATTGTAATGGCGCAGATGTTGGTACAATATACAAGAACATTACAAATTCTATTGATTAAGCTGCCGCTTAGAAATAGCAGGCTTCTCAGCAGCCTCATCTCACTCACCTATGACAGAAAAAGCATTATCAGCTGCCGCGCCATAGAGGCTTTCGGCATAGTCTCAAAAGAGATAGCAAAGACAAAACCAGAACTCGTGAGGAACGCTGTCGGACGCCTGCTATGGATGATAAGGAACGAAAGCCACCGGGGCCAGCCCCTGAGCGTGTCGGCATTATCCCATTCCATGTAGGCTATGGAGATATCAATAGTGGAGGGATTTCTTGGGCAATGAAGCAAAGCGGCCATGACGACGATGGTCGCTCCGGCAACGATTATCTCGCGCCCCCTTTCCCATTGACAGACAATGGCCACGCCGGTATGCTCCGCAGCAAAAAAGAAGATTCCGCATATTGTCTTCCCGAAGAGAAAGTCGTCGTGTATTGTATAATGGACAGGTAGAATGAATAGCACACTGTCAAGTGAAGAGCTGATGTCTAGGATTGCCAAAGGTGACGATGATGCATTTGAAATCCTGGTAAATCGTCATCAGGCTTCGATTTTGAATCTTATTTATCGTTTTATTGGAGACAGGACGCAGGCCAAAGACCTGGCTCAAGAAGTCTTCTTAAGGGTCTGGCAGGCAACGAAAAGTTATAAACCCAAGGCCAAATTCACAACATGGATCTACCAAATTACGACTAATCTTTGCCTCAATGAATTGAAATCCGCTCGCCGCAGGAAATGGGTTCCATTCTACCATTCTGATGGCGATAGTGAGAACGCCATTGAGAAGACTTTCCCCGATGGTTCGCCAACTGCCGAAGACCTCCTGCTTGCCAGGGAACGAAGCTGCCAAATTTCCGAAGCCCTCCGGAGCTTGCCCGCCAACCAGCGCATGGCCTTGGTTCTGAAGAAATACGACGACCTTTCCTACCGGGAAATCGCCAAAATACTCAACTGTTCCATCCCGGCCGTTGAGTCCTTAATCGTGCGGGCGAAAAGGACGCTACAAAAAAAATTAACCATTGATAAAAAATGACCGCAGGTTTTTGGATTGAGAGTTGTTTAACTATATATAGACTATTTTTTAGAGAAAGGGTAAAAGATGAAGTGCCGTATCGTCCAAAAAAAACTTTCCGCGTACCAGGATAGAGAACTGGAACTGCAAGAACAGGAACAGGTCACAAGCCACCTGTTGAGCTGTCGGACCTGTCATGAACGGCATGCGGCGCTTGAGCAGGTCTGGCAAACCCTGGCGGAGTTGGAAGAAATCCACCCGGATCCATGGTTTTACCGGCAACTCGTTATAAAAATTAAAGAACCTTGCGAACAAGGTTTGTTGCCAAATTTCCAGCGGGTTTTCCGACTAATGCCTTCTCCGGTCATCGCCTCTATACTTTTGGTTATTGGGATCCTGGCCGGCACCTATCTCGGCAGTATCCTGACACGACATGATCTATTGCCGTCTCAGAATGACCCCCTCATCAATTCGCAGGGGACCTTTTTCTCTTCCTTGAAGGCTTTCGATCCTGTTCCTCCTGGCACCCTCGCCCACGGATATCTCCAAATGGCGAATTATGAGGAAAGGGAATCCAGATGAAATCTAAGTGGCTGACAGGCGTTCTGATTCTGTCGTTAGCAATCAACGCAGGTGTTTTGGTCTCCATGGAATACCATTATTACATTAGCGCTTCTGATAGATCTTCAGCACCATGCCCCCTGTCACCGGGAGACAGCCATCTCTATCAATCCCTCGGCCTTTCGGACGCTCAATTATCAAAGATGGAACCACTGGCTCAAAAGTTTCATGGGCGCCTTGCGGAACTATGGGCTCTCATGGAGGAGAAAAAAGAGACTCTGATAGCTCTTCTTCAGAAAGACAGCGACCCTGCGAGTATAGAAAATCTGCGAAAAGAGATGGCTGGTATACAGGATGAGATTCAAAGGGAAGTCATCACGCATATCATCGAAATGAAGAAGATCCTCGATGCTAAACAACAGCAACGGCTTTTCGATCTTATGAAGCAAAGCAGGGCCATTGGACAAAGTCCATGGTCACAAAATAATGGAGGTAAGTAATGAATGTACGTTACATGATGAAAGAACTCTATTACCAGAGGCGAAGGACACTGATGTCAATTCTTGGGCTCTCGATCGGAATCGCCCTTCTCATCGTCCTCAACTCTCTCTCTCTGGCTTATCGCCAGGCAGCCCATGTCCCCTTAAAAGAGATTGGAGCTGACATAACGGTTCAGCGATCCGGGGATGTTCCCAAGGACTTGGCAGGTGCCGTTTTCCCGTGTTCAGCAGTGACGATCCACAAAGAGGAAGTTGAGAAGATTCAGAAACTTCCCGGCGTAAGAGGAATAGGCACAGGACTACTGCTCTGGGTTTTCGACCCGAACCGGGCATGGATCGTCCTGGGGATTGAAAAAGAGAACTCCATAGGACCGAGTCTTCTTCGCTCTTCTGTCACGGAGGGAAGGTTTCTCGAAGATGGCAAACCGGAGGCCCTTGTTGAGCAAGCCTATGCCCGGCAATTTGGGATCAGGTTGAATGACACCATATCCGTGGCCGACAAGAAATTTCCTGTCGTGGGTTTTGTGGATGCGTCCCGTGCCGCAAAAATCGCTGTAGCCAATGTTTACCTACCTATCAAGGAGGCGCAGAACCTGGCTGTTTCATCAAAAGAATTACAGTCGGTCTCTCCATACGCACCAGGCGATGTGAACCTCCTCTTTATTAAGGCAGACCAGGAAAAGATCACCAGCCTGGCATCCGAGATGAAGGGCATCCTTGGCAATAAAGCAACGGTAGCCACCCCGGACTCTTTCCTGAAACTCCTGGGCAATCTCTTTGCCCTTTCGGATAAATTTACGCTAGCCGCCTCTCTGATTGCCATCATGGTTGCCGTCCTGATCGCTTTTAAGACCATGGCAGGAAATATTGCCGAGCGGGCCAGAGAGATCGGGGTTCTCAAAGCAGTTGGCTGGACCAATCGAAACGTGGTCTCTCAACTGATGTCAGAGTCAATTATCCAATGTTTTATGGCAGGCATTCTGGGCCTTCTGATAGCTCTTGTGGCCGCATACGGTTTAAGTTTCATGAAGGTCAATATTCCTATCCCGTGGGAGATGAGTCCGACTCCGCACTTTCTCCCTGGAGGCGGAGATCAGATTTTCAAGACCCTGCGGCTTCCTGTTCATGTCCCATGGAGCCTGGCTTTCTTTGCTATTGCCCTATCAGTAATCATAGGAGGAATGACAGGCGGATTGCTGGGCAGGCACATTTCAAAAATAAAACCTTCGGAGGTCTTAAGACATGAGTAAATCAACTATTTTATCAGGCACGGATTTAAGTAAGAAATATGGGGATCTTGAAGTAGTCAAGGGGGTTTCGCTGACTGTGAACGAAGGCGAATTTGTCTGCCTCGTGGGGAAATCGGGCTGCGGTAAGACGACCCTTCTTTCTCTTCTCTCAGGACTGGAAAAGCCTACCAAAGGAAGGGTAAGCCTTGACGGGAGGGAGATTACCACTTCATCCGAGGACGAGCTGGCTTTGTTCCGGCGAGACAATGTTGGGTTCATTTTTCAGTCCTTCAACCTTATCCCGACCCTCTCCGCATGGGAGAACGTGGCTCTTCCTCTTTTCCCTATTAAAATTACCAGTGAAGAGCGCCGGAGGCGTGCGACGGAACTGCTCGAAAAGATGGAGTTAGGACACCGGATGGACCATCTGCCTTCGGCCCTTTCAGGAGGAGAGAAACAGCGGGTCGCTATCGCCAGAGCGTTAGTCAATCATCCTAAGATTATCTTCGCTGACGAACCTATTGGCAACCTGGATTCAGGAACCGGAGAGGCCATTATGGGCATTTTGAACAAATTGCATAAGGAAGAAGGGGTGGCTATTTTAATGGTCACCCATGAAGATGAACTTGCTAAAACAGCCAACCGGCTAATCCGAATGAAAGATGGGGAGATCATGTCATGAAAAAGATCATTTTATCCTGTTTGGTAATCCTGGCTCTATTTTCTGTTCCATTCACAGTTTTTGCTGCGAAAGAGGTCAAGGTCGAGGTCCTTTACATGAACCACGGCCCGCTTCTGGATTCAATAGAACAGATCAAGAAGGTTTTCTCACAGTACGGCAACAAAATCACCGTTTCCTGGTACGACTTCGAGACCAAAGAGGGCGAACAGTTCATGGCCAAAAAAGGGGTAACCCAGCATGTTCCTCTGGTCATCTGGTTGGACGGCAAGTCCGCTCTTTCGGTAAACGGTAAAGAGATAAAGTTTGTCGGCTTTCCCACGGGTTCAGGCCCTGCCGCTTTTCAAGGGAAGTGGACTATGGAAGATCTCCGAAGCGCCATAGATCAAATAACAAACAAAAAGTGAGGGGAGCATGAACTATCGATATGTTTTGAAAGAACTTCGCCATCACCATAACCGTACCTTGGTAAATATCCTGGGCATTGGGATCGGAATTGCCCTTTTCGTTTCCATCAATGCCGTCAATACTGCCTATCAGAAAGCGGTGAGCCTGCCCTTCAAGAACCTTGGCGCCGACATTGTTGTGCAACGGCCGGAAAAGCGGGCTGTGGATTCAGGCCAACCCCCAGCATCTATGCGTGGGATACGCTTGCCTTTTTCCAACCAGCGACTCCCTTCCCATGATTTGGAAAAATTAAAGGCGATTGAAGGTGTCGATTCGATGGCCTCTTCGCTCCTCCTTTGGGAGTTCAATAAGGGCGGTTTCAGAACGATCATGGGAGTCGATCTTACGCAGCCGAGCTTAGGGCCAGTCAAGGTCAAGGAGTGGCTGAAAGAAGGGCGTTTTCCCCGGAAGGAAGGGGAGGTCGTGCTTGAAAAACACTATGCGAAGTTCCATCACAAAAAAAATGGAGACGCAGTAGAGATCAATGGCCGTCCCTTCAGCGTTGTAGGGCTCCTGGAGATTAAAGAAGGGTCCCAGATTGCCTCGGCAAATATATACTTGCCCCTCCAAGATGCCCAAGGCTTGCTTGGCGCAGAATCGGGCGGTGTAAACATCGCCTATCTTCGCCTGAAGAACCCATCTCTTCTCAGCCAGGTAAAGACAAGCATCGCAAAACAGCTCAATGGGGTTTCTGTCACGAGTTCCGATTCATTCCTTGAATTGATGGGAGGGGTCTCGAAGATCTCTGAGCAGTTCTCTTTTATTGTGTCCATCATCGCCCTTGGAGGCGCTATTTTTCTGATCATCAAAGCCATGGTTTCCAACCTTGTTGAGCGATCCCGAGAGATTGGCATTCTGAAGGCGGTCGGCTGGACTGAGAGAGATGTCCAAAAACAGTTAATGGGGGAAGTCTTTTTACAATCCCTTTTCGGAGGGGTCTTGGGAATCCTGATGGGATATTTCTTCTCTTATCTTCTGGGGTTCCTCTCTATTCCTGTATCAACCCCGTGGGAGTTGAATCTTTTGCCTGCCTTCGCCAAAGATACGGCAGCTGTTGCCAAGACTGTTCGACTGCCGGTGAGCATATCCGCTGGACTAACCGCAATTTCTCTGGCATTGTCCCTTGCTGCGGGCGGCATGGCAAGTTATTTTATGGGGAAACGGACAGCAAGGATGAAACCCGCCGAGATACTAAGGCAGCTGTAATGAGGAAGCCTTAGCAAGCAGAGCGAACTTAGAGGAATGTTATATTTCAGAACAATCCTCCTTCTTTTAAAAAGAGGGGTTAGGGGAGATTTTATGAATACAATTTTCGGTTCAATTTTTTGAAGAACAAAATAATAAAACTTTTAACAGATAAAAAATACGATGGCTTGATGAAGCTGCCGCTTAGCAATAGCAGGATTCTCAGCAGCCTCATCTCACTCACCTATGACAGAAAAAGCATTATCAGCTGCCGCGCCATAGAGGCTTTCGGCATAGTCGCAAAAGAGATAGCAAAGACAAAACCAGAACTCGTGAGGAACTCTGTCGGACGCCTGCTCTGGATGATAAGGGAAGAGTCAGGAGGAATCGGCTGGAGTTCCCCTGAGATGCTCGGTGAGATAGTAAGGAACAACCCTGATTCTTTTTCTGATATAGCTCCAATAATTGTTTCATTCCTGGATGAGGATATGCTGGCAGAGGGTGTTTTATGGGCGGTCGGAAGAATAGGGGAGAGGAGTCCTGAAATGGTAAGAGATGCTGTCCCTCGTGTTATCCCATATCTTCAGAGTTCTGACAGCACGAAAAGGGGTATTGCCGCATGGGCGCTCGGTATCCTTTGCGTGAAAGAGGCTGAGGCCGGACTTAAGGAACTGATAAACGACAGCAGCGAGATTATAATATACGATAAGAGCGATCTCCATGCAAAAACGGTAGGGGAGATCGCAATAGAATCCCTCGCAAGAATAAGAAACATCTGAAGCTTCCCCGTATAAAATTACTGTATCAGATGATATCATAAGTCCATGATAGAGATAAACGGAAGTCTCGGAGAAGGCGGCGGACAGATACTCAGGACAGCGCTGAGCCTTTCAAGCCTTTTTAAAAAGCCATTCAGGATTTTCAATATAAGGAAAGGAAGAAAGAAGCCCGGGCTTATGCCCCAGCACCTGACATCTGTGAGGGCAGCGCAACTTATCTCAGGTGCAGATGTGATAGGTGCTGAGATTGGCTCATCAGAACTGATTTTCAGACCAAGAGGTATAAAAGGCGGAGATTTTTTCTTTGACACAGGCACTGCAGGCTCAACCTCATTGGTCCTCCAGACAATCATCCCCGCTCTTATCTCCTCCAGAGAAAAGACCACAGTAATATTAAAAGGAGGCACACATGTGCCTTTCAGTCCATCTTTTGACTATATTGCTGAGGTCTTTGTGCCAACATTAAAGAAGTTAGGGATAGAGGTTGGAATAACGATAGAGTCTTATGGGTTTTATCCAAAAGGCGGCGGCAAAATCACAGTAGAGATATTCCCTGCAAAAAACCTCAAACCCCTGAGGATTATTGAAAGGGGAAATGTCATAAATATAAGGGGATACTCAAGTGTAGGTAATCTTCCCCTATCAATAGCTGAAAGACAGAAAGATGCTGCAATAGAAAAGATATGCCATGAGGTTAAGGATTTAAAACACCTGCCGGCTATAGAGATGATAAATGTCTCTACACCCGGTCAGGGGACATTTATATATCTTCATGCAGAGTCAGAGAATGCCCATGCAGGGTTTACAGTCCTCGGTGAGAGAGGGAAAAGGGCAGAAGCAGTGGGAAAGGAGGCAGCATCCCAGTTTGTAGAATACTATTCCACAAATGCAGCACTTGAGAGTCATCTGCCTGACCAGATAGTTTTATACCTCTCAATGGCAGGAGAGGAATCAATATTTACAACATCATGTATTACACAGCATCTGATGACGAATCTGGAGATTATAGGGCTGTTCCATAAATTTTCTTATTCGGTTAAGGGAGCAATCGGTGAGACTGGGGCTGTGAAAATAAAGAGCGGTTTTCTTAAATCCGAGATTGTCTTTTCAAGATACTTGAGACATGTCTCTATGTAATCATCCATTGTGTTGCTGTCTTTTTTCCCGGGCACCCATGTGATTTTAGTGTCTTTGACAGAGTATATGCCTGCGCGGTTTACTTTAAATCCGAGGGATTTCATCAATGCGGAATAAAGAAACAGTTGAAGGCTTGCGCCTTTATTCAGAATCTCTGTCCTGTTGAGCTGAACTGCGCCTGTCTTGTAGTCAATGAGTTCAACCTCTCTGTCATCAGCCTGAAACTGGGAACTGATTGTCTTTCTTTGACTGACGACTGTCGCCTCAGGCGACTCGCTGAGGAGAGACGACTTACGACTGTTTACTGTTTTTATATCTACCCTGTCTATTTTCCCTTTGAGCTTTATATTTTTTATGACCTCTCCTTCAACAGGCGCTTCAGCTTTCATAAATGAATATCCCTCGTCTCTGAGTTCTGTTTCAAGCGCATAGATTTCAGGAAGGATGGAAAGGAATGAATCTCTTATGAAGTTTTTCCAGTAGTTTTCCAGAGGTTTTTCATCAAGCAGTTTTGCGAAGAGTTTTTCTGCCTCTGCCTTCATCTCATCAAAGCCTGCAAGTGGTTTTGCCATTAACTCTTCCATGATTTCATGGATTACTGTACCGAGAAGCATTGCCTCAATTTCATATTCTTTTGTTTTTGAAGGTTCAAGCTTGAGAATCTTTTCTATAAAGAATTTCCTGTGGCATGTCCTGTATGAATCTATGTCTGTAACCCTGATATTTGAGTTTTCGCCGAACTGTTTTTTTATTAGCCTGCTTTTGATGCCTATTTCTTTTATATGCGATGAGAGGGGAATTTCTGGATGCCTCAATAGCTCTTCTTCCTTGCACAGGATTCCAGGTGTTTTCTCTGTAGTCTCAGCCTTCCACGGCAGAAAAGGTGAGGGCAGGAAAAGCTTGTCTGCCTCCATTGCAGGATAGGAGAGGTGGAGGTTTTTTGATGAATCTATCAATCGCTGGAATATAAACTGCTGGAGGTGCAGGTATCTCTTCATATTAACAATGCCTAATTTTGTCTTAACGTTGTCAGGCAGGAGAAGGTCTATCTCAGGCGTTGAAGGCAAATCGCCGTCTTTCAAGCCTCCGAGGTATAAATATTCAGGCTCTGCGCCGCGCAAATCAAAGAAACCTGAGACCTGCACTCCTTCTCCTTCCGCCTCTTTCTCCAAAGCGTTCAGGACATATCTGAGGCTGTCAATGAATTCCCGCAAGCCACCCTTGTTTCCGGCATCTGCAAGAATGAGATTGTCGATGAGGGATAGCTCTTTCAGAAACTCTGAGACCTGTTCTTTGGTGTCAGTATCTTCTGTATCAGAGAAATCAAGGTCTGAAAGAATTTTGTGGAGAGCTTCTGATATCTGCTTGAATGCCCCTCTGTCTTTGAGAGATTCAAGGGTTTTAAGTTTTTTAAATACCCGCTTAAGCTCTTTCTCAATCTCAGGGAGAATGTCTCTTAACGCGGGGCTCTTAACATTTGATAATGTTTTTGATAACCCCAGCCATGAGTTTTTGCCTTTGATTATTCCCGAGTAAAGCGATATCTGCGGAATCCATTCCCTGAATATAGCAGGCATCTTCTTGAAATGCGCGGATGTAAGGAACCTTGAAAACGGAAGCCTCGGGTAGTCGTCAGCAATTGATTCAAGCATTGCTGTGAGGGCGAGGTAAGGTTCTGTCTTTCCTAATGGTTTTGAGATGGAAAATGTGCACGGGATGCCGTATCTTCCAAACACCCTGTGTACAATGTCATAATAAACATACAATTTCGGGAATGCGACTATTATTTTGTCTAAAGACCTGCACCTGCCTGATATGAACAGATTTTTGATATGTCGCGCAATACCCTCAACCTCCTCGTCTATTCCCGGATATGAGACATATGACAGGCTGTCTCCTCTTTTTTCTGGTGATGGCAAGAGGAGAGCTGCCTCAGAGCTGGAATAGCCTGTTTCAATGCTAAAGTTATTCTTTATGAAATCATCAAAACTATTTGTTATTGAAGTAAAATTATTATTGTAAGGGATTAAGATGAGGGTTGTCTCCGACTGTTCAAGCAGGCTCTTGAGGATAAGCTCTTCTGATGGTGTAACCTCGTAAAATCCGTCAAGAATAAGGATAGCAGGGCAGTAATTATGCCTGCTTATAATCGCAGGGCATTCTGCCATGACATCATTTTCATCAATAAGATTCTGCGCGGTTAGTGTTTCCTGATATTCCCCGAAGATTTCAATTGCGTCCATTGCCCTTTTGGAGCCTTCTTCAGGGACGTTGAGTTCTTCAAACACGCCTTTGAGTTTTTTGCTGATTGCCTCAATGTCTTTGCGGGGGCAGTACTGCTTTATCTCGTCAATAAATTTGCTTATGATAGAGGAAAAACCGATGCCTTTGCCTGACAGCCTTGAAATGATGATGGGTATAATTGATCTGGATATCGGGGTTTTGTTACCATGGAGAGAATATAGTTTCTTTGAGAGCTGTTTTATTGTCATCATCCCAGGCGGGATGTAAGTGTTTTTTGTCAGTTTATGAAAGATTCTCTGGCTTTCTCTTATTTTCCACGGGGTAGGGGACAGGCAGAGGATTTTGGAATAATCATTGCCCTGTGTTTTTGAGATAGCTGTTTTCAGCAGGTCTTCTGTAAAGCCTCTTCTGCTGAAAGGGACATAAAAGACCTTCACCTGTTTTTGCATAATTTTACCTGGAAATAATGCCTGACAAATAAGCCATATATAAACAGCGCAATTGCGATATACTATGTCCTGTATTCCGCGTTGACCCTGATGTATTCCTCTGTCAAATCGCAGGTAAGCACCTTTGCAGACGCAGCGCCTTTGTTCAGGTTTATCAGTATGCTGACTTCGCTGTTGTTTTTCAGATAATTATTTGCATCTGCGTCTTTTCCTGTGCCTGTGCCTTTATTTACCACCTTGATATTTCCTAAATGAATGGATACCTTTTCGTCATTGAATTTTATGCCTGAATATCCGAGCGCAGCCATAATGCGGCCCCAGTTTGAATCATTTCCGTAAATCGCTGTTTTTACGAGCTTGGAATTTGCAACAGAGAATGCAGCCTTTTCTGCCTCTTTTTCATCAGCCGCACCATTAACCTCTATCGCGATTAATTTTGTGGCTCCTTCTCCGTCTTTCACGATAAGCCTTGAAAGCCCGTACGTAATCTCATCAAGCGTGTTTTTGAAGATTTTATAAAATGCCGAGTGTTCTTTGATTTCAGAATTGCCCAGCATTCCGTTTGCCATTATCAGCGCAGTATCATTTGTGGACATATCTCCGTCTATTGTTATCCTGTTAAATGATTTCCTCACAGAATCCTTTAGAGCCTTGCTTAGCGTTCTTTTTTCTACAGCGATATCCGTTAATATAAAACAGAGCATTGTTGCCATATTCGGCGCTATCATGCCGGCGCCCTTGCATATACCTGTCATGGTTCCGGTCCTGTTTTTGATTTTTATCTTTTTCGTGATAATCTTCGGGAATGTGTCTGTTGTCATTATTGCAGATGCGGTGTCACGAAGGCCGTGCCTGCCTAAATTAGCTGTGAGAATGGGAATTGCCGCTTTTATCTTTTCCATGGGCAGCGGCGTTCCGATGACTCCTGTTGAGCAGACATAGACAAGGGAAGGATTTATCTTAAGGTTTTTTGCTGTAAGCAATACTGTCTCAGCGGCATCCTTCATCCCTTTCCTGCCTGTGCAAGCATTTGCATTGCCACTGTTTACGATTATTGCCTGCCCTTTGCCTGAAGCTATTTTCCCCATGGCAAGTTTTACCGGAGCTGCCTTTACCCTGTTTGTTGTAAAGGCGCCTGCGATATTTGCCTCTGTTTTCGAATAGATTAGGGCTATGTCTTTTCTCCCAGGTTTTTTGATTGCGGCTTCTCCTGTAGAAAACAGAAAGCCTTCAGGAATATTCGTTTTATTTTTATATTTCAGCATTACACCTATTTTATCATATTTATAATGCATTAAAGATATTTCATTCCCATAAGTATGTTTTTTGTAATCATGATTGTGTAAGATAATATCTGATGAGAGAAAATTCTGGATGGATAAAAATGTTTTCCGTGCTTAAGGATAAAATCACCACTGGGTTCTCAGTATTCTGGGAGTCGGTTAAATCGTATATTAAAAACGATAATTCTTCTGCAGCCGCCTCGCTTGCTTATTACTCGCTTTTTGCCTTGATTCCCCTGTTGCTTTTGCTGTTTTTTGCTCTCAGCTTTTTTATAACATCTTCCAAGGCTGTTATGCAGAGGATTACCATGCTTATAAGCCAGTTCATACCTTATTACAGTGACACCATACTTAACGAGGTTTATACGCTGGCAAGGCATAAAGGGATGTGGGGAGTTGTGGGCATAGGAGTGCTTCTCTGGGCATCGATGCCATTAATGGGGACGCTGAGAACTGCCTTTTATAATATCTTCAAGATAGAAGAGAGGCCGTCTTTTTTGAAGACCAATATACTGGACCTCAGCGTAATACTCCTTACATTGTCTCTTTTTGTCGCTGTCAGTTTCTCAAATGTGGCATTTAAAAATTTTCTTGTCCTTGGCGGCAGCACACTCCCTTACGATATTGTATCCTATTTCCTTACTGCTGCTGTAATATCGGTATTTTACCTTGCCTTTGTCCCTGTAAAGATTTCGTTTTGTTACATATTTGCAGGCTCCGTGCTTACAACATTGCTGTGGGGGATAATTAGGCCATTATTCGGCCTTTTCCTTTCGTACAATCCACAGTACGGCATTACCTTTGGCTCATTAAAGGCGTTGTTTATCATTATTATATGGATATATTACTCGTTCAGCGTGCTTCTCTTCGGAACAGAACTAATCGCCAATCTAAGGAGAAAGGATGTCCTGCTGCTGCGGGGGCTGTTTTATGAAACACATGCTGACAGGAGTGTACAAAGGATCAAAAGAAAGTTCGGGCAGGATTATAAGGCGGGAGAGATTATATTTGAGGAAGGAGAAAAAGGCAGCGAGATGTTTTATATCCTCTCCGGCAGTGTGAGGCTGATTAAAAAAGAACAGACGCTGAGAATTATGCGGAAAGGTGAATACTTCGGAGAGATGGCGTTATTAATCGGGACCCCGAGGACAACAAGCGCACTGACAGAAGAGGATAACACTTCCCTTGCTGTTATAGGGCCTGAGAATTTTGAGACACTCCTCAGGGAAAAGCCTAAGATAGCGATTTCATTCTTAAAGGAACTTGCTCACAGGCTTAAGAAGACAAATGAAATTCTGCAGTGAATCGTTGATGAAATTATATTTGATTTTTTGTACTATAAGGCTTGCCATTAGACAACAGGATGGAAGAAAAGGGGCATAGATGGAATTAAACTCTTCCGCAGGAAAAGATAGATGGAATTAAACTCTTCCGCAGGAAAAGACAAAAGCGCACTGATAGAAAGGCTTCTTAAAGAGCATCATGTTTTTAAAAGTCTTTCGGATAATTATCTTAGCCGGATTGCAAAGGATTTCATTGTCTTTCAGGTCAAAAAGGGCGAAACAATTTTTTATCAGTCTGACAACAGCACAGACCTTTATATAGTTCTTGACGGCGCAGTAAGGGCATCTCTTTTAAATCAGGAGGGGCAGGAGCTCGTTCTTGCTGCCTTTGATAAGGGGGACTTTTTCGGCGAGATGAGCCTTCTTGACGGAAAACCGAGGTCTGCCACAATGATAGCAGTGGAGAACTCCGCGCTCGGAATGCTGAAGCGGGAAAGGTTTCTTTCTGCAGTCAAAAACGACCCCATGATTGCCATTGACCTTCTCTCTGCCATGGTGCAAAGGCTGAGAATGGCAGACGGTATGATAGAATCCTTAGCATTTCTGGATGTCAGCCAGAGACTGATGAAATTACTTCTGCAGATAGCAAAGGCAGAAGGCGAAAAAGATAAAAGCGGATTTTTCAGGATAAAAAAGCTCACCCACAAAGAGCTTGCAGCCCGCACAGGCGCATCAAGAGAGGCAATATCCAAGGTTATAAAAGTGCTTGCTTTCAGGGATGTTGTGAGAGAGGAAGGGGATTGTTTGCTTATCTCTCCTGACGCAGAAAGCGGGACGTAAAAAGGGTGAATTTTCACTTGACAGCGCAGCCTTATACCTTTACACTTTAGTTGCGTAACTATTCAGCCGTCATTCCCGCTTGTCGGGAGTCCTTATAGATTCTGGACAAGCGGGAATGACAAAAATGACGAAGAAAATAGGCGTTTTGCACTATGCCTGAACAGTTACTTAGTTGAAATCATAAAAGAGGAGGGATATGATGAGAGCATTTAGGAAAATAACAGGTCTTATTTTTTTATTGTCTTTTCTTTTAACCCCTCAGTTTGCATCTGCGATTGGTTTTGAGGTGGCGGCTGGGATATGGAACCAGGATCCTTCAGGGGACATACGCTACAAAGGAGAGACTCTGAGTCTCGGGAATGAGCTGAAATACGGTTCAGAAACAAGGTTTTTTGGCAGGGCTAAGATCGATATGCCGCTGCTTATTCCTAACATATATATTATGGCAACGCCGATGGAGTTTGAGGGCACGGGAAACAAAAGCGCAAGCTTCACATTCGGTGAAAGGACATTCACAGGCAATACCAATTTTACATCAAGCCTTCAGCTTGACCATTATGACATTGCGTTCTACTACGGCCTGCCTTTCGTAAAAACAGCTACGCTAAACAAGCTGAACGTTGATGCAGGCTTGAATGTAAGGTTTATAGATATGAAGGCTGAAGTTAAGCAGGGCGTTGTTCAGGAGTCTAAGAGTCTCACAATCCCATTGCCTATGGTTTATGTGGGTGCCCAGTTTAGACCTATAAATAAGTTGTCCCTTGAGGCTGAACTGAGAGGTATAGCGCTCGGTTCAAATCATTTCTATGACCTCATTGGCAGGGTAAAATATAAGGCCATCGAGCATGTTTTTATAGCTGCCGGCTACAGATATGAGGATATAAAAATAGATAAGAGCGATGTAAAAGCGAACTTAACGTTTAGCGGCCCCTTTGCAGAGGCCGGGGTTGAGTTCTAAAATCCGACATAGATGAATAATGACTAAGGTTAAAGGTTAAAAGAAGGAGGTGCGGTCGAGTGGGCAGAAAAATTATAGCGGTATTCCTTTTCGTATTTATTTTTTATGTCTCTGTTAATATTGCTGAGTGTTTTGCTGAATTAAAATGCGTTGATGCAGAGGGCGAGGCTGTTATCGTGAACAACGATGTGCCGTCTGCTAAAACAGAGGCAATAGCAAGGGCAAAATGGAACGCGATAGAGCAGGCAGTCGGTGTTGAGGTTAAAGCGCAGAGCGTGGTTCAGAATATGACGCTTGTTGACGATGCTATAAGCAAACAGATAAGAGGCGTTATTTCTGGCTTCAAAGAGCTTGACAAAGAAACACGGAAAGATACCTTTTGGGTGAGGATAAATGCATGTGTTGAACCTTTAAAGGCAAGAGACGCGGTATCGTCCCTTGCGCTTAATAATTCTATAGCTGTGTTTATACCCGCCAAAAAACCCAAGGTTGTCAAGGAAATGGAAGAGATTCATAAAACACCTTACGGAAAAACTGAGCGTAGTGGGCTTGCAACCAAAGATGAATATGATGAGACCAACATACTGTCAGAGAACCTTATCGGCAGGCTTACGGAGCAGGGCTATACAGTTATTGACGTTGCGCCAACTCATGCACTTGAAGCCCAGGAAATAGAAAATGCGGTCAAGAGCGGGAATTTCTTGACTGTAAGAAGCCTGATGTATAAATTCCTCTCAAATATCCTTCTTATAGGCAAGATTGATTACACCATTTCCACGAGAAAGGGGCAGGATATAGGATACGGCATATCTATGCCTTTTAATAATGTGACAGTGAGACTGACATACAGGATTGTAAGCAGAGACAATACAGGAAAGGCGGTTATACTTACTGCTGGCACAGAAGAAGGCAAGGGAATGGCAATGAATGTGGAAGACGCTGTTGCAAATGGATTGAAAGACTTGTCAGCAAAACTTACACCGGTTGTAATGGATAAAGTCGGCCAGTATATTAAAGGCATTGCAAAGAAGGTTCAGGTTAAGGTCGGCGGTGTCAATGATACAAATACAAACTTTGAAGTTAAGGATATTCTTCAAAATATTGCATGGGTAACAAATGTGGAAGATAAGGGGCTTGGAGAATTTACATTGAGCTACCCTGAAAATCCTATTTATCTTGCAAACAGCATAGGACAGAAGGGTAATTTCCAGATAGTAAACTTTTCACCGTATTCAATAACTGTAAGATACCAGAAATAAAAAAGGAGAGTACTTATTATGAAGATAAGGCAGTTAAAGGTTTCTGTGATTACTATTATAGCTGCGGCTTTTGTCGCATCTTCCTGTGCTCCGAAGCTGAGCATTTCAGA
>JAPLLK010000068.1 GCA_026387575.1 Nitrospirota bacterium | reverse complement strand
TCCTGGATTCGCCAGCACCTGGGCGGCGACGCCCCGACCAGCTCCGAGGCCGGGGACGATCAGCTCGTGGGGTACCTGGACGGGGCCGACTGCCAGTTCATGCAGCTCTCCGCCGGCGGCGGGAGTTTCCATAACCGCCTGGCCTGCGGCGACTGGGAGCGGACGCCGTGGTTCGACGCCGTCCTGCACGACCGCTTCATCCTGCACGGGGTGGGCTACTCCGACCGCTACGAAGGCGGCCGCAGCCGCCTGGAGCACGGCATCGAGAGCGACGACTACGTCTCGGCCGAACTGCTCACCGGGCACGCCCTGATGATCGACCGCGGCGCGTTCGGGGCCGGGGCGGTGCGAAAGTACTGGCTCGCCCAGGATTTCATCCGCACCATCGCGATGGGTGCCGTCACCGGCGTGGAATTTGTGGGCGGCGACATCCATCGGCAGGTCGTCACGTGGGCCGGCGGAGCGAAGGTGTACGTGAATCGCGGGGCCGCCGACTGGGTCGTCGCCGGTCGGACGCTGCCGCAGTACGGCTACTACGCCGCGGTGGCAGGCGGAGGGACCGAATCGAGCATCGAGCGGATCGACGGCGTGATCGTGGAGCAATCCCGTGGCCCGTCGGGCGTGTACGTCAACGGTCGCGGGACGGCCCCAGGCCAGTCGGGCCTATAATATGCAGCCTTGCACGGGCAAAAGAGGAAGACATAAGGAGGGCATGGGAGGCATTAAAGGATGCCCGCAAAAAGAGGATTCATACATTTCATTCTACCTCGGACATACACCTTAAATACCAGTTCAGGGTAAGCCGTGAAGAGGCATTAAGAAGGTCTGTTGAAATGGTAAGGCTTGCACGGAGTTTCGTTGATGATGTTGAATTTTCTCCTATGGACGCCACAAGGACTGATGTGAGTTATCTTCTTGATGTAGTTGATGCTGTTGTAGAAGCGGGCGCAAAAACAGTAAACATCCCTGATACCGTAGGATATGCGATGCCTGATGAATTCGGGAAAATGATAAAGGCGATAAAAGAGAGGATAGGCAATAGAGCTGTAATATCTGTCCATTGCCACAACGACCTCGGGCTTGCTGTTGCGAACTCCCTCTCCGCGATAATCAACGGCGCAGGACAGGTTGAATGCACAATCAATGGAATCGGAGAGCGTGCCGGAAACTGTTCCATGGAAGAAGTTGTAATGTCACTAAGGACACGCAGGGACTTTTTTAATGCAGACACTAACATAAACACCGAAGAGATAATCCGCTCAAGCAGGCTTGTGACAAAGATAACAGGCATCCCTGTTCAGCCGAATAAGGCAATAGTAGGCGCAAATGCCTTTGCCCATGAGTCAGGGATACATCAGGACGGTCTTCTCAAGGAAAAAACAACATACGAGATAATGCGTCCTGAGAGCATCGGGCTTCAGAGCACAAAACTTGTTCTCGGCAAACACTCGGGAAGACATGCGTTTAAAACAAGATTAAAAGAACTCGGGTATGACCTGACACCTGAAGAAATAGAAAGCGCATTTGTAAAGCTAAAACACCTTGCTGACCAGAAAAAACATATCTTTGATGAAGATATAGAAACCCTTGTCTCAGAAGAGGTATCAAAGACACCTGAAATATATCAGCTTGCCGGCCTTTCTGTTTCAAGCGGTATGAAAAAAGAGCCAAAGGCGGCAATCAGGATGAAGGTTAAAGGTAGGATTATCAGAAAAACAGCAACAGGCGACGGCCCTGTTGATGCAACATATAAGGCTATTGCCTCAATAACAAAGACAAAGAGCAGACTCCAGAAATTTGAGGTAAAAGGCATTACCGGTGGGACTGACGCGCTCGGAGAGGTCATGGTATCTCTCGAAGAAAATGGAAAGACCGTCAGAGGCAACGGCGCTGACACAGACATCATAGTAGCAGCGGCAAAGGCTTACATCAATGCTTTAAATAAACTGGCTGCAAGAAAGAAGTAAAGATGACCATAACAGAGAAAATACTCGCCGCACATGCAGGCAAAAAAAAGGTTGAGCCCGGAGAACTCATCAATGCAAAGGTTGATCTGATTCTTGCAAATGACATTACTGCGCCAATAGCAATACAGGAATTTAAGAAGATAGGCGCAAAAAACGTCTTTGACAGAAACCGCATCGCATTTATCCCTGACCATTTTGCGCCGCAGAAAGATATAAAAGCTGCCGAGCAGTGCAAGATGCTCCGCGATTTCTCAAAAGAATATAATCTCGACCTTTACTTTGAGGTTGGCAGAATGGGAATTGAACATGCGTTACTTCCGGAGCAGGGGCTTGTCGTCCCCGGAGACCTTGTGATAGGCGCTGACAGCCATACATGCACATACGGAGCATTAGGCGCATTCTCAACAGGAGTAGGCTCAACAGATGTTGCATCCGCAATGGCAACAGGCGAGTGCTGGTTCAAGGTTCCTGAGTCAATGAAATTCATATACTATGGCAAACTCAACAAATGGGTCGGAGGAAAAGACCTTATACTTCATACAATAGGCGATATCGGAGTTGACGGAGCTTTATACATGGCAATGGAATTTGAAGGGGAAGTTATAAGCAGTCTTCCTATGTACGGAAGGCTGACAATGTGCAACATGGCAATTGAGGCAGGCGGAAAAAACGGAATAATAATTCCTGATAAGATTACAAAAAAATACGTAAAAGGAAGGGCAAAGCGGGAATTTAAATTATACAAATCCGATAAAAACTCAAAGTATGTTGAAACCAGAGAATACGATTGCTCAAAGATACCGCTGACAGTGTCCTGCCCTCACCTTCCGTCAAATACAAAACCCGCTGCTGAACTGTTTGAAGTTGCGATAGATCAGGTGGTAGTCGGCTCATGCACAAACGGAAGGCTTGAGGATTTAAGAGAGGCTGCAGAGGTGATTAAAGGCAGAAAAGTTAATCCTAATGTAAGGATGATAGTGATCCCTGCCACACAGCAGATATACAAACAGGCTATGAAGGAAAAGCTTCTGGACATATTCATAGATGCTGAGGCAGTTGTCTCTACACCCACATGCGGTCCGTGTCTTGGAGGACACATGGGGATACTCGCAAAAGGCGAAAGAGCGCTTGCAACAACCAATAGAAACTTTGTCGGCAGGATGGGACATCCTGAGAGTGAAGTGTATCTGTCTAATCCTGCGGTTGCCGCTGCATCAGCAGTTCTCGGAAGGATTGGGACTCCTGAGGAACTAGGATTATGATGACACCTGAAGAACGGCTGAAACAACTCGGCATTGAACTGCCTGAGGCACCAAAGCCTCTCGGCTCTTACATACCGCTTGTCAGGACGGGCAATCTTGTTTTTTTAAGCGGAATACTGCCTTTGGTGAAAGGCAAACTTTCAAGAGAGGGACGTGTTGGAGATAAGGTGACTGTTGATGAAGCAAGGGAAGATGCGCGCACAGCAGCCATAAACGCCCTCGCGATTTTGAAATCAAATCTTGGAACCCTTAATAAAATCAGGCGGTGTGTAAAAATAACAGGCTATGTTTCATCAGCGCCTGATTTTACAGAACAGCCGAAGGTCCTTAACGCTGCTTCTGATTTCATGCTTGAGATTTTCGGGGAAGTGGGAAGACATGCGCGAGCAGCAGTTGGAGTAAATGTCCTTCCTCTCAATTCACCTGTTGAACTTGAATTTATCTTTGAAGTTTCGTAGCTGACAATCTGACTGTGCTGCATTTGGTGAAAAATTTAAGAACCGGTGAATTTTATGGCAAGACCTTATGTTGTAATTGTTGGAAGGACAAATGTAGGCAAATCTACCCTCTTTAACAGGATGGTTGGTTCTTCTGCCGCTATTGTTGAAAATGTGCCTGATGTAACCAGAGACAGGAACTATATGGAGGCTGTATGGGAAGACAAGGCATTTATTGCAGTTGACACAGGAGGATTTTACACTGAGCCTTCAGGGGACATCTCAAAGCAGATGAAGGAGCAGGCAGCGTTTGCGATTGAAGAGGCAGATGTCATAATACATCTCCTTGACGGTAAAGAAGGGCTTACGCCTGCTGACATTGAACTCTCAAAAACATTACGGGCTTCGGGCAAAAAGATATTATGGGTTGTGAACAAGATAGACACTCCTAAAAGAGAAGAGAGGCTCTATGATTTCTATGCATTAGGCACTAATGAACTCCTTCCCGTATCAGCTGCTACAGGTTATGAATTCGGAGAACTCATGGACAGGATTGCCTCGCTTCTGCCTCAATTAAGCAAAGAGGAATCAGCATACCCTCGGATTGCTGTTGTCGGAAGGCCTAATGTAGGCAAGTCAACGCTTATAAACGCGCTCCTTGGCAAAAAGAGGATGATAGTAAGTCCTTTGCCTGGAACCACGCGAGATGCAGTTGACTCTGTCTGTTCATACTATAAAAATAAATATCTGATAATTGATACGGCCGGCATAAGAAAAAAAGGTAAACTCGGATTTTCTATTGAAAGGTTTTCAGCGGTAAGAGCAATACGGAGCATAGAGAGATGCGACATTGCTCTCATCGTTCTTGATGCTTCCGCCGGAATAACAGAACAGGATCAGAACATTGCGGGCATTGTTGAAAGATACGCAAAGGGCGCCATATTCCTCCTTAACAAATGGGACATTGTGCACGAACCGGAAACTGCCTATAAAAAAATTATTGCGGAACTGCAGAGAAAAATGTGGTTCCTGAATCATGCGCCGGCAATTTCAGTGTCAGGGATGGAAAAAAAGAGGATTACAAAAATATTTCCTGTAATTGATGAAATAATTGCTGAAAGAAAAAAGAGGATACCAACGCCTGAGATAAATAGATTCATAAAGGACGTTACTTCAGGCATCCCTCTGTCTCTGTATAAAGGCAGGCAGGTAAAGATTCCTTATATGACCCAGATAGGAACAGAGCCGCCGGCATTCGTAATTTTCAGCAACTATCCTGCAGGGATAAAAGAATCCTATGTAAGGTATATCGAAAAATGCCTTAGGGAAAGGTTCTCTTTCAGAGGCACGCCGGTAAGGATATATAAGAAAGTGAAAAAACAAGTTAAAAGTTAAAATGAATCTCTATTTGTTGTCATTCCCGCTTGTCGAAAATCCCTCTGGAAGAAAGATTCTGGACAAGCCAGAATGACATAATATTGGAACCTGTAGCAAACTACAGGGGATAATCAAGTTGAAGGAGAAAAAATTGCAGGACCTTGTCGGGAAAGATGTAGAAG
This sequence comes from Nitrospirota bacterium, assembly GCA_026387575.1. Classification (GTDB taxonomy): domain Bacteria; phylum Nitrospirota; class Thermodesulfovibrionia; order Thermodesulfovibrionales; family UBA1546; genus UBA1546. The sequence goes on along the minus strand of JAPLLK010000068.1, from coordinate 32,090 downwards.
TTTTAGCTTTGGAGACTACCTACAAAGGCAAGCTTATTGAAATCGGAGAAACAGAGGTCTATATTGAGGCTGAGTCAGGCTGGATAGCCATCCCTGTGGAAAAAATAATCTCTATAAAAGAAAAAGAAAACTGAGCTAAATATCTCCTAGTAAAAACTGGATAAGCGCCACTGCTGAAATTGCCGCTGTCTCGGCGCGAAGAATGCGTTTTCCTAATGATACTGCAATCAACTCTTTAGAGACTGTAAGATTGACCTCTTCTTCCGAAAATCCCCCCTCAGGACCGATCAAGAGATAAAGCGATGCAGGATTCATGATGCACGCTTCAGGATGGTTAGAAAGATTTTCTCTTGCATCTTGCATCTTTTCTATTGCTTCTTTTAAAGGCAATCCGCCATCCTCCCAGAAGATAAAACCGCTTAATGGCAGCGAATAGTGAACAGCAAACAGTGAATTAAACTCTATCGGCTCATGCACAACAGGAATCATTGTCCTTCCGCTCTGCCTTGACGCCTCTTCTGCAATCTTTCTCCACCTGTAAACTTTTCTTGTATGCCTTATCTGGCTTCTCTCTGTAACAGCAGGGATTATCTCCTTAACGCCGAGTTCTGTCGCCTTCTGGATGACCATATCCATCTTTTCTCCTTTGAGAATCCCCTGAACAAGTGTAAGATTAAGAGGCGATTCAGCATTGAGAGAAATCCTTTCTAACAAATCTATGATTACTTTTTTATTTTCAAGCCCCGCAACTTTAGATTTATAAAAACTTCCCTCGCCGTCAAAGACCTGAAGTTCATCGCCTGCACTGCACCTCAGCACAGATATAAGGTATCGCGCCTTTTCACCTGATATAGTTATCCTGTTCCCCTTAATCTCTTCTTTTTTCAATATTATTCGCATTTCGTCCTTTGACTGTTTGTATTATATCCCTGCAAAAGAGAGATTGACAAGAAAAAGCTGGATTGATAGAATTCTTCTGAATGGCAGGGATAATCATCAACAAGGACAACTCAGGCAGGATAACAGTCGCTTTCAATAAGAATTGCTATAATATCCTATCACTTACTCCTGCTCATCGTTATTGAAGATGTTCAATGGTAAGATGAGGAAACATTATGCCAAAAATTGTTAAATTCATTATAGCCTGTCTACTTTGTATTGGCGTGATCAGCGGGATTGTTCTTCTTATCCAATGGTTATTTTGATAGACTCTCATTCAGAAAGGAGGTGAACCAAAATGAAGAAAAACATGGGAACAATTGACCGGGTTATCCGAACAGTCATCGCGGTGATGATTGCCGCGCTTTACTTCAGTGCACAGATCAGCGGCACCGTTGCTATCGTGTTGGGCGTTATCGCCGTGGTTTTCCTGCTGACGAGTCTTGTAGGTTTTTGCCCAATCTACAAGGCTTTGGGCCTTTCGACCCGGAAAGAAAGCAAGTCATAGAAGGATGAGGCCTCGCCTCGAGTCCACAACTTTCGCCGGAAGAGAGCATTTCATCGGGTTTGAAAGGTTAGATTTTAAATGACACGTTCCTATTTGTAATCTGCCTGCAACGGCGGCTAAGAGCACAAACCACGATGCTCTGTCCTGTCTGTAACAGTTCTTTACATTTTTATGTAGTGTCATTCCGGCTTGTCCAGAATCTTTTCTCTTTTAAAAGAAGGATTCCCGACAAGCGGGAATGACAAAATGCTGAAAAATCTCTATTCCACACTTTTTACTTTCATTTCAATCCTCTCATCAGGATTGTCGCTTGCGTCCCTTGGCTGATTCACTATCTTGTCCACCACATCCATGCCTGAAACCACCTCTCCGAATACCGTGTACTGCCTGTCAAGGAAAGGCGCATCCGCCACACAGATGAAAAACTGGGAACCCGCGCTGTCCGGATTGGCAGACCGAGCAGCAGAGAGTGTTCCTCTCTTATGCGGCTTGCTATTGAATTCTGCCTTGACCGTATATCCGGGGCCTCCCATTCCATGTTTTGACTTGTCAGGACTTTTAGAATTTGGGTCTCCTCCTTGTATCATAAAACCCGGGATTACGCGGTGAAAAGTCGCGCCATCGTAAAATCCTCTTTTTGCAAGCTCTATAAAATTATTAACGTGATTGGGAGCAACATCAGGGAAAAATTTTAACTCTATAGCCCCGAATTTAGTCTCTATCGCTGCCTTTGTTTCCGACATTTTATTAGTCTCCTTTTTTGTGATTTTATATTAATGTTTGAATACCCTCTGTCCTGTGAATACCATTGCCACTTTTGGCTCTGCCTGATTGCATGCCTCTATAACCTCAAAATCGCGCTCCGAGCCTCCGGGCTGGACAACTGCTGTAACACCCTGTTTTATTCCGACATCAATTCCATCCCTGAACGGAAAAAACGCATCCGAAACCATCACTGCGCCGATGAGCCCTCCCTTATTCTTCCTTGTCTCTTTATCAATCTCCTGAAGCAGGCCTGCGTCTCTTTCTCCCCGCGCAACTTCCATTTCAAGTGTCTTGTAAGGGATACCGTAGTTCTTAAAACATAATGCATCCGCATATTTTGTATATGCCTTGAAAATGGCAATTTCCGCAACGCCCACCCTGTCCTGCTCTCCTGTGCCTATACCAACTGTTTCTCCATTCTTCACATAGATGACCGAGTTTGATGTAATCCCCATCTCAACGCTCCAGCCGAAAATCATGTCCTCGTATTCCCTGTCAGTCGGCATCCTTTCAGTGACGTATTCTTTACCTTTGTATGTTGTTTTTGCAGGCATAAAATCATCCTTGCTCTTTATCCTGCTTAATTGCGACTGCTGGACTATCAAGCCGCCGTCAATCAACGATTTGAAATCAACAAAACGGAAGTTCCTGTATTTTTCAAGCTCATTGAGCTTCTTAACTTTTATAATCCTGAGATTCTTTCTTTTTGCAAGTATCGTTGCTGCACCTTCCTCAAAATCAGGCGCTGCAACAACCTCAAGGTAATTCTCGTTAACAGCCTCTGCTGTTTTTTTATCCATCGCACGGTTTACAACAAGGCATCCGCCGAATGCTGCAATCCTGTCTGCCATGTTCGCTTTTTCGTACGCCTCTGAGACTGTCTTCCCGTATGCTGCACCGCATGGGTTATTGTGCTTCAAGATAACAGCAGCAGGTTTATTCGTGAGATATTTTAGTATGTTTAAGCCATTATCAAGGTCTGTCATATTAGTTTTCCCGGGATGTTTTCCTGCCTGTATCATATCCTCTTCTGTAATGCTGCTTACAAGCCCGCTGCCGGGATTTATATACTCGCATCCGCCGAGAATCAGATTGCCGTTTACCAGCTCGTATATCGCCGCCTGCTGGTCAGGATTTTCTCCGTAGCGCAACCCCTTCTCAATAAGCTCGCCTGTTTTTTCATCAGGTATCTTCCATGCACGCTTTTTATAAACAAGCGTCTGATTCCCGAATTTTATTGTCATATCATCAGGGAAATTGTCATCCATAATAGTGCGGTACATTTTTTTGAGTTCAGACATAAGACCTCCTTGGGATTTAAAATAGGTGCAGCTATAATAACAGAACAGAGAGAGATGAGGAAAGAATTTTTAAAATCTGTTAGGATTCCAGTAATGAAAAAAGTCGGCTTCATATATGACGATGTATTCCTCAGGCATGAAACTCCGAGGTGGCACCCCGAATGCAAAGAAAGATTAATCGCAATCATTGACACACTTAAATCCTCAGAGATATGGGACAAACTCATACACATAAAACCTCGCAAGGCTGAGTTCAATGAGATTGAGGCTGTGCATAAACATGAGTACATTGAAAGAATCAAAAAAACAGAGCCCGGCTATATTGATCCCGACACATACCTGTCTGAAAACAGCCTTGAAGCTGCGCTGTATGCGGCAGGCGCTGTCATAGAGGCAATAGACAGATGCAAAAATAAAGAGATTGAGAGGGCATTCTGCGCTATTAGGCCTCCGGGACATCACGCAGAGGCAGGAAAGGCGATGGGGTTCTGCATATTCAACAATGTTGCAGTCGGAGCGCGGTATGCGCAGAAAAGAGGATACAAAAAGATATTTATCATAGATTTTGATGTCCACCACGGAAATGGCACACAGCATATGTTTGACGAAGATGATTCAGTATTTTATTTCAGCACCCACGAGTATCCTCATTATCCCGGAACAGGCAGCAACTCCGAAAGAGGAAAAGACAAAGGCGAAGGATACACTTATAATGTCCCTCTGAATTCCGGTTCCGGCAATAAGGATTACCTCCATATATACCAAGATATGCTCCCTGATATTGTAAGAAGGTTCACGCCGGATATTATCATTGTGTCTGCCGGTTATGACATCCGCACCGAAGACCACCTGTCAGGCATAAGGGTTTCTGACGAAGGAATAAGAGGAATAGTGAAAAGCATATTGTCATGCGCAGCGGTTCCTGTTATTTTTGCACTTGAAGGAGGTTATGATTTACAGGCGCTTGGCAAGTCGGTTTTACTAACAATCAAAGAGATGCTGGCATAGTCCAAATTACTCTTTAAGTCTCTTAAAAACCAGACAGGCATTTGTTCCGCCAAAACCGAATGAGTTAGACATGACACAGTTTACATCCATCTTCCTTGCCTTGTGCGGCACATAATCAAGGTCGCACTGAGGGTCGGGATTATCAAGGTTTATTGTCGGAGGAACAATATTATCCCTTATGCATAAAATACATACAACAGCCTCAACTCCCCCTGCGGCGCCGAGCAGATGTCCTGTCATTGATTTTGTTGAACTTACTGCAAGCTTATATGCATGGTCTTTAAATACCGTCTTTATAGCAATACTCTCAAGTTCATCCCCATATTTTGTAGATGTCCCGTGCGCATTTATATAGTCAACTTCTGAAGGAGCAACTCCTCCGTCTTTTAAAGCTATAGCCATACACCGTGCAGCACCTTCTCCCTCAGGAGCAGGAGAAGTCATATGGTAAGCGTCTGCTGTCATTCCATATCCGGCAATCTCGGCATATATTCTGGCGCCCCTTGAGCGTGCGTGTTCGAGGCTCTCAAGCACCATTATGCCAACGCCTTCTCCCATCACAAAACCGTCCCTGTCTGCGTCAAATGGCCTGCTTGCCTTTTCAGGCTCATCGTTTCGTGTGGAAAGCGCTTTCATTGCATTGAACCCGCCAATTGCCATCGGCGTTATAACCGATTCAGTGCCGCCTGCAATCATAGCATCCGCATCCCCTCTCTGAATGATCTTGAAGGCGTCGCCTATGGAATGGCTGCCGGTAGCGCATGCGGTTGCAACTGCAGAATTTGGGCCCTTGGCACCATGTTTCATGGACACATGGCCGCCTGCAAGGTTTATTATGAGCATAGGGATAAAGAAAGGAGTTATCCTTCTGGGGCCTTTTTCAAGGAGAACAGAATGGTAATATTCAATTGCCGGCAGTCCGCCCATGCCTGAGCCGATTATCACACCGACACTTTCGGCATTGCTGTCAGTTATCTTTAACCCCGAATCCTTTACAGCCATATCCGAAGCTGCAATGGCAAGATGGATAAAACGGTCCATCTTTTTTATTTCTTTAGGCTCTATATAGTCCTCAGGGTTAAATCCCTCTACCTCGCCAGCTATCTGCGTTGCAAAAGCCGAAGCGTCAAACCGGGTCAGTTTTCTTATACCCGACCTGCCTTCAATAAGCCCTTTCCAGCTTGCTTCGACTCCTATCCCTACAGGTGTGATAATGCCCACACCCGTTACAACAACTCTTCTTTTTTCCATTAAGCTTTTTTACTGTTGATATATGCTATTGCGTCCTTGACCTTTGTTATCTTTTCAGCATCCTCGTCAGGTATTTCTATATTGAATGACTCTTCAAATGCCATTACGAGTTCAACCGTATCCAGCGAGTCCGCGCCAAGGTCTTCAACAAAGGATGCTTCCGGCGTCACCTCTAAAGCATTGACGCCAAGCTGTTTTGATATAATCTCTTTTACCTTTTCTTCTACCATTAAAACACCTCCAAGTTTAGTTCAAGTTATAAGTTAAGATTAGGAGTTAAAAATTCACAACTTTCAACTTCTAACTTTTAACTCTTAATTTGTGTTACATATACATCCCGCCGTTAACATGTATCACCTGTCCTGTTATATAACCCCCTTCTGGTGAGGCGAGAAAGACAACGGCATTTGCAACATCAGCTGTAGTGCCGAACCTTCCAAGCGGAATCGCCCTCTTCATATCCTCCTTAACGTTTTCGGGCAGGGCCTCGGTCATGGCAGTTGTTATAAAGCCCGGCGCAACTGCATTTGCGGTAATCCCCCTGCTCGCATACTCTTTTGCGGCAGTCTTTGTCAGCCCGACTATCCCCGCCTTTGATGCGCTGTAATTTGCCTGTCCCGGGTTCCCCATAAAAGCAACCACTGACGATATATTTATAATCCTGCCGTATCTCTGTTTTGCCATTACCTTAACCGCCTCTTTAGAACAGAGGAACACGCTCTTCAGATTAATATTAATCACAGCATCCCAGTCTTCTTCCTTCATCCTCATTATAAGCCCGTCTCTTGTTATGCCTGCATTATTTACGAGAATGTCTATTTTACCATAGCCTTTTGATATCTCTCCGAACACCTTAATTACTTCTTCTGACTTTGAGACATCAAGCCCAACTCCGGTTGACTTAACCCCCAGCTTTTCTATCTCGGCTGCTGTGCCCTGCGCCTGCTCGCTGCTGATGTCAGCAATCAAGATATTGACACCTTTTCTTGCAAGCGCTTCGGCTATCGTCTTTCCAATCCCGCGTGCGCCGCCTGTAATTACAGCCACCTGCCCTTTAAAATCCATCAATTCCTCCAATCAAAAAACCGGCTATAATTTTAACAGAGAGTTCTGTTTATTTTCCAGTCCTCTCAGAAAAATTTCCGATTAAAGACAGAAAAGCAAAATAAAATTTACGAATAAATCGTATCTCACAAAAGCAGAAAAAACAAGTGTGATATATGTTATAATTTAAAATTGCAATGCACTATCTTATCACAGTAGTCTAATTTTTATGAAGAAAAAAATGCGTAAAAAAATAAGAAAGGCTTTATTCCCTGCAGGCGGGCTCGGCACAAGGTTTCTGCCTGCGACAAAGGCATCGCCCAAGGAGATGCTCCCGATTGTTGATAAACCGATGATACAGTATGCAGTTGAAGAGGCAATCGCATGCAATATTGAAGAGATCATAATAATCACAGGCAAATATAAGCGCTCTATCGAAGACCATTTTGACTCAGCATACGAACTTGAAGAAAATCTCAGGAAGATGGACAAGAAAAAACTTCTCACTGAAATAACAAAGCTCAACCATTTGAACTTCGCATACATAAGGCAGAGGGCAGCGTTAGGACTCGGACATGCAATCCTCTGTACAAGACCATTTGTAAAGGATGAGCCATTTGCAGTGCTGTTGAGCGATGATGTAATCGCTCCGGAAGAAACGCTGTTGAGAGACATGATGGGGCTGCATGAAAAACTCGGCTGCCCGATACTCGCGCTTGAAGAAGTTCCAATGACAGAGATACATAAATACGGCGTAATAGAGGGGAAATCTTGCGGTAACGGGGTATATAAAATCAGCGACCTCGTTGAAAAACCCGCAAGAGAAAAGGCGCCGTCCAACCTTGCAATAATAGGCAGATACATTCTCACACCACAGATATTCAGCGTACTCGAGAAATTGCCTCCGGGCAGGGGCGGAGAGATACAACTGACGGACGGACTCAAAAAACTTCTTAAAAAAGAACCTATTTACGGTTATGTTTTCAAAGGCCGGCGGTATGACGCAGGAGACAAGTTAGGTTATCTTAAGGCAACGGTCAACTTTGCCCTGAAAAATTCAGAAGTCTCTAAACCGTTCACCGAATATCTGCTTGGGATAGCGGCAATGATTAAAAATAAAGGGTCAAGGATTCAGGTAAATTAACCGGACGGATTCGCACCCTGTATTCAGGAGATAAGAATGGCAAAAGCAGCGGAAAAAGAAGAAAAAGAAAAAGATATTGAAATCCCTCAAAGCCTTCCTGTGCTTCCTATAAGGGACATAGTTGTCTTTCCTTATATGATACTCCCTCTTTTTGTGGGAAGAGAAATGTCCATAAAGGCGATAGAGCATTCATTAAGCACAAACAAAATGATAATGCTCATTGCTCAGAAAGACCTTAATGCTGAGAATCCGTCGCCTTCCGACCTCTACAATGTAGGCACCGTAGGACTCATAATGAGAATGCTGAAACTCCCTGACGGGAGAGTCAAGGTGCTTGTGCAGGGGCTGAGCAAGGCAAAGGCAGTAAAGTTTCTCAAAGAAGAGCCGTTCTTTACTGCGAGCATAGAAAAAATAATAGATACTCAGCCCGAAGAAATAACAATAGAGACTGAGGCGATAATGAGAACTGTGAAGGAACAGATAGACAAAACAGTTTCCTTGGGCAAAACAATACTCCCTGATATTATGATTGTGATTGAAAATCTTGAAGATCCCGGGAAACTTGCCGACCTCATAGCCTCAAACATCGGGTTGAAAACAGAGCAGGCGCAGGAAGTGCTTGAAATAACCGAACCTGCCCAGCGGCTGAAAAAAGTCAGTGAAATACTGAACAGAGAGATAGAGCTTCTTACAGTACAGCAGAAAATCCAGACAGAAGTCAGGGGTGAGATAGACAAGAATCAGAGGGAATATTTCCTCAGAGAACAACTGAAGGCTATACAGCGAGAGCTTGGCGATATTGATGAGCGCTCAGAAGAGATAAAAGAATTCAAGAAAAAGATTTTAGAAGTAAAGATGTCTGAAAAAGTTCAGAAAGAGGCAGAGAAACAGCTTAAGCGTCTTGAGAAGATGCACCCTGACAGCGCCGAGGCAGGAACTGTAAGAACATATCTTGAATGGATGGTTGAGCTGCCGTGGTCAAAGCAGACAAAGGACAATCTTGATATAAAAGCAGCAAAGAAAGTGCTTGATGACGACCATTATGACTTAGAGAAGGTAAAAGAGCGGATACTTGAATATCTCAGCGTAAGAAAGCTGAGGAAAGAAAAGATGAAAGGCCCTATACTCTGTTTTATAGGCCCTCCGGGAGTTGGAAAGACATCACTGGGAAAATCCATTGCAAGGTCCCTCGGAAGGGAATTCGTCCGCATGTCTCTGGGAGGAGTCAGAGACGAAGCAGAAATCAGAGGGCACAGAAGAACATATGTAGGAGCGCTTCCCGGCAGGATAATACAGGGCATAAAAACAGCAGGCACAAACAATCCTGTTTTCATGCTTGACGAGATAGACAAGATTGGAATGGATTTCAGGGGAGACCCCTCATCAGCGCTTCTTGAGGTGCTTGACCCTGAACAGAACAACACCTTTGTTGACCATTACCTTACAGTTCCCTTCGACCTTTCAAGGGTGATGTTCATAACAACAGGGAACCTTGTTGACACAATACCAAACCCCCTGCGCGACAGGATGGAGATAATCTATCTCTCGGGATATACGGCAGAGGAAAAGCTCGGCATTGCAAAAAATTATCTTATCCCGAAACAGCTTGAAGAACATGGGATAACAGACAAGGTGTTAAAGATAGCAGACCCTGCAGTTCTTACAATAATATCTCAGTATACAAGAGAGGCAGGTGTCAGAAACCTTGAAAGGGAGATAGCCAATCTCTGCAGAAAAGTTGCAAAGAAAATAGCGGAGGGGAAACAGAAAAATTTTCTTATAACTTCAAGAAATCTGCATAAATTTCTCGGCATCCCCAAATACCTTCTTGAAGAAGAGATGGAAAAAGATGAGACTGGCGTCGCAACCGGCCTTGCATGGACAGAGTCGGGAGGCGACATAATCTATGTTGAGGCTACTACCATGAGGGGTAAGGGCAGTCTCACGCTGACAGGCCAGCTCGGAGACGTTATGAAGGAGTCTGCGCAGGCAGCTTTAAGCTATGTCCGCTCAAAGGCTAAGTCGCTCGGGATAAAGGATGAGGTCTTCTCAAAAATAGATTTACACATACATGTACCTGCAGGTGCAACACCCAAAGACGGGCCTTCAGCAGGCATAACAATGGCAACTGCAATTGCATCTGCGCTCACAGGAAAACCTGTAAGAAAGGATTTCGCAATGACAGGCGAAGTGACATTGAGAGGCCGGGTGCTTCCGATAGGCGGACTCAAAGAGAAGGCTTTAGCAGCAAAGAGAATGGGCATAAAACATATCATTATCCCGAAAAGAAATAAAAAAGACCTTGAAGATATTCCGAAATACGTAAAGAAAGACCTGACATTCATCTTTGCTGATACAATGGATGACGTGCTTAAAGCGGCACTGAAAACCAACAAGAAAAAGTGAACAGTGAATAGCGAACAGTTTTTCAAACAAGCGCTATTTACTGACAGCCAACAACTGATATGAAGCTTTCTGAGGTCGGTGAATTATCCCTTCTGAAAACAATCCGCAGAAGATTTACCGTAAAATCAAAAGATGTCATCGTAGGCATAGGCGATGACACAGCAGTAATAAAACCGTCGGGCAAGAATTTATTGGCAACCACTGATATGATGGTTGAAGGCATTCACTTTGACCTGAGCCTTATAACGCCCTATCAGCTCGGATTTAAACTCGTCTCTGTGAATGTGAGCGACATATATGCCATGGGTGGAAGGCCTCAGTACCTTTTGCTTGATATTGCATTGAACAAAAACACAGAGCACTCATTTGTTAACAGATTTTTTGACGGCATACGCTGTGCAATAAAATTATACGGAGTCTCTCTCATAGGCGGAGACATTTCTTCCTCAAGGAAAGATATAGTCATTGCAGCAACGCTCATAGGTGATGCTAAAAAGTATATAAGACGCTCAGGCGCAAAACCCGGAGACAGGATATACGTAACAGGGAATCTCGGGGATTCAGCATGCGGGCTTGAACTATTGAAAAGAATCAGTAAGCATGTTCCTATTGAGAAAACAGGGGGGAAAATGCAGGATAAAAAAAATCATGAATCGTGTATCATGAATCGTGCATCTGAACTGCTAACCCTAACCTCTAAACTCTCAAAAATGGAACTGACATGGAATGTGGTCCATCCTCTCTTAAAAAGGCATCTCATGCCTGAGGCAAGAAAGCCAAAAAATTTTATCAGATATGCTACTTCCATGATTGACTTAAGCGACGGGCTCTTTATTGACCTGTCAAGGCTCTGTGATGAAAGTAGAGTCGGCGCAAAGATATTCATGGAGCACATACCTGTCTCCAGCCGGATGAGAACTGCATCTTCCCTGCTTGGACTGGACGCCATGAAACTTGCCTGTTCAGGCGGAGAAGACTATGAACTGCTTTTCACAGCGCCGGCAGACAGAAAAATTAATGCCGTATATATCGGAGACATTGTAAAATCAGGCAGAAAAATCATAGATAAAAACGGCAGGGGGAAAAAGTTCTCTCCTTCAGGATACCAGCACTTTGCTTCAAGCGGCTCAGCATACCGTGAGCCGGTTAAGCTGTAGAGAGCGTGTCGAGCTATGGAATTCAGAGATAGACTCAGAAACATTTTAACCATCAAGGATTCTCCTCACAGACTGGCAGTTGCCTTTGCCGCTGGTGTTTTCATAGGCATGTCTCCCCTGCTGGGCTTTCATACTATTCTCGGAATCGCAGCGGCATGGATTTTCAGACTGAACAGGATTGTCACTATTACAGGCGTGTTCGTCACAAACCCGTGGACTATCGTCCCTATCTATACTTTCAGCGCTTATATCGGCGCCAGATGCCTTGGCATAAAAGAGGCGCTGCCCAAAATAGACTGGGCGCATATTACCTTCAGCCGCTTTGTCTATCAACTAAAGCCTCTGCTCATACCCTTTGTCTTTGGCACACTTTTGCTTGGTTTCATCTCAGCTGTTATCAGCTATTTTATTATCTACCATGCGGTGAAAAAGGCGCATTCCTATGGCAAATAAATTTTCTCTTGTAAGTATGGGGTGTCCGAAAAACCTTGTTGACTCTGATAATCTTACGGAGAGACTTATCAATAGCGGGTTATCATGTCTTGATAATCATGAGAAGGCAGACATTCTCCTCATAAACACATGCGGTTTTATAGAAGACGCAAAAAAAGAGTCTATAGCAGAAATTCTGAAAATCACAGAACTAAAGAAGGGTTCAAAACACCTAATTGTGTTCGGATGTCTTGCAAAAAGGTACAGAGACGAACTCCTCAAAGAGATTCCGGAGATAGATGCGATATTCGGAGTCGGAGAGGATGAGAGGATTGTTGAATATTGCAAAAGGATAGCAGCAAGGCGAAAGGGAGACACAGAGAAGATAAGGGAAAAACATTCACCGATTCACCGTGTCAGCAGCTATGCTTATTTAAAAATTGCGGAAGGATGCAGCAGGAAATGCACATACTGCGTTATCCCCTTAATCAGAGGAGAATACAAAAGCATCACACCTGATGAAATTCTTAAAAAAGCAGAGCGACATATAAGCGGAGGGGCAAAAGAGCTTATTCTTATTGCCCAGGACACTGCTTCCTACGGCAAGGACCTCAATGGGTATGATATTGCAAATCTCCTCAAAGACCTCTGCTCAATAAGCGGTGATTTCCAGATAAGGCTGCTCTATGCTTATCCTGCGTCAATAAAAGAATCGCTCCTGAATGTAATTGCCGAAGAAGAAAAGATATGCAGGTATCTTGATATCCCATTTCAGCACTCTGAAGACAGAATTCTCAAGCTCATGAAAAGAGGAGGCAGCAGAAATGGATACCTGAACCTAATTAGAAAAATCAGGCACGCCATACCTGATATTGCACTCAGGACAACATTCATAGTGGGTTTCCCTTCCGAGACAGAGGAGGAATTCAACTCGCTTATAAAATTCATGGAGAAAGCAGAATTTGACAGACTTGGCGCTTTTAAATATTCAAAAGAAGAAGGCACGCCTGCCGCAAAACTCAAAGGACATCTGACAGATGCAATAAAAAACAGAAGATTTGATACAATAATGAGGCACCAGGCAGATATATCCCTCAAGAAAAACAAGGCCTTAATAGGCAGGAGATTTAAGGCTATAATTGACGAAGCCAGCAAAGGGATAGCGGTTGGAAGACTGTACTCCCATGCGCCTGAAATAGACGGGGTAGTAATAATGGAAAATTCAAAGCCCCCCTTTGCTAAAGTGGGTATGGGGAAAATTAACTCGTCACTTCTAAAAATCGGCGATTTTGCAACTGTAGAGATTACAGATGTTTATGATTATGACTTGAAGGGGATTATCGTAAGATGAGAAAGATTCCGTGGCTGCACATAGTTCTTTTTATTGCTACGTTTTTTTCCACTCTTTCAGTGGGCGCACTCCAGACACAGACAATAGAAGATATAATTAAAACCCCGTCAAAAATAATAGATGGACTGCCTTTTTCACTTACCCTCATGCTTATACTTCTCTGTCATGAGTTATCGCATTATATTGCCTCCAGAAAGCACCATGTGAAGGCAACCCTGCCCTATTTCATTCCCGCACCTACATTAATCGGAACACTCGGCGCATTTATAAAAATGAAATCTCCCATCACTACAAGAAAAGCGCTTATAGACATAGGAGCATCAGGCCCCATAGCAGGCTTTATAGTCTCACTTCTGGCAGTCATCATAGGCCTTCCACTCTCTAAGATAATAGTGGCAAAAGGATTTGAAGGCAGCATGGCTCTCGGAGATTCCCTGCTCTTTTCTCTGCTCTCGCGATTAACTCTGGGAGAACTGCCGGAATCATACGATGTGCTTTTGCACCCCATTGCATTTGCAGGGTGGATAGGTTTCTTTGTCACAGCGTTAAACCTGATACCTGTAGGACAGCTTGACGGAGGACACATTGCATATGCCCTGTTGGGCGGAAAGCATGAAAACATGTCAAAGATACTTGTCCTTTCCATGCTGATACTTGGGTTCTTATTCTGGGAGGGATGGATTATATGGGCAATACTGCTGATTATCCTGGGACTGAGACATCCGCCTGTAATGTACTGGGAAACGCCTCTGGACAGCAGAAGAAGGCTCATCAGCTGGATTACGACAATAATATTCATCCTGACATTTATACCTGTGCCGTTTAAGGTAATGCCGTAAAATGGAATACCCTTGATTTTTGTTGTGCTTTTAATCAAAATAGATTAACAAAAAGTTAAGAGTTAAGAGTAATAAGTCAAGAGCTTAAAGTATCTTCATTTTAATTTTTCACTTTTCACTTTCAACTTTTAACTTGCAAACCAAAAGGAGACCCGCAAATGAAAGTAATTCTCAAAGAAGACGTGAAGAATCTCGGCAAGATGGGCGATATTGTCAATGTCGCTGAGGGACATGCAAGAAATTTTCTTATCCCCAAAAAACTAGCAGTGGAGGCAGTCACAGAAAACATAAAGGAGCTTGAACACCAGAAAAAAATAATTCAGGAAAAGGCAAAGAAACAGAAGAACTCGGCTCAGACGCTTTCTGAGAAAATAGCATCGCTTAACCTGTTCATAAAGGCAAAGGCAGGCGAAGAAGAGAAGCTCTTTGGCTCCATAACCTCAATGGACATTGCATCAGCGCTCAAAAATGAGGGCATTGATATAGACAAGAAAAAAATATCCTTAGAAGAACCGATTAAAAGACTCGGCGCTTACACTGTGAGCGTAAAGGTTCACCCGGACATAACAACACAACTGAACATTACTGTCGTTGCAGAATAAGGAACTGGATTTTAATGAAAAATACAGACCTGACAACAAACAAGCTGCCGCCTCAGAACATTGAGGCAGAGCAGTCTGTCCTCGGCGCAATCATGATAGAAAATGATGCGTTTCCGAAAATCATCGAGATTATCACGCGTGAAGATTTTTACAGAGAATCTCACAGGAAAATTTTTGACGCGATGATAGAACTCTTTGAAAAAAACGAGCCTATTGACCTGATAACAATATCAGAAGAACTCAGGAAAAGAAACGACATTGACGCAGTAGGCGGAGAACCATATCTGTCCGCCCTTGCAAGCCAGGTTCCCACCGCCGCAAACATAAAATATCATTCAAAGATAATCAGCGAGAAATCTCTCATGAGATCGCTCATAAAATCTGCTTCTGAAATTGCAGGTAAGGTTTACGAAGACAACATGGATGCCGACGAACTTGTTGATAATGCAGAGAGAATAATTTTTAACATATCGGACAAGCGCATAAAGGCATCCTTTGTAACCCTGAAAGACCTGATAAAGGGCAGCTTTGAGACTATAGAGTACCTTTATGACAAAAAGAGCGCAATAACAGGCGTTGCATCAGGGTTTACACAGTTGGATGAGCTGACATCAGGATTTCAGAAGGGCGACCTGATAGTAATAGGGGGAAGGCCTTCTATGGGAAAAACAGCGTTCAGCCTGGATATTGCCCGTCAGGTTGGTGTTGAGCTGAAAGAACCTGTCGCAATATTCAGTCTGGAAATGTCAAAGGAACAGCTTGCCCTGAGAATGCTCTGTTCAGAGGCAAGGGTTGACTCCAACAGTGTAAGAAAAGGGTTCATACGAAAAGATGACTGGAGCAAACTCACCAATGCCGCAGGCAAACTCACGGAGGCGCCTATCTTCATAGATGATTCCTCAAACATAAATGTCCTTGAGATGAGGGCTAAAGCGCGGCGGCTTAAACTTGAGCACAAGGGATTAAGCCTTATAGTAGTAGACTATCTCCAGTTGATGAGAGGCAAAGGAGGCTTTGACAAGAACAGGGAACAGGAAATCTCCGAGATATCCCGTTCGCTTAAGGCACTGTCCAAAGAACTGGAGGTGCCTGTAATTGCGTTGAGCCAGCTAAACAGAGGCGTAGAGCAAAGGAACGACAAAAGGCCTAATCTCTCTGATTTGAGAGAGTCAGGCGCAATAGAGCAGGATGCGGATGTCATAATCTTCCTCTATAGGGATGAATTCTACAATAAGGATTCTAATGACAGGGGCAAGGCGGAAATCAATGTTGCAAAGCAGAGAAACGGGCCAACCAAGACAATCAACCTCGCATTCTTCCCGCATTACACAAGGTTTGAAAATTACAGCGAGAGGGAATATAGCGAAACCGAAGAAGTGTTTTAATCATGAGAAGGCCTCCGGCTGTTTCAGGACAGTTCTATCAGGGTACAGCATCAAAACTGACACAGCAGGTCAAACAATACATAAATATCAGCGCTGTAAAAGAACACGCAATAGGGATACTCTCTCCTCATGCCGGACTCATATACTCTGGCTCTGTTGCAGGAGAGGTATTCTCAGCAATAGAGTTTCCTAAGACATTCGTGCTTATAGGCCCGAATCATACAGGCATTGGCGCAAAGGTTTCCATGATGGCGTCAGGCGAATGGGAAATACCAACAGGTGTTTTCTCCATAGATGAGAAGCTTTCACGGAGAATAGCCGCAAACACACCGATAATTTCAGAGGATGCACAGGCACATACATTTGAGCATTCACTTGAGGTTCAGCTTCCGTTCATAGCATATTTTTCCACAGAGCCGAAGATCGTGCCGATTGCAGTTATGTCAGCTTCTCTTGAAGAATGCCGATTGCTCGGCGAGGGAATCGCAAAATCAATAAAAGAAGTCAATTACGCCGCTGTCATAGTTGCAAGCTCTGATATGAGCCATTATGTGCCGGATGATGTTGCAAGACAGAAAGACAAAAAAGCGATAGAAATGATTAAGTCCCTGAACCCTGAAGGGCTTTATACTGTTGTATCAAGGGAAAGAATTTCCATGTGCGGCTATTTGCCGGCAACAGTGATGCTCTTTGCGGCAAAGGCGCTTGGAGCAATTGAGGCAAGGCTCGTAAAATACTCCACATCAGGCGAAGTCAGCGGAGACTATGACCAGGTAGTGGGTTACGCAGGCATGATAGTGAAGTAATGATCGGGGTGGATCCCGATCAAGTCGGGACGGCACCTTCCCGACATGTCAGAACATTTTAACCGAGAAAACTGGCGGGGTGGACGGGGCTCGAACCCGCGACCTCCGACGTGACAGGCCGGCGTTCTAACCAGCTGAACTACCACCCCATTATGGTAGGCGGAACAGGGATTGAACCTGTGACCCCAGCCTTGTAAGGGCTGTGCTCTCCCAGCTGAGCTATCCGCCCGAATAGAACAAAAGAGTTATTATTAAACTACACACAGATGCCTTTTGTCAAATTTAACTGCTTATGATAAAATCTAAGCATAATGAAAGTGTCAGGTGGCAGATTATTTAAAAAACTTTCCACTCCTAACTTTCCACTTTTAACTTGCAAGAAGGGTTTCACCCTCATTGAAACAATAATGGTAATGGTCATCGCAGTCATTCTTGCTGCTGTTGTTGCCGTTAGATGGAGCCCTTTTGATACCATAAAACTCAACAGCGCGACAAGAAAAGTCGCCGCTGATATAAGATACTGCCAGACAGTCGCTATCTCAACCCAGACAAGAGCGGCAATCTTATTCAACGCAAACGGATACGATGTATATCAGAACTACGCATCTCTTATCCTCGCCCCAAGTTCCGGTGACCCGTGTTCAGACAGCGGAGGAAATTTTCAAGTGGCTTTCAATGCCGGCAGGTGCAGTAATTACAGCGGCGTTACAATAACGTCTCCAGTCACTAATCCAATAGCGTTCGACTCTCGCGGAACGCCTGTTAACAGCGGAGGTACAACAATTGTGAGTCAGACCGTAACAGTCACCTATAACGGCAATCGACAAATAACAATAGAAGCAAACACAGGAAGGATAAGCTATTGATGGGCAGGATACAGGATACAGGATACAAGATACAGGATAAAAACATCTTGCATCATGCACCTTGCATCATGCATCTTGACAAAAAAGGTTTCACCCTCATTGAGATAATTATGATAATTGTTGTTGTTTCAATCGCAATCCCCACGCTCTTAATTATGGTGGGGCAGGAAGCAAAGTTCGGGGTAGATGCTGAGTTGAGGGTTACCGCAACAAATGTTGCACAGCAATTGCTTGAAGAGATAAAGACAGAATGCTTTGATGAGCTTTCCGTGGATGCTACCGTAACCGGAAGATGCAAGCAGATTGCTGCACCTTCAACATCACTCGGGCCCGAGGCTGGAGAAGTAACGTTGTCCTTATATGATGACGCAGATGATTTCAACGACCTGGCGCCTGCAAGTCTAGGTACCACCCCTTGCACAGACACAGTAACTGTCAACGGTATTGTATTCACAAGGCAGGCTGTGATCTGTTATGTGAATCCCGGCGATCTCAATACATGCGTGGATACCGCCCCTGTGGCGGGGAGCTGCAATAGGACAATCACAGCCGGAAGCCAGACAGATTACAAAAAGATAACCGTTACTGTTTCAAATGCAACCTTAGGCTCTGTAGCACTTGTGACAGTGGTGACGAATTATTAACACGATACATGATGCAAGATACAGGATACAGGATAAAGGATAAAGAAAAAACTAAGTTAGACATCGTGCATCGTGCATCGTGCATCATGCATCGTGGCAAGAGAGGCGTTACCCTTATTGAGCTTGTCATTACCATGGTGCTGATGGGCATTGTCGCCCTTGTTGTGGCTAATGCCCTGTCAACAGGGATTAAGGGAAACCTCACAACAGACAACCGCAAAGAGGCGCTTGATCAGGCAAGGGTTGCGATGGAAAGGATGAGGAGAGAGATACGGAACCTGAATAATAGCGCAAGCGTGACAACATCAAGCGCAACACAGTTCTGTTTTACGGACACGGAATCAACGCTGATAGATTACAGTTATTCAAATCCTAATGTCACCCGCGACACGGGCAATTGCGCTGCTGGAGGCGGGGCAACGCTTTCAACAAACATAACTTCGCTTTCATTCGTTTATCTCAGGGCAGATGGAACAACCGATGCTGCATTTAGTGCTGCCAATACAAAACTGATAAGGATAACACTCACATCCACAATCTCAAGTGAAGCTGTCCAGCTTCAGTCAGAGGTGTGGCCGAGGAATTTGTGATATAATTTTTATATGAAACATAAACTATTAAATCAATCCGGCATGTCCATCATCGCAACTGTAATGATTATGATGATACTCGCCCTTTTTGCCGCTATCGGGGTCTCGCTTGTAACAACCGGAAGCAATGTCGCAGTTCAGGAAGAGCGGGGACTTGAGGCTTTTTACATCGCAGACGGAGGGCTTCAGTATGCGGCAAAGAATCAAAATTTCCCTAATTTTGTTGTTGCTTCCACCAATCTCGGCGAAGGTTCTTTCACAACAACAGTGCCGACGCTTTCAGCAAACATAACTAATGCTGTGCTAACAATCACTGTGTCTTCAACAGACGGCTTTACCCTTAACCCCGCAGACCCAACCCGTTACTGGACAATGCTGTGCGATAATAACTACAGTGACAACCCTATTGCGCCTCCGAATCCGAATCTTTTTGCCGCTACAGCAAACTGTGAAAAAATAAGCTTTACAGGCAAAACAGCAACAACATTTACAGGAGGCGTAAGGGGAAGGGCCAGCAGCACCCCAGACACCCATCAGCAGGATGCAGTTGTTCTTGGCTATTCCTGGGACACAGCAAAAACAACAACCATCGCAACCCGTGCTTTAAACCGCGATAATGTATGCACTACTGCTGCCACAACAATATGCGTCGCCTCTACAGCTAATTTTGCAAGTTCAGGCTTTATCAGAATAAATAATGCCACTGAAAACAATATAGAGGATGTCTTTTATGACGGCATCGGCAGTGGAGCAGTCCAATGCGGCGCGGGGTGCGCGGCGTGTTTGGGTTATACTAATCCTTTTCCCCCAGCTGGCAACTGCATAAGAAGGGCTTATGATGACGATAACCTCAACAGAGGAATTGTCACTAACAATGCTGTCGGCACTATTATTTATCAGTCTGAAATCTCTGTTCTTGCCACATCAACGGGCGTAGTTCCGGGAGCCATACTTACAGGCAACATAAAGAGGGTTGTGCAGGGGAAAATAATGCCGCTGCAGTGAGATGTATAATAGAATGAAGATGATGAAAATGTCATTCCCACTTGTCCGCGCTCAGGCGGATTTGCCGAGGAGAATCGGGAATCCTTCTGCGATGCTGGACCTATCCTCGACAAGCGAGGACAAGAGCCAGCATGACAAAGAGGGTATTTTGACATGAAAAAACATTTGCTCATAGGTTTCATAATCCTGTTCTCACTGCTGTTTTTACTCCCTGAAGGTGTCTTTGCAGGGCAGATTCCTACCACAGAACTTCAGATACCTGCAGGCAAAGGAGCACCAACAAGTTCTGGCGATTATGTAAGCTCAACCGGAGGCCTTAACACGTATCTCTCTTATTTTATCGAGGTCCCGCAAGGCTCAACCAACCTTGTTGTTGAGCTGTATGACGCTGATGTAGGAAATTTAGTCCCAAGCGATATAGGCGACAAGCTCCGTACCGCATATAACACATCCGTCACTTACACTCTTTTAAGACCTGATGGAACAACTGAGGTTACACTCACATGCAATGCGGGGGACGGAACTGGTTTTTGCGTCAACGGCAACTGGAACAACTGGCGTACAGTTGTTAATCCGGCAGCCGGGCACTGGGAGCTTCGGGTTACTATGGGCACCACAGGGGACGACCTGAACGGCTTTGCGATGAGGGCGCATGACGGCGACAGCACAGCGGGCGGGACAGAATACAATATTTATGCGGACTCGTTTATTCCTATTGGAGTTTATGGTGTAGCCACTGCAACCTACTCAAATATATTTCCGTTCATCACCTCCGGCTGTAACTTTTCAACCATAGACTTTGATATAACTGAAACTGGGGGAACAGGCTCAATCTCAGTGACAAGCAGAACCGGCGCATTCACGCAGACAAATTCGGCTGTTTCAGGCAATGATACATGGTTAGCGACACAAGTCCCGGAAACGGGCGCCGGATGGACTACGGATACTTCAGCGGATTACTACGGCATCTGGAGTTCCAGTATTTCAATAACAAACAGCGACACTGGCACCTCCGGTAATTATACAACTATTTACCTTGGAAACTACGCTTCAGCGGCGCCACCGCCTACAACACAGCCTCAGGCAAACACCTTTCGTATGTATTTCCCGACTGATGGCGGTTCAGCGCCTGTGAAGCCGTACCTTACCCAGATATTAACATCCCCCATCCCGACGGCTACTACAGGCAAGACCACCCCGTTCGATTTGCAGGTGACGATAACCAATCCGACTCCTTATAATATTACATTCTCGGCAACCAACCTTGTTACCGCAAACGTGCCCGGTCCCACATGTCCAGCAGCTACAAATTCAGCATGTTATGTGGGAAATTCCGCTACCGTAACTCAGGGGGCTGTTAATTCCCAACCGGCTAACGGTGGGACAGGGAACATAACATGGAATCCCGGAATAGTTTACGCCGGAACCAATGCCTCTCTAACTTACGCGGTAAATGTAGCTCCGAATGCAGACGGCACTCGCATCCCTGTCACGGGCATCCCAACGTCCAATGGAACCAGAGCTGTATATGTTGATGAGACAGGAAATACCACACAGACGCGCGCTACGTACACATACGGCCCTTTGTGCGGTCTTGCCGTAACATCAGTGACAGGAGCCACAGGCAAAAAACGCTTCCTAAGATGGCGCGAGGTCTTTCAGTAAGACTAATTTAATTGTTCTTTAGGTTCACAGTCCCTGTCTGAGGGTCATTGTTATATTTTGAGGCATAATTACACATTTTTAATCTTTATTATAAAATAGTCAGATGTGGGTGGTCTTTGCATTAATATCAGCTTTCACTCTCGCAACGAGCGATGCGCTCACAAAAAAAGCGCTGAAAGACAGCAATGAATATCTTGCCGCATGGTTCAGGTTTATTTTTTCCCTGCCGCTACTTCTTGTTTTATGGGTTTTCATTCCAACACCAAAAGTTGATGTGGAATTTTACAGGGCCTTTGCAATCGCGCTGCCCCTTGAGATTGTAACGATTATTCTTTATATAAAAGCTTTGAGGGTTTCGCCCCTCAGCCTCACCCTTCCCTTCCTTGCGCTTACGCCTGTGTTCCTAATTCTTATCTCCTACCTGATTGTGGGCGAGAAGGTATCGTTCATGGGAGGCGCGGGGATATTTCTGATTGCGGCGGGAAGCTACACCCTGAACATTGATAAGATTAAGGCAGGCATATTTGAGCCTTTCAGGAGCATCTCTAAAGAAAAAGGCTCTGTCTTTATGATAGGAGTTTCGCTGATTTACTGCTTTACCGCGTCGCTCGGCAAGATAGCGATAGAGCATTCCTCGCCGCTGTTTTTTGCGATAACCTATTACATAGCCTTGACATTGTGCTTTGCACCCATCGCACTATGGATGGGCAGGAAAGAATTAAAGGGGTTTATTAAAGACAGGCATTTCAAGGGGCTGGTCATGCCCGGCATTTCCTTTTCTGTTATGGCTGCGACTCACATGGCAGCCATGAGCCTTACAAAAGTGGCTTATATGATTTCCGTAAAAAGATTAAGCCTGATTATCGGGATAATATACGGCTACTTTCTTTTCAGGGAAGAGAATATTAAAGAGAGATTCCTCGGCGCGGTCCTCATGCTCATCGGCTTTGTGTTGGTGGTAACGGCTTAGTAAAGAATGACAGTGAACTGTGTCAGTAACTGATCCTAAACAACTTACACTGACACTGCTTCTGTTAACGGATATACGCTTATCTTGAGCGTTGAGCGGTTCTTTCTCTCAAAAGCTACCTTGCCATCAACCTTCGCAAACAAAGTGTCATCAGTTCCTTTTCCGACATTAAATCCCGGATGAAACTTTGTGCCCCTCTGCCTTACAATGATATTGCCTGCACGGACTACCTGCCCTCCGTATATCTTAACGCCGAGACGCTGAGACTCGCTGTCACGGCCATTTCTTGAACTTCCTACGCCTTTTTTATGCGCCATCTTTTCCTCCGATTAATATCTCGTTTATCTTAAGGGCTGTATACTGCTGCCTGTGCCCGTTGGTTTTTCTGTACACCTTTCTCGGCCTTTGCTTATGAACAATGACCTTGTCTCCTTTTACATTGCCTATTACCTCAGCCTTAACCTCTGCACCCTTTACAAAAGGCGCACCTATTTTATTCTTCTTGCCTTCCTCATTCCTGACTACTGCAAGCACTTTATCCAGCGACACAGCAGCGCCGGCTTCTTCAGCCATCTTGTCCACCTTTATCGTGTCGCCTGATGAGACTTTATATTGCTTTCCGCCTGTTTCTATAATTGCATACATGATTTTGTTACCTCCGGAATGTTTATTAAACAATATCTTTCATGAAAAAGTCAAGAAACTGATTGATTTCCGTGCGCTCTATTCTCCAAGATATGCCTTTTTTACCTCTTCACTATTCAACAGGTCCTTTCCCTGCCCGTGCATCCTTATCCTGCCGTTTTCAAGGACATATCCCCTGCTTGAGAGATTTAAGGCTGCATGTGCATTTTGTTCGACAAGCAGGATTGTAACTCCTTCCTTATTTATTTCCTGTATCGCCTTAAATATCCTGCTCACTATTATCGGCGCAAGCCCCAATGACGGCTCATCAAGGAGAAGGAGTTTCGGGTCTGACATCAATGCCCTTGATATTGCAAGCATCTGCTGCTCTCCGCCGCTCAGAGTCCCGCCTAACTGCTTTTCACGCTCCTTGAGAACAGGAAACAAATCATAGGCCTTAATCATACGCGCCTTTAACCTATGGTCTCTGTGTCTTGAATAAGCGCCTATCTCAAGATTTTCCTTTACGGTGAGCTTCGGGAATATCCTCCTTCCTTCAGGCACATGGCTTATCCCCATCTCAACTATGCTGTGAGGCGGCATATCGGAGATGTCACTTCCGATAAAAGATATTGTTCCTGCCTTAGGCTTTAATATGCCGGATATGGCCATCAGCGTAGTGGATTTTCCGGCGCCGTTGTTTCCTATAAGGCATACTATTTCACCCTGATTTATTTTCAGCGTAATGCCTTTCAACGCCTCTATCGGACCGTAGAATGTGCGTATGTCATTCAGTTCAAGCATTTTAGTGTTCCTTCCCAAGATACGCCTCTATCACCATCGGATTTTTCCTTATCTCCTCAGGAGCGCCTTCTGCAATCTTCACTCCGTGGTCAAGGACCACAATATTCTCCGAAATCCCCATTACAACCTTCATATCATGCTCTATCAGGATTATCGTCTTGCCGAGTTCCTGAAGCTTTTTTATAAGCTCCATCATCTCTCCGGTCTCCTGAGGGTTCATGCCTGCTGTAGGCTCATCAAGAAGAATGAGCCTCGGCTCTGTTGCAATCGCCCTCGCTATTTCAAGCCTCTTCTGGCTTCCGTATGGAAGACTTCCTGCAACAGTGTCAGCATATGCCTCCAGCCCGACGAGTTCAAGATATTCAAGCGCCTTTTCTTTTATTGTCTTTTCTTCGTTCCTGAAGTTATTGCTCCTGATTATTGCTGACAGGAGTCCTGACCGTGTCCTGCAGTGCTGTGATACCATAACATTTTCAATAACGGTCATCTCCCTGAACAACCTTATATTCTGAAATGTCCTTGCTACACCGAGCTTCACAATACTGTCAGGCTTAAGGCCTGTTGTCTCCATGTCAAAGAAACTTATCGCTCCCTTTGTCGGCCGGGTTATTCCTGTAAGACAGTTAAAGAGTGTTGTCTTCCCTGCGCCGTTAGGCCCGATGATGCTCATGATAGAGCCTTCCTTAGCCCTGAACCTGACTTCCTCTATCGCTCTTATTCCGCCAAAATGTTTTGTGAGGTCCCTAACCTCTAAAAGATACACCCTTCCCTCCCATTAACCCCTGCGGCCTGAATATCATAAGCATGACAAGCCCGCTTCCAAGCGCAAGCATGCGGTATAACTGGACTTCCCTTAGCATCTCAGGGAGCATAACGAGTATTATTGCGCCTAATACTACACCCGGAATGCTTCCCAGCCCTCCGAGTATCACCATGCAGAGTACCAAGACAGACTCCATGAATGTGAAACTCTCCGGAGACACAAATTGCATCTTAGCGGCAAAGAGAACTCCTGCAAGCCCTGCCCAGAATGCGCCGAATGCAAATGAATAAAGCTTGTATGCTGTTGTATTTATCCCTATGGAAGATGACGCAATCTCATCCTCCCTTATCGCTATCCATGCCCTTCCAATCCTTGATGCAGATACCCTTCTTATTATGAATACAGCAAGCAGCACAAATATAATGATGAAATAATAGAAATGGCCCAGTTTGCTTATTTGCATTCCGAAAATATTCGGCGGCTCAATCCCGCCGATTCCGTTCGGCCCCTTTGTAAAAGAATCCCAGTTATTCAGCACAAGCCTCACAATTTCTCCAAAGCCGAGAGTCACAATGGCAAGATAGTCACCCCTCAGCCTCAATGCAGGAATAGCGAGTATGAATCCCGATAAAGTTACAAGCATGACTGAAAGAGGCAGAGATGCCCAGAAACCCATCCCCAGTTTTGTATTGAGAAGCGCATAGGAATATGCGCCTATCGCATAGAAAGCTACAAAGCCGAGGTTTAATAAGCCGGTAAAACCCACAACTATATTAAGTCCCTGCGCAAGTATTATGTAGATGCCTGAAAGCACTGCAATGTCAATCAGATAATCATGCCCGTAAAAAGGCAGGGCCATGACAACAACAGACATGAGAAGAGTTAGAGCTATTGAACGGGTTTTTGATTCCGGCAGTTTTATCCTGCTTCTGCCTAAAAGGTATTGTTTGAAGTCGCTGAAAACACCCTTCATAGTTCCAACATACTTTTTAAACATATTCAGCATGGAAACCGCAGCAAACAATACAATGAAGAGAATCCCCGCTGCCTTTAATCCTTTAAATGGAAGAAAAAGCAGCGCCAGCCACAAAGCGATAAAGAAAGGTGAATGGGTGAATCGGTGAATGGGTGAATCGGTTTTACTGACTGCCTTATTCATACCTTTTCTTCCTGTGTCTTTCCAAAAAGACCTGAAGGCTTAATAAACAGAATGATAATCAATATGATAAATGCGTACGCATCCTTGTATTCGCTTGATATATAAGCCGCGCTGAAGCTCTCAATAAGGCCGAGCAGGATTCCACCGAACATTGCGCCAGGAACACTTCCGATGCCGCCTAATACTGCCGCTGTGAATGCCTTAATTCCTGCTATATAGCCTATAGAATAATTCACAAGGCCGTAATACGCCGCAACCATAAGGCCGGCAACTGCGGCAAGGCCCGAACCTATGATAAAGGTCGCTGATATCACGGTATTTATGTTTATCCCAACGAGTGATGCCATCACCTTATCCTGCGCAACCGCCCTCATTGCCTTGCCCATTCGTGTCTTTGTGATAAACAGATTCAAAGAGAGCATTAAAATTGCTGAGGCCGCTATTATGAAAATTTGCGTATATGTAACTCTTGTCCCCATAAGTTCAATTCCTGCCTTTTCAAAAAGATGCGGGAAAATCTTATCGGTCGCTCCCTGCGTAAGCATTACATAATTCTGGAGGAATATTGACACGCCTATTGCGCTTATCAAAGGGCTAAGCCGCGGCGCATTTCTCAGAGGCTTATATGCAATCTTTTCTATTGTAAAGCCATAGGATGAACAGAAGATTACAGAGAGAATAAACGTCAGAATCAGCGCAAGCGGAAGGCTGTATGATGTAAGTCCTATAGCTGTGAAAAAACCAAGGAATATAATTCCGAGATATGCGCCGAGCATATAAATCTCGCCGTGCGCGAAGTTTATAAGCTCAAGTATGCCGTAAACCATTGTATAGCCGAGCGCTATAAGCGCATACACTCCGCCGAGCGTAAGGCCGTTGATTAACTGCTGGGTGAACACAGGAGATTTTAGCAGAAAAAAGAGTTCTTTTTAAATACCTCTTCCATTTTTCATCCAAAAGTTTATAAAATATGTATTCGAACTACGCTCAAGGAGGTTGCCCATGGCAAGAAAGAACTATTTTTTTACTTCTGAATCTGTAACCGAAGGTCATCCTGACAAGATAGCTGATCAGATATCAGATGCAATTCTTGATGCGATAATTGCGCAGGACACTACTGCAAGAGTGGCGTGTGAGACTCTTGTGACCACAGGTCTCGCTTTTGTCGCCGGAGAGATTTCAACAACATGTTATGTCCATATACCTGACATCGTGAGAGAAACCATTAAGAACATAGGGTATACAAGAGCAAAATACGGTTTTGATTATGAGACCTGCTCCGTAATAACATCCATAGACCAGCAGTCCGGTGATATAGCCATGGGGGTTGACACAGGCGGCGCAGGGGACCAGGGACTGATGTTCGGCTTTGCATGCAATGAAACAGAGGAGCTTATGCCCTTGCCAATCATGCTTGCACATAAGATTGCAATGCGGCTTTCGGAGGTCAGAAAGAATGATGTCCTTCCCTATCTTAGGCCTGATGGAAAATCTCAGGTGACAATTGAATACAAGGACGGGAAGCCCTTCAGGATAGATACAATCGTCGTCTCTTCTCAGCATAGCCCTGACGTGCATATGAAGGATTTGAAGGAAGACATCATTGAAAAGGTAATCAAGCCTGTTATCCCAAAGAAACTCCTTGATGAGGAAAATGTGAAATACTACATTAACCCCACAGGACGTTTCGTTGTCGGAGGCCCTATGGGTGATACCGGACTGACAGGGAGAAAAATAATAGTTGACAGCTACGGCGGCGTGGGGAGCCACGGAGGCGGATGTTTCTCCGGAAAAGATCCAACGAAAGTAGACCGCTCAGGCGCCTACGTTTCGAGGTACATAGCAAAAAATATCGTGGCATCAGGCATAGCTGACAGAGTTGAAGTCCAGCTTGCATATGCAATCGGCGTCCCTGAACCTGTTTCCATCCTTGTTGACACTTTTGAGACAGGCAAGATTGCCGAGGATAAAATCGTAAAACTGATAAGGAAAAACTTTAACCTGACCCCAAAGGGGATAATTGAACATCTGAATCTGAGGAGGCCCATATTCAAAAAGACTGCCGCATACGGACATTTCGGCAAGAATGACCCTGACTTCACATGGGAGAAAACAGATAAGGCAGATGTCTTGAAAAAAGAGGCGGGACTATAAAATAGAGTTAAAAGTTGAGATTGGAGGATAGATGATAAAGCACGACGTAAAGGATATTAAACTCGCACAAAAAGGTAAGCTGAGGATTGAATGGGCTGCTAAGGAGATGCCTGTTCTCAAGAGCATCACAGAGCGGTTCAGAAAGGAAAAACCTCTCAAAGGCATAAGGCTTGCCGCATGTCTGCATGTAACCACCGAGACTGCAAACCTTGCTGAAACTCTGAAGGCAGGCGGAGCACAGGTGTATCTGTGCGCATCAAATCCCTTAAGCACACAGGATGACGTTGCCGCATCGCTCGTTAAGAACTCGGGCATTTCTGTGTTTGCTATAAAAGGAGAAGACCACAAAACTTATTACAGGCATATAATGGATGCCCTGTCCCTTAAGCCGAACATAACAATGGATGACGGAGCCGACATTGTTTCAACGCTGCATACAAAGAAAAAAGAACTGATCAAAAATCTGTTAGGCGGGACAGAAGAGACAACCACAGGCGTTATAAGGCTTAGGGCAATGGCTGAAAAAGGGGTTTTGAAATACCCTATCATCGCAGTGAATGACGCATATACAAAATACCTTTTTGACAACCGTTACGGCACGGGACAGTCAACCATAGACGGAATAATGCGGGCTACAAACAGGCTGATTGCAGGCTCAGTATTCGTTATAGCAGGCTATGGATGGTGCAGCAAAGGGATAGCGATGAGGGCAAAAGGCATGGGAGCAAAGGTAATTATCACAGAGGTCAATCCTCTGCGCGGGCTTGAAGCCACTATGGACGGATTTGATGTTATGCCCATGAGAGATGCAGCGCCAATCGGAGATATATTCGTTACAGCTACCGGAGATATTGACGTCATATACAAAGAATGCTTTAATCTTATGAAGGACGGAGCCATTTTCTGTAATTCAGGGCATTTCAATGTTGAGATAGCAATAGATGCCCTTAAGAAACTGTCAAAGTCAAGGAGGGCAATAAGGGATTTCGTGGAAGAATACACTCTCAGGAACGGCAAAAGGGTGTATCTCCTCGGAGAGGGGCGGCTTATTAATCTCGCGGCTGCAGAGGGACATCCTTCCGCTGTTATGGACATGAGCTTTGCAAACCAGGCATTGTGCGCAGAATATATGGTGAAAAACTACAGAAAGCTCGAAAGAAAAGTTTACAGTGTCCCTGAAAAAATAGATGCTGAAATAGCAAAGCTGAAACTCAGATCATTGGGAATCAGGATAGATGTGCTTACTCCTGAGCAGAAAAAATATCTTGAGAGCTGGGAAATGGGGACATAGGAAGTTAAGAGTTAAGAGTTAAAGCGCGGCTTATAGATAAAATGTCATTCCCGCTTGTCGGGAATCTTTCTTCAATGAAGGATGCCGGACAAGCACGGCATGTCAGAAACAGTGTTAGAGCGGGCATTATTAAAATAACACTATGCGTAAGGTTGAGATATACGACACAACGCTGAGGGATGGTTCCCAGTCAGAGGATATTGCATTCTCTGTTGAGGACAAACTCAGGATTACCGAGAAGCTTGATGAACTCGGAGTGCGTTATATTGAGGGAGGCTGGCCCGGCTCAAACCCGAAAGACGCAGACTACTTTAAAAAGTCAAAAAAACTGAAGCTGAAAAATTCCGTAGTAGTCGCGTTCGGCAGCACACACAGGCCAAAACACAAAGCTAAAGATGACGCAAACATAAAGGCGCTTATTGCATCAGAAACCTCTGTAATAACCATATTCGGAAAGACATGGGATTTTCACATAAAAGAATCCCTGAAGATAACACCTTCAGAAAACCTTGAGATAATACATAATTCAGTGGCCTATCTTAAAAAATACGCAGACAAGGTATTTTTTGATGCAGAACACTTCTTTGACGGATACAAGGACAATCAGTCCCTTGCATTGAAATGCCTGATAGCTGCTCAGGATGCAGGCGCAGATTTCCTCGTGCTGTGTGACACAAACGGAGGCACGATGCCTGATGAGATGCAAAAAATAGTTGCCAGCGTCATTAAAAAAACAAAAGCTCCAATCGGGATACATACGCACAATGACTCTGAATGCGCAGTGGCAAATTCAATAATTGCTGTTGAGTTAGGCGCATCTCAGGTGCAGGGGACAATAAACGGCATTGGAGAAAGATGCGGAAACGCCAACCTCTGCTCTGTAATCCCAAATCTTAATCTCAAACTCGGGATAAAATGCATTACTGATGCGCAGATGAAAAGGCTCAGGGACGTTTCAAGGTTCGTAACCGAGATATCAAACCTGAGGCATTTTAAGCGCCAGCCTTTTGTCGGAGACAGCGCCTTCGCTCATAAGGGCGGAGTGCATGTGAGCGCTGTTATGAAAAGGCCTGAGACATACGAGCATATAAAACCCGAACTTGTGGGAAACTCGCACAGGGTCCTAATCTCGGATCTTGCGGGGAAAAGCAACATTCTCAGAAAGGCAAAGGAATTTAACATCCATATCGCGCCGGATTCTCCGCAGCTTCAGGACATATTAAACAGATTGAAGGAGCTCGAGCATCAGGGATTTCAGTTTGAAGGGGCAGAGGCGTCATTTGAGCTTCTTCTCAAAAAGGCGCTCGGGCTGCACAGAAAATTCTTTGACCTTATCGGATTCAGGGTAATCGTCGAAAAAAGAAAAGAAGGCGAGATTCCATTGACCGAGGCTACAATAATGGTCAGGGTCGGAGGGAAAACTGAACACACTGCCGCCACAGGCAGCGGCCCTGTGAACGCGCTTGACAATGCCCTGAGAAGCGCCCTTGATAAGTTCTATCCGGAACTAAGAAATATAAAACTTCACGATTACAAAGTAAGAGTGCTTACAGCAGGCAGGGGAACATCTGCAAGAGTCAGAGTGCTTGCAGAATCAGGAGATGAAAAAAACAGGTGGAGCACTGTCGGCGTATCGGAGAACATTATAGAGGCATCATGGCAGGCGCTTGTTGACAGCATCGAATATAAACTGCTGAAAGAAGAAGAGTAAGCTGTTGCATCCTAAGCATAATGACTGCAGATGAACTTTTTGAGAAAGGGATAGCCCTTTTAAGCGATAATAACCCCCTTGCTGCACTCGCATATTTTGAAAAAGCTTATACTGCAAAAAAAACACCCTCCATACAGTCATACATGGGTATGTGCATAGCCCTTGAAAGAGGAAAGATTACATACGGGCTTATGCTCTGCAAGGACGCAATCTTACAGGAACCTGAGAATCCAGTTCACTACCAGAACCTCGGCAGGATTTATCTGAGGGCAGGAAAAAGAGCGGATGCGATAGAGACATTCAGAAAAGGACTTTCGTTCGGAGACAATGCTGAGATAAAGCACATTCTTGACAATTTAGGAACCAGAAAGAAACCTGTCTTGCCTTTCCTTCACAGAAACAATTTTCTGAACAAATATACCGGGCTTATGATGCACCGCCTCAAGCTGAGATAAGCCCTGTCCGGACTCAAGATTTTTTAAAACATAGTATGTTAAAATGCCATTGTCATGGAGGAAATCGGAATAGTAAAAAGCACAACAGGGGCTTTTGCGAAAGTTTCGGTTCCGAGAAAGAGCGTCTGTGAAGGATGCACAGCAGGCACATGCAAGCCTGATGAACAGTCAATGGAAATTGATGCGGTGAACAAGGCAGGCGCAAAAGCGGGGCAGAAGGTCAGGGTTGTCATAAAAGCATACACCTATCTCAAGGGTTCAATGCTTGTTTACGGTATTCCTGCAATAGCTTTGATTGCAGGCGCAGTCGTTGGAAAAGAAATTTTCAGTCATGAGTTTAAAAATACAGACCCCGATATACTGTCAGCAATATTCGGTTTCGGTTTATTCTTGATTGCCTTTTTAGGCATCAAGATATGGAGCCTGACAGCAGAGAAAAAAACAGAAACAA
>JAPLLK010000006.1 GCA_026387575.1 Nitrospirota bacterium | reverse complement strand
TATGGCAGAAGGTCAATTTTATTCAATATCAAGGCTGATGATTCCTGAAACATCAGGGGATATTTTAACGGCTTATCATCACCTTCAGTTATGCTCAAGAGCATTACCTTCATATCCTCACCTATATTAAATTCCGCAGGGCATACAAGATTTCCTACGTTTTCGACAAAAAGCAGGTCGATCTCCTTCAGGGGAAGAGATTCCAAAACCTCGTTAATCATGTTTGCGTCAAGATGACATGCGCCGCCTGTATTTATCTGTATAACGGGGACTCCGAGACTGCTGATCCTTTCGGAATCAGATGTGCCTGCAATGTCTCCTTCTATAACAGCGGTCTTTATTTTTCCGTTCAACTCTTTTATGGTTTTTTCCAGCAGGGATGTCTTGCCTGCGCCGGGTGCGCTCATCAGGTTAATGACATAGACCATTGCTTCGTCAAAAAGCCTGCGGTTTTCCGCAGCGATTCTCTCATTTGCCTCAAGTATCCGAGTAACGACCTTTACTTTCACTCCTTAGGCCTCCTAAAAAAAATAAAAATCAAATTGCAAAAAGCAAAATTAAGGGAAAATTTTTCTCCACAATTTTGCATTTTCATCAAGATACTTCCATATCTATGATTTCAAGTTCACGCCCTGTTTTTATATTAAATGATGTGTTGCTGCATTCAGGGCAGCAGAGGATATATTTTTCTTCTGTAACAAAATCTTTGCCGCAGCTGCTGCACAAGCCGCTTACAGGTACCTCGTCTATTATAACGCTTGCTTCTGCTGCAATTGTGTCTGCTTTGACGGCATTGAATGCAAAAAGGAGGGCGTCGATCATTATGCCCGACGCCCTCCCAATCTTTAACCGTATTGATTCTATCTTGTTATAACCTGCTTTTCTGCAGTTGTCAATGGCAATCTCAAGCACGCTCAGCGCAATAGAAGCCTCGTGCATTATCTGGTCTAACCTTTGGAGAGTCTCTCTTTTTCTTTTTCGTATGCCTTTTTGCCTGCTTCAACTGCTGAAGTAATGGCGGATTTCTTTTCCTCGTAAAAATCCTTTCCTTCCTCCACTGTTGATGTTACGCCCTTTTTGATATTCTCAACGTAGTCTTCTGCCTTTTCCCGCATGTCATCTGTGAATTCCTTTATCCTTTTTCTGGTCTCGCTTCCAGACTGCGGCGCCAAAAGCATAGCAAGCCCTGCTCCTACAATCCCTCCCAAAAGAAAGGAAAAAAATACCGTGCCTGCGCTGTGTCCCTCATTGTCTCTCATTTAGTACCTCCTTTTGTCAGAAAGTTCTTTATTAAAACTTCAAGGGCTGTTCTTATCCCAACCCTTAATCCCGAAACCTTTATTATGGCATCCGAACTGACTTCGTTTAAAAGCACGCTTATTTTTTTTAAGTTCTGTCCGATATCCCTTGCGCTGCCTGATACCAGCCTTATGTCCTCTGTGACAGAATTCACATCATCAGTGACCTTTCTCATGCTTTTTAGTGTCTGCTGAAGTTCGTCCAGCGCGGGGTTCAGGGAATTCTCTGTTGTCCTTAGAAAATCTGTGAGCGCCCTTGCTGATTTCCTCAGTTCAAGAAGCACATATACGAGAAAGCATACAACTATTAAAAAAGCAATTGTCATAAGTGCAAACCATATCTGGCTCATTGTCCCTCCTCAAGTCAATTATATCACAAGAATTAATAAGGTCAATGGTCAAAAATTAATGCTATTCCGGATGCTCTATCTCTTTAGCCCGATTGCCATAAATACAACTTTAAGGATTCCTGCATTTTATTAAAGCATTAATTCGTGAAAAATTGTTATAATTTTTTATGCTTTCACAAACAGAAATAATCTTCCGCCTGCTCCTTGGCGCTGTTTTAGGCGGCATCATAGGGTTTGAAAGGCAGGTTCACGGAAGGCAGGCCGGGTTCAGGACTCAGCTTCTCGTCTGCGTTGCCTCTGTGCTCGTAATGATAGTATCCGAGTATTACCACTATCTTAGCTATATGAATCCGTCTTATGTCCGTGTTGATCCCGGGCGCATTGCAGCAGGCGCAATAACAGGCATAGGGTTTATAGGCGCAGGCGCGATCTTAAAGATGGGGATAACGATTCAGGGGCTTACGACAGCGGCATGCCTCTGGATGGTCGCTGCGGTAGGACTTGCAGTCGGAGCAGGGCTTTATATAGCAGGGGTGGCTGCATGTGCTCTCACTGTTTTCTCGCTGCTTGTGCTCAGGGTTATTGAAAGGCAGATGTCAAGGCTTGTGTTTAAATTTATCACGATAACCGCTGATGAAAAAATTGAGGATGACAAAATCAAATCAATTCTCAAGAAACAAGGTTCTCATATCAGCAAGACAGATTATGAAAAGGATAATTCTAAAGGAGAAATAACTTACGATATCACAATCTCTCTGAGGCATCATGTGCCGATGAAGTCAATGCTTGATGAGCTTTCCTCCATCAGCGGCGTAAAAAAAGTTGTGATAAGAGGTTAGCCTCTAATGCGCAGTAGCTTCTGACGGTTCCTTCTTGTCATTGGCAAGATTTCCTTTGGCTGTAATTGACAAACCAATAAATACTATAATATCTTATATGCCTGTGAATAGTGTAGAATAAATAGAATAAGGAAATTGATTTCTCAAATGTTTTCCCCATTAATTATAAAAGGCAAAGCCATTTCGCTTCCTATTATTCAGGGCGGTATGGGTGTAGGTGTTTCCCTTTATCCTCTTGCAAGCGCTGTTGCGAGGGAAGGCGGGCTGGGCATTGTATCAAGTGCAGCTCTTGACAGGCTTGTCTCAAAGAGAACAGGGAAAAAACACAATACATACGAAGCTGCATACGAAGAAGTTTGCCGCGCTAAAGAAAGCGGCGGTTTTGCAGGCATAAACATTATGCGCGCACTTGTCAAGGATTATGACGATTCTGTGAAAGGCGCTCTTGATGCAAACGCAGATGCAATCATTTCAGGAGCAGGGCTGCCTATTTCACTGCCTACAATTCAACCGCCAAAGGATACTGCGCTTATTCCAATTGTGTCATCTGCGCGGGCTCTTGACATTATATGCAAGAAGTGGGAGAAGAACGGTTACAGGCCTGATGCCGTTGTTTTGGAGGGGCCGCTTGCAGGAGGGCATCTCGGCTTTAAGATGGACCAGATTGACAGCGATGAAAACAGGCTCGAAAACCTGTTTCCGCCCGTGAAAGATATGGCTCAGCAATACGGAGGTTTTCCGGTCATTGTCGCAGGAGGTATTTATACCTATGACGACATCATCAGATTTATGAAAATGGGCGCTGATGGCGTGCAAATGGGAACCCGATTCCTTGCTACTGAGGAGAGCAGCGCAACTGTAGAATATAAACAGGCTGTTATTAATGCTGGTGAGGACGATATTATAGTTGCATACGATCCGGGATCTCCATGCGGTATGCCTTTCAGGGTCATAAAACAATCGCCCATGTATGTCTCTGCCCTGCAGAAACTGAGAAAGCCAAAATGCGACAAAACCTATGTTCTGCTTAAGGACAAAGAAGGCAAGTTCAGTCTCTGCCCTGCAAAAGAAAGCAACGAGCACCATTTCTGCATATGCAACGGTTTGCTGAGTTCAGCCGGCTACAATGCTGACAAAGAAGAGCCTCTATATACTGTGGGTACGAATGCGCACAGGGTTGACAGGATTTTGTCAGTAAAGGATCTGATGGCAGAGTTAACCGGAAAAGCTGTTCTTATCTGATTGAATCCTGTGCTTTAACCTGGCGTCAACTTTTCTACTCAATCAACAGAAATGCGCATTTGAGGTATTCTGTCTCTGGCATGGAGAGGAGGATGGGGTGGTCAGAACTCTGCGAGCGGAGGCTGAGGAGCCTGGTTCTTCTTCCTGAATCCTTTGCAGAAGCCTTGAGCATATCAATAAACATCTCCCTGCTGATGTGATACGAACATGAAGACGTTGCAAGTATGCCGCCTTTTTTCATAAGCCTCATGCAGAGGCTGTTTAATCCCTTGTATGCCTTCAGAGCCTCTTTAATTCTTGATGAGCTTTTCACAAATGCAGGAGGGTCAAGGACTATGAAATCATATCCCTGTTCATTTTTCTGGGATTCATTTTTCAAAAACGCAAAGACATCATCCTTTATGAATTTTGCTTTGTCCTGTAGATTATTTATTTCAGCATTCTTCTTGGCTTGTGCGACTGCTTTCTCGGATTCATCAATTCCAGTGACCTCTGCTCCTGCTGATGCAAGATGGATTGACCATGCGCCTGTGTAGCAGAAGAGGTCAAGCCCCTTGCCGCCTTTGATAAGATTTTTCAGGGCAATCCTGTTCTCTCTCTGGTCAAGAAAAAATCCTGTTTTTTGTCCTTCGTACGGATTGATTTCAAAGAGAATCCCATCCTCGTTTATTACAGGCAGAGTGTCCAAATTCCCTTTTGCAATTTCTTTATGAAGCGCAAGCCCTTCAAGTATTCGTGAACGTCCATCGTTTCTTAGTATAATTACTTCAGGCGCTAACATCTCATCAAACAGATTTATGATTGTCTCTTTCATGGCTTCCATCCCTGCTGTAAGAAACTGAAAAACAAGGCAGTTTTTATACTTATCTGCTATGAGTCCGGGAAGAAAATCTCCTTCACTGTAAATCAAGCGCATGGCATCTCTTGAGCCTAAGAGTTTTTCCCTCAGCGTGAGCGCATTTTTTATCCGTTTGCCAAGGAACTCCTTATCAACAGGCTCTCTGTCTCTTGTAAGGATTCTGACAGAGATGAGGCTCTGCGGGTTGATGTATCCAATGCCGATAAAGGCATCTTTCATGTCATAAAGTTCAACAATAGAGCCGGAAACATACTTTTTTGGATTTTCATACAACTCATTTGAAAACACCCACAGATGTCCGTCGTTGATTCTTTTTGTCCTTTTCAGATGAATCTTTTGCATAGTCTATTTTATCCCATTGCACGCAACAAATGCTAAGTTAAAAAAGTTTTATGATATTTTTGCAGTTATCTTCCGAATGCGGTTTCTTTTTGCTGTTTCCTTGACAAAGGAAGTTCTTTGTTTTTAATATAATCACCAGTTTATCTAATCTAGGACAAGATAGACAAAATGAACCCTAAGCGTTAAAGATACAGCAGAGAGCTTTTAAATGTATCAGAAAAGACAGGTTACCTTGCCTTCTGAATTCTATTCTTTAATTTCCAGAAAAGAGACTGAGATGTTCGGAGGGAGAAAGTGATTTTCAGCCCTCTTGATCTCGCATCTTTATCTATTCTGTTATTTTTGCTGCAGGTTCTTCTTGCTCCGTTTTTCAAAAAAAATGAGAGGTTTATGGTCAATGTCTGCTTTTCCCTTGCAGCGGCTGCCTCTTTGCTTGCGGTTGCAGCGGGGATATGGACGGTGGAAAACGGGACAACCGAAAAGGCAATTCTTGCTCTTGGCCTGCCTGACCTGCCGTTTCACCTGAGGCTTGATTCCCTTTCAGGTTTTTTTCTCACAACCATAGGGCTTCTGGCATTCTATGTGTCGGTTTATTCTATAGGCTATGTCAGGGGTTTTATAGGACAGAGGCCTGTAATGCGGCTTGTTATTTTTTATTCTTTTTTTATAGCAGGCATGTTCATGGTGGTGCTTGCCGATGATGCATTGTTCTTTCTTATATCATGGGAATTTATGGCTGCTGCGTCATATTTCCTCGTAATGTATGAGGATGAAAAGGCAGAAAACAAACGGGCCGCTTTTCTTTATCTGGTCATTGCGCACATCGGCGCTGTGGCTATTCTGCTGTCATTCGGCGTGATGGCAGGGCTTGCCACAGGCTTCAAGGACTTCAGCGGATACACTTTTGACGCTATGCGCGCATCACACTTTCCTGTGGAATGGGCTACGGCTGCTTTCTTTCTCTCATTTTTCGGTTTCGCTGCAAAGGCGGGTATAATTCCACTGCATGTATGGCTGCCGGAAGCGCATCCTGTAGCGCCTTCTAATATATCTGCCCTCATGAGCGGTGTTATGCTGAAAACCGCCATATACGGCATCATTCGTGTAACTCTTGACATCATTAAGGTGTTTCCGTGGTGGTGGGGCGCTGTTGTGCTGGTGTTTGGATTAGTCTCCGCTGTCATGGGTGTTCTTTATGCGCTCATG
The DNA here is from genome assembly GCA_026387575.1 of Nitrospirota bacterium. Classification (GTDB taxonomy): domain Bacteria; phylum Nitrospirota; class Thermodesulfovibrionia; order Thermodesulfovibrionales; family UBA1546; genus UBA1546. Next base: position 6,229 of record JAPLLK010000006.1, on the reverse strand, counting down.
CAGCATGACCTGAAAAGGCTACTTGCCTACCATTCTGTGGAGAACATCGGAATCATACTCATCGGTATAGGGCTTTGCATGGTATTTACGTCATTTCAGATGCCGCTTATCGCTGCGCTTGCGCTTACAGCAGGAGTGTATCACACTATGAACCACGCAATGTTCAAGGGACTTCTCTTTATGGGAGCGGGAGCAGTGCTTCATGCTACGCATGAGCGCAATATGGAGGAGATGGGCGGACTTATTCATAAAATGCCGTGGACAGCAGTGCTTTTTTTAATAGGGTGCGTATCCATATCAGCTTTGCCTCCGTTTAACGGGTTTGTATCCGAGTGGCTTACATTTCAGGCATTTCTCCTCTCTCCGTCTCTTCCCGCGCCTATATTGAAACTGCTTATGCCTATAGGGGCTGCTATCCTTGCCCTTACAGGTGCTCTTGCTGCGGCATGCTTTGTAAAGGCTTTTGGAGTAACATTTTTAGGCCGCTGGCGTGGACAACATAAACCCAAAATTCAAGAGGTAAACTGGCCTATGAGGATTGGGATGATGCTGGCTGCTGCCACCTGCTTGCTCCTCGGAATCCTGCCGACTCTTTTTATCGGATGGATGGACACGATACCTGTGCAGTTAGTGGGATCTACGATAAGCGAATCAGCCGGCACATATGGCTGGCTTTGGCTTACGCCTGTTGCTCCTGAACGCGCCTCATATTCCGGGGTTATTGTGTTTTTAGGAATTCTCGCGGTTGTAGCTGTGGCATATATCATGCTCCATGTGAAACCCGGAGCTATCCGCAGGGGCAATGCATGGGACTGCGGCTTTGAAAAGTTAACTGAGAGGATGCAGTATAATGCCACATCTTTTTCCATGCCGATAAGGAGAATATTCGGCTATCTTTTCGATATAAAAGAACAGGTAGATTTGAGTCCGCAGTCCGCCCACAGCGCATTCCCGAAGAGGCTCAATTACTATCTCAGGGTGCGTGACCGTGTTTGGGGTTGGCTTTACAAACCAATTGCCGAGGCGAGTTTCTGGTTATCACGTAAGGTCGGGATGCTACAGCAAGGCAGGATTCAGACATATCTGATTTATTCGTTTATAACTATCATTCTGCTTCTGGTGTTTGTGAAATGAAATTTTTGCCTTTGCTTATGGAGATAATGCAGCTTTTGCTGCTTCTTACAGCGGCGCCTGTTTTTGCCGGATGGGTAAAGATGGTGAAGTGCTGGTCGCAGGGAAGGACTTCACCAAGCCTGCTGCAACCATACAGGGATATCGCAAAGCTCTTTTCAAAGGACGTGGTGCTGGCGGAAAATGCCTCGTGGATATTCCGTTTTACTCCGTATATCGTTTTCGGGGCAACCCTTCTTGCAGGAGGGATTATCCCGATACTGTCGGTTGACCTGCCCCTTTCAGCCACGGCGGATGTTATTGCGCTTGTTGCGCTTTTTGCCATTGCCCGTTTTTTTACGGCGCTGGCCGGAATGGACATCGGCACCGCTTTCGGCGGTATGGGCTCAAGCCGTGAGATGATGATTGCCTCGCTTGCGGAGCCTGCAATGCTGATGGCTGTATTTACAATGTCTCTGGCGAGCAAGTCCACATCCCTGTCACAGATCGCTTATGTGATTGCAAATAGCAATATTCATACGGTGCTGAAGCCGTCTCTTGCCTTTGCCTTTCTTGCCTTTGTTATGATTGCAATTGCAGAGACCGGCAGGATTCCTGTTGACAACCCGGCAACACATCTTGAACTTACGATGATACATGAAGCGATGATACTTGAATATTCAGGCAGGCACCTTGCCCTCATTGAATGGGCGGGCATGATGAAGCTTTTCCTCTTTATGTCATTGGGTGCTGCTGCCTTTTTCCCATGGGGGATTGCCGGAGCCGGGAATATGGCGGCAATACCTGTTGCATTGATTTATCTGATAATAAAATTTGCTTTTGCAGGAGTTGTGCTGGTGCTCATAGAGACCGGGCTTGCAAAGATGAGGCTTTTCCGCGTAACGGAATTTTTAGGTGCGGCATTCCTGCTGGCAACTCTTGGAATGTTAGCTCATTTTATATTGGAGTGATGTGGATATTCAGACAACAGCGCAGATAATAAATTTTCTTGCAGCCATGGTGCTTCTGACCGCCTTTGGGATGCTTGTTCAGAGAAGGATTTACGGACTTATTCATTTATTTGCGTGGCAGGGATTGTTCCTTTCGGTCAGCACGGCGATTGTCGGCTATGCGGCAGGCAGGCACCACCTTTACATATCAGCGGTCTTAACCCTCACCCTGAAAGTGATACTGCTTCCCTACATTCTGAATGTGCTTATTCATAAGCTGAAGATTCGCAAGGAGATAGAGACAGTGGTAAATGTGCCCCTCACAATGCTTATCGGCATTGCCCTTGTAATATTCTCATACAGCCTGACCGCTCCGGTGCGTGAGATGTCAACGTTAGTTACGCGTTCTATACTTGCTATTGCCCTTGCAACGGTTATGATTGGGCTTTTGATGATGATTACAAGGAGACATGCAGTTACGCAGATAATCGGCTTCCTTGCAATGGAAAACGGTCTGTTCTTTGCCGCAACGAGCGCAACCTATGGCATGCCCCTCGTGGTTGAACTGGGTCTGTTCTTTGCCGCAACGAGCGCAACCTATGGCATGCCCCTCGTGGTTGAACTGGGCGTGGCAATTGATATATTGATTGCAGCGTTCATATTCGGCATATTCTTCTTCCATATAAATACCACCTTTGACAGCCTTGATGTTGAACAGATGGCGAGGCTGAAGGAAGGGGAGTGATATGCCGCTACTTATTCTTTTAGGAGTTCCGCTTTTTGCTGCAGTTGTTCTTGCTTTTGTAGGAGACAGAAAATATGCCCCTGAGATAAACATCGCCGGTTCTGCCGCGACCTTCCTTGCCGGACTTGATCTTGCGCTGGATGTCTATAACAACGGCCCAATGCTTGCTGGAAATAAGTTTTTCTTTGTTGACGCATTTAATGTCTATTTGGCCGTGCTTACTTCGTTTGTCTCGATGACGACAGCCATATTCAGCAGACGCTACATGAGGCGTGAACGCGAGCACGGAAGGGTCGGGCACTGGGGAATGCGTTTTTACCATGCCATGTTCCAGCTCTTTATATTCGCAATGCTCCTATGCCTTCTCACCAATAATGTAGGTGTATTATGGATAGCCATGGAGCTTGCCACATTATCAACTGTCTTGCTCGTATCGCTGTACCGGACGCCTACTGCCATTGAAGCTGCATGGAAATATTTTATCCTCTGCGGTGTTGGCATAGCGCAGGCGCTTTTTGGAACGGTTCTTTTATATTTTGCCTCTGAAAAGGTGCTCGGAGAAGGAGGCGAGGCTCTGCTCTGGACAAATCTTATCCAATCAAGCGGCAAGCTAGAGCCTACAATATTATCTCTTGCCTTTGTTTTTCTGATGGTCGGATACGGGACAAAGGTAGGGCTTGTTCCGCTGCACAACTGGCTTCCTGACGCGCACAGCGAAGGACCTACCCCAATCTCTGCTGTGCTTTCAGGCTTGCTACTGAATGTTGCCCTATATGCCCTTGTAAGATGCAAGGCTATTGTGGACGGCTCAACTCATACGCATTATGCAGGCAATATTATGATGGGGTTTGGGATAATTTCCATACTTGTGGCAGCCTTCTCTTTGCTCAGGCAAAAAGACATCAAACGGATGTTTTCTTATTCCTCCATAGAACATATGGGTATAGCCACATTTGCTTTCGGCTTGGGCGGCCCTATCGCGACATACGGCGCACTGCTGCATATGCTTGTTCACAGCCTGGCGAAATCTTCCATATTTTTCACAGTCGGCCATGCATCTCAGATGCACCGGACTCAGGAGATGGATAAAATAAAGGGGCTTATCAGGGGCAATCCGCTTGTTGGCTGGGGGATGATGTTCGGGGCAATGGCTATTGTCGGCATGCCTCCTTTCGGGATATTCACCAGCGAATTCCTTATTTTGACCGCTACTATAAAAGATGCACCTCTTATGACCCCGTTTCTTCTTCTGGGGCTTGCTGTTGCATTTGCCGCTGTATTCAGAAAGGTGCAGCCGATGGTCGCAGGGGAGATTCCTCCATATCAGAAGTCTATGAAAGTAGCTAATGCGCCGGTGCTTTTGCATATGGCTATTGTTCTTGCAGTAGGGCTGTACATGCCGGTTTTTCTCAATCAATGGTTTCATAAGGCGGTGCAAATACTGAAATGAGTTTATTAAAGGATGCCATAATCTCAGCCATTGGAGAGGATGTAAAGTTCAGGGAAAATTACCAGTATCCCGCGTCTGTGGTATTTTGCACTGTGCCGAAGACGAGGTTCACAGAGGCTGCAAAGGCCATGAAAAAGTCATATGCGCTGCTTGCCGCTGAATGGGCTACGGAAGAGACGCCGTGGTTCGGCATATTTGCCTGTTACAGGTGGGGCTCAGAATACCTGATTGTCAAGACCGTAACAACAATGGATGATCCGACATTTCCAACTCTCACAAAAAAGTATCTGCCTGCCTATAGGTTTGAGCGGCAGATGAACAGCCTCATGGGTGTTATTCCTGAAGGTCATCCTGATTTAAGACCGTGGATAAAGTTTGAGGACTGGCCTCAAGACGCATACCCTTTGAGAAAGTCTTTTGATGCATCAAAACCGATGCCGAGGGTGGAAGGCGAATACAGATGGTCAAGGGTAGAAGGAGAAGGGGTTTATGAGATTCCAGTTGGTCCGGTTCATGCAGGCATTATTGAACCCGGGCATTTTCGTTTTCACGCAGTTGGTGAACAGATTATCAACCTTGAAGAACGGCTTGGTTATGTGCATAAGGGTATAGAGAAACGGTTTGAGTCAATGAGATGGGAGGATGGCTTCAGGCTTGCAGGGAGAGTATCAGGCGACACTACTGTTGCGCATGGTCTCGCATATTGTATGGCTCTTGAATCCATGACCGGATGCATCCCTCCTGAGCGTGCCCTCTGGCTTAGGGCGCTTTTTCTCGAGCGTGAGCGCATCGCAAACCATCTGGGAGATATCGGCGCTATCTGCAATGACGCAGCATTTGCCTTTATGCTCTATCAACTGATGCGGTTAAAAGAAGCGATTCTCCGCACTAACAGCGAACTTTTCGGCCACAGGTTTATAATGGACAGAATTATTCCGGGCGGTGTTGCTGTTGACATTGATGTAAAAGGCAAAGGAAAGATTTTAGATGAATTAAAATGGCTTGAGAAGGAATTTGAAAAACTTGTCATAATCTATGATGAAAATTCTTCCCTTGAGGATAGGGTGAGGGACACAGGAGTGCTTTTGCCTGCGAAAGCAAGAGAACTCTGCGTTGTGGGTGGCGTTGCGCGGGCGAGCGGTATGAACCTTGACTGCCGCATATTCAACCCTTTTCCTCCCTATAATCAGTATGACCGCATTGAGCTGGATGTGCCGGTCCTCATCACGGGAGACGTGCATGCCAGAACATGGGTTCGTATCCATGAAGTGAGAGAGTCGATCAGAATCATACGCTGGCTTCTTGACAACCTTCCTGATGGGAATATCAGCGGAACAATTGAGCCTCCTTCGTCTGAAAAGGCGGGATTTGCAGCGGTCGAAGGCTGGCGCGGCGAGATAATTTATTGGCTTCAATCAGGACCAACAGGAGAGATAAACCGGTGTATGGTCAGAGACCCTTCGAGTGTTAACTGGCTGGGACTTGAGCAGTCCATACCCGGGAATATAGTCCCTGACTTTCCGCTCTGCAATAAAAGCTTTAATCAATCATATTCAGGGCATGACCTATGATAAGAATCCTTCGCCAGATATTCAGCACAGGCATTGTCACCGAAGATGTTTCAGGCCAAGAGGAATCTAATATTAAAGTAGTCGGAGACAGGCTTGAAGAAGTTATTAAGAAGCGTTTTCGCGGTAGCCTTGCTATCCGTCATGTGGACGCTGGATCATGCAATGCATGCGAACTTGAGATACATGCGCTGAACAATCCTATTTATAATTGCGAGCGTTACGGTATACATTTCACTGCGTCTCCGAGATTTGCAGATATGCTGCTTGTCACAGGACCAGTATCGAGAAACATGGAGATTGCGCTTAAAAGAACTTACGATGCTACCCCGACACCGAAAATAGTTGTTGCAGTTGGAGACTGTGGCTGTAACGGCGGCATCTTCGGCGAGACATATGCTTCACT
>JAPLLK010000084.1 GCA_026387575.1 Nitrospirota bacterium | reverse complement strand
TTCAGGGAAGAACTTTTTGGTATGGAATAGGTGAAAGAAAACCAGGACATTTTGTCGTTAATCGCTTCATAAATGAACGCTTTTATTTTCCAGCAAATAAGTCACAATCATTAATTGGTGACATAGCTTTTGAAGGTGTATTTCGCAATAAAAAAGATGCTTTAATAAATTCTGCCCTTTTAAATTCAAGCATTACTTTTTTAGGTGTGGAACTTCTGGGTCGTTTGAATCTCGGCGAATGCTTGCTGACATTTTATGGCCCTGATATAAATAGCCTTTTTGTTCCTAATACAGATAAAATTACTACCAAGCAAAAAGAAATAATATTGAAAGCTTTCAATACCCTCCTTACCCGACCAATAAAGCCTATCTTTGAAGAGGTCAAGATGAAAGACAGGCAGGCTCTTGACAGTGCTGTGCTTGAGGCTTTGGGGCTTGACAGTCAGAAATATCTAAAGCCTCTATACGCTGGGCTTACTGAAATGGTAAGAGAAAGAATTGACCTTGCTAAATCACGCAAGAAAATAAAGCAAGCAAAGACGCAGAAGGATATTGAAAATCTCAAGGAGCAGATTATTGAAGAAATCATCCCGGACGGCGTTAAGAAATTTCCAGAAGAATTTATTGATTCAAAACATCTCAAGGATGGCAAGGAAATCTCTGTTCCGGGCGAAACTTTAAAGCTCGGCTCATACTTCATAGGACAGCAGGAAGTCATTTCAGATAGCGGCTTTAAATATGACGCTTCAAGCCTTGATGAAGCAAAATATATCGTATATGCACAAAAACCTGATAGCTTCTTGATAAGGATTCCTAAGAAAACACCCGTATTGATAAATACAATCAACGATTATGAAAAATACCTTAAAGACCTAAAGGCAAAACTTTTCGAGGCATTTTTCAACAGAACCCTTGACCATAAACAGGCAGACACATTTGTACAACAGGTATTTGAAGAATTGGGATTACCGGAGGTTTAATGAAATCTTATAAAGGTCAGCTTGTTTGCCAGCATCTTGAGAATATATGAACTAAATATGATAACGAAAGGAAATTATGAGATAAAGTCCTTACCTGGGGACATTTCCTGTATTCTGAAAATATATTCTTCCTAATCCCTCTTCTCCTTCTTCCCCTACCCGCCCCCCCGCAGGGACGTAAAGAAGATTTTTCTTGCACTGCCATGCTTATCCGCTCATATTCCTATTGAAAATCCGCTTTAGAGAATGGTATTTTAAAAAAAGGCAGCAGAGGAGGAGCAATGTTCATAGATGCAAGAGGTCTTGGGTGCCCGAAGCCTGTTGTGATGGCTGAAGATGCAGTTTCCAAAATAACTGAAGGAATAGTTTATATCCTTGTTGACAATGAGGCTTCTGTAGAGAATCTTTCAAGATTTGCAGCCAAAAGCGGTTGTTACTCCGAGGTAGAAAAACAAGATGACTGCTGGCGTGTAAAAATAGTGAAGGGTTATCCGTGCAAAATAAGTTCAGAGTTAAAAGTTAAGAGCGGAGAGTTAGAAGAAAAAACAAGAAGGGACCTTCTTCTTGTCATCGGCACAGATACGATGGGAAAAGAGGAATCGCTTGGCAAAGTGTTGATGAAGGGGTTTTTTGAGACAATGAAGGCAACTAAAGAAATTCCCCATACGATATTTTTTTTAAACGCAGGGGTAAAGCTGACCACCAGCAATGAAGAGGTTATTCCGATACTCAAAGAAATTGAAGCAATGGGAGTTGAGATATTCTCCTGCGGCACGTGCCTTAAATATTACAATCTTGAATCGGAATTGAAGATAGGATACCGCGGCACTACAAATCATATTATAGAGGGGATTAAGGACTTTCAGAAAGTTGTCTGGATATGATTTGGCGCTGAAAGTTGCTGATACTCTGGAAATAATCCGCGGCAAATCTTTATTGCAGTTTTGAAAAATCCGCTATTGATGATGCAGTCGCCCAGATGTTCTTAAGGAGTGCAAGCCTGTTGAGCTTTATCTCTTCCTGTTTGTCCATTACGAGGACATTATCGAAGAAATAATTGATCGGCACGGTCAGATCCGAAAGAATTCTTAGCGCTTCAGAATATTCATGTCCATCCATTAAGCTTCTGATTTCGGTTTTTATTGCAGTGAATTTCTCGTGGAGTTTTTTCTCAGCATCTTCATGGAACAGTTTTACCTTTAATGAAGGAACTGCAGTAGCAGGGATAATATTTTTCACCCTCTTTATGGCAGTGAGAAAATCATTGTAGCTCTCTGTTCCCTTAAATTCCTTAACAGCCTGAAGTCTTCTCCGTATTTCTTTTAACGGGATTTCTGCAGATAGCTGGAGTACAGATTGGATTATATCAGAACTGTACCCTTCCGATAAAAACAAAGGCTCAAGCCTCTGTTCAAAAAACCTGAGCGCTGTTTCTGCAATTTGTTTAGTATCTTTTAGATTTTTCAGAGAAGCAGTAACAATATCATTGAGTGATAAAGCGTAGCCATTATTCAGCAGTATTGCTATAACTGCAAGCGTCTGTCTCCTTAATGCAAAAGGGTCTTCCGAGCCTGTCGGTGTAAGGCCGACAGAGAAGAATGAGGTTATATTATCCAGTTTGTCTGCAAGGCTGAGAATAGCGCCTGTCTCTGTTTCAGGCAGTCTGTCTCCGTAATATGCGGGCAGATACTGTTCCATCAAAGCGGCTGCGACTGCCGTGTCTTCCTTGTCATTGCTCGCATAGTATTTTCCAATAATTCCCTGAAGTTCAGGAAATTCCCTTACGACTCCTGTCAGCAGGTCTGTTTTGGAAAGAAGCGCTGCCCTTTCGACCTTTTGTGTGAGAGAGGCATTTATTTTTGACGCAAGATATGACGCAAGCTTTTTGACCCTCAATGCTTTCTCGTAGAGGGTCCCGAGTTTTTCCTGATACACCACATTTTTAAGTCCGCTTATTCTGTCTTCAAGTTTTTTTCTGCAGTCTTCTTCAAAGTAGAATTTTGCATCCTCAAATCTTGCCCTGATAACGCGTTCCGCTCCAATCTTAACAGTCTCTGAATTTTCTTCGGCGGTGTTGCTTATAATGATAAAGTAATTCGTAAGCACGCCTTTAATATCTTCAATTGCAAAGTATTTCTGATGTTCTCTCATTACTGTTATAAGCAGTTCCTTCGGAAGTTTAAGATATTCTTCTGAGAAGCTGCCCAGTACCGGAGCGGGATATTCTACGAGATTCGAGACTATCTCAATGAGTTCTTCATCTTTCACGATTTTCCCGTTTATGGAAGATGAGAGCTTCTCCGCTTTTTCTGTTATAATTCTTATTCTTTCCTGAGGGTCAACTATTACATGGTTATTTGCAAGCAGTTTTGCGTAAGCCGGTATTTCTTTTATCTGAAAAGCGGCAGGCGACAGAAATCTGTGCCCGCGGGTCAAATTGCTGCTTTTTATTCCTTCTATCTCAAAAATTATTGTTTCGTTATCAAACAGAGACAGCAGCCATCTTATCGGCCGTATAAATCTCATGTCATTGCCGCCCCATCTCATTGATTTCGGAAGATGCACTGAAAGCACAATCTTTTTGAGTATGTCAGGCAGGAGTTCTCTGACATAAATGCCTTTTTCTTCTATGACTGCAACAACATATTCTCCTTTATCTTTCTTTTTTACAACAAGCCTTTCTACGCTTATACCTTGAGAACCGGCAAATCCTGCTGCTGCTTTTGTAGGCCTGCCGTCCGCATCAAAAGCCGCTTTTTGGGAAGGCCCGAATATTTCTTTTACTCTGTCTTCCTGCATAGGCGGTATCCCGTTTGCAATCACCGTCAGTCTGCGCGGAGAGCCCAAGGTCTTTACTTCTGAAAACCTTATATGATTATCTTTGAATATTGTCTCTGTGTTTCCCTTTAGTTGCTGTATGGCAGAGGGCAGAAACCTTGCAGGGATGTCTTCTGTGCCTATCTCTAAAAGCAGCGATGAGTCTTGAATGGTATTTCTTATCATTAATGTTCCCTCTTCATCCGCCGATATGATATTAATACAATAACAGGCATAAATTATAACCCTATGACAGATTAATTGACAAGGGAAAAGCAGTCTGATAGCATTTCTCGTGGAGGGTTTATGAAACGTTTTTTTAACTGGCAGGTTCTTCTGGGTATTTCTCTGGTTGCGCTTTCCGCAGTTTTTTATCTTATTCATTATGCAATTTTCAGAGACACGCACCACATCTTTATTTATTTGTTAGGTGACATCGCATTTGTCCCCATTGAAGTCCTGCTGGTTACGCTGATTATACACAGGCTGCTGAACGAGAGAGAAAAGCGTGACATGTTGAAGAAGATGAATATGGTTGTAGGTGTTTTTTTCAGCGAGGCCGGCACAGCGCTTCTGAAATCCCTCTCCTCTTTTGATTCTCAAACGGACAAGTTAGGTGTTAGGCTTATTGTCGCAGGTAATTGGTCAGAACAGGAATTTTCCATGGTGAAAAAATATGTCAAGGATTACGACTGCAGGATTGAGATCAATAGGGGCGATATTGAGGGTCTGAGGGACTTTCTTGTCGGAGAAAGAAGGTTTTTACTCGCCCTTCTGCAGAATCCGAATTTACTGGAGCACAAATCTTTTACTGATCTTCTGTGGGCAGTATCACATTTGACAGAGGAATTATCGCACAGGAAAGATTTGAGAACTCTGCCCGATGCTGATTATGAACATCTTGCAGGAGATATAAAGAGGGCTTATATTGTGCTGATAACAGAGTGGTTGGGGCATATGAAGCATTTAAAGGAAGAGTATCCTTATCTGTTTTCCCTCGCTGTGAGGACAAATCCTTTTGATCCGGCTGCATCTCCTGAGGTAAGGTAAGGTGCCTGTGACAAGTGTTAGGAGTTTTAAATATCGGAGAATCAGGGAAAAATGTCTTGTCAAAAATTTTCTTTTGCTGCTCATTGCTTTTACATCTCTGACGGCAGGGACTGCTTTTGCTGAAATGGTTTCTTTTCAGAATGAATATACCTATCAGGCAGGAGAGTTTGACAGCAAAGACTCTGCCCGTATAATTGGAATGGAGAATGTGAAGAAGCTTTTATTCGGGGAAATAGAAGCATATCTTGAGAGCAAGGCACTGATAAAAAACCTTCAACTCACTAAAAATCAGGCTGCGGCTCTTATCTTGGTAATTGTAAAGACTGATGTGATAGAACAGAAATGGGATAAGAATACCTTTTATGTTAAAGCATGGGTTTCTGTTAATCCTGATGAGATAGTTAAATCCATTGCTGTTCTCAATAAGAATAAGGGATATATAAGAGAAATGGAAGATGTAAGGAGAAAAGCAGAAGCGCTTTTGAGAAAAATTGAAAAATTAAAAGAGCGGCAGGACACAGGCAGTGCAGATGCAAAAACAGCCCCGATAATATCGGGGTATAATGAGGCAGTAAAGGCTCTAAGCGCAATTGACTGGTTTGAAAATGGGTGTGTGCTTGTGAATTCCGGCAACCCGCAGAAGGCGATAGAGGCGTTTACAAAGGCTATAAAATTAAATCCTAAGTATGAGAAGTTTTATGTCTTTCGAGGGAATGCCTATGGGGAAGTGGGCAACAATCAATATGCTGTTAGGGACATTACAAAGGCTATAAAATTAAATCCTAAATATGTAAAGGCTTATGTTTCCCGCGGAAATGCCCATGTAAGGTCGGGTAGTTATCAGCAGGCTGTTAAGGACTATTCCATGGCTGTAAAATTAAATCCCAAACATGAAGAGGCTTATTGCTATCGCGGAGTTGCCTATGGAGCGCTGGGAAAAGAACAGCAGGCGCTTGAGGATTTCAACCGCTCAATAAAGTTAAATCCCGAATATGAGAAGGCTTATTTTTACCGTGGACTTGCTTATGCCGAATCAGAAAATTATCACAAGGCGCTTGATAATCTTAATAAGGCTGTAGATCTGAATCCCGGCGATTCTGAGGCTTATTTCAACCGTGGTAGAGTTAATGGGCTGCTCGGCGATACTTACAAGGCAGTGGAAGACATCAGAAAAGCTGCAAAATTAGGAGATAAGGCAGCGCAGGATTTTTTGAAGATGCAGAAGATTGAGTGGTAGTGGTTGTGCGTATATACCTGTAAAAAAGCGTTGTGGTTTGGCTCTATTGATTTGTTAAAAATTTATTTTTTTTAATTTCTTTTCTGAAATCTTCAAATATTTTTTGGGCGCCCGCGACAAGCGGTTTCATTCGCTCAGGATATAATTCAAGTGCGTAGGCATGGCTGAAGAAGTGTCTGAAGGCAAGAAAGCGCTTGAGTTCTTCTGAAAGAGATTCCGAAATAATATTTTCTTTAACAGCGTCTAAGATTAAATTGCGATGCCATGATTCACCTGTAGGGATTCCAAGCTTTTTGGCAAAAAATATTTACTTTAATACATTTTCAATACCATTATAAAAATTATGGAGAAAAGCGGCTACACCGGCAAGTTCAAGTTCAGAAATTTGAGATAAGTCTCTTGTGGGAAACGCAGAAATAATTTTTTCTATGGCTTCGTATTCTGCCTCAATATTTTCCTGATAATCAGCCATAGAGAGGGATTCCTTCTTTGAGTATCAATTTAATAAATTTAGATTTTCCTGAAATATCGATTATATCAACAGGTTTTGACAAAGAAAGCATGAGATCGCCGTAATAGCTGAAAAAATCCTTGGCAGCGATGCCTTCTACGCCAATATCAATATCCCTGCTTTCTTTTTTTGGATCCGTGCTGGAGCCAAAAAGTAATACGCGCTTTGCACGATATTTTTTGGATATTTCATAAATTGTTTTTTTGTCGGTTTCAGTAATCATGGGTAAATTATAGCATTTTTGGGCAATATCATCGATAATTTTATTTTTAGGACAGTTTTTAAGGCAGTGGAAGACATCAGGAAGGCTGCAAAATTAGGAGATAAGGCAGCGCAGAATTTTTTGAAGACGCAGGGAATTGAGTGGTAGTGCGTAGCTACTCTTGCCATTAGAATCTAACGACTGAATTGAGCGGTGCTATTTTGCATCCGCTCTAATGATTTGTTATACCTTTTTTAATCTTCTAATTCAGATAAAACCTTTTTTAACTCAATAACTTCTATAGGGCACTCTTTCCAATTGTGCTCCCAACAAACAATTAAATCGCATTTTGTTGGGTTATGACCATGCTCTTGGAAATTACTTGAACGATATTCAAATTCTATTCGGACTCTTTCCCAATGGTCTTTTTTGTTGTCAATTCTACGTTTTGCTTCGCAGTCAGGAAAACCACTTTGGACTGCCTCAACAATAAAGCCCAACTCCAAACAAACCATACCAAATAAAAAAACAACGCCTTGTTCATTGATAGGAGCATGTTGTAAGCCTCTGAAGTTTAAAAAAGAACCATATTTATTACCTGTTGAGGCGTTCCATTGTTTTTTAAAATCAGTTTCCTCTGAGGTTATTTCTTGATTTTCTTCAATTATTTCAGATGATAGATTGTCAGGAAGTTCAGCGACCCAAGGATAATCATATTTGTTATCTTCAAGCCATTTTTTGAAATTTACAAGAGCTTCCTGCCATGAACCAAAATGCCTCCGATAGGAATCGTGACTAATACTTGAAATTTTATTGAATTTAGTTCTTGAACAAAGACCTTCGCTTTTTTCAAAAACTTCTTTTAAATTCTGAAACAGCTCTTCCTTTTCGTAGGGTTTGGCGAAATCTTGAGTTTCTAATCCAGCGGCAATAACTGCTTCATTCCATGTATTAAAATGTTTTAAATATTCATATTCTGAAATCCCAGATTCTACAATAAATACTTTTTTGGGCAAAGAGGATGTTCCTATTTGCTTTGATATTTCTTTGATTTTTTCAATTATAAAATCTTTTGTTATCTTCATAATTTATTTGGTATGCATTATATTTTATCCCGCATGAGTCTTTTGGGATGATTTTAGGAGAAATCGCAGGTTTCGTCAAGAAAAATCACCACAGTTCGATGTTTAATCCTCTGTCATTCTGGCTTGTCCAGAATCTTTCAGAGTGATTCCCGACAAGCGGGAATGACAACAAAAAACATAGATTCACCTTTAAGGTATCCTATAACTTATTGTGAGATAGTTCATTATTCGGCTTGTTAATTTTAAGTCTTCAGCAGTGGGAAGCCCATCTCTTCTCTTTGTTTCAGGTACGCATGTGCACATAGTCTCGCAAGGTTTCTCACGCGCGCAATGTAGCCTGTCCTCTCTGTTACAGAGATAGCTCCCCTTGCATCAAGAAGATTAAATGTGTGAGAACACTTAAGGCAGAACTCATATGACGGAAGGACGAGTCCGAGTTCATGCAGTCTTATGGATTCTTTTTCATAGTCTTCAAATTGCTTTATCAGAAGTTCTGTATCTGCGTAATCAAAATTATATTTTGAGAATTCCACTTCGTCGATATGGTGAATGTCGCCGTATTTTATGCCCTTGGACCACTCAAGGTTGAATACATTGTCTACATTCTGAAGGTACATGGCAATTCTTTCAAGCCCGTATGTTATCTCAAGAGATACAGGCTTCAGATCAATGCTTCCTACCTGCTGAAAATATGTGAACTGCGTTATCTCCATTCCGTCAAGCCAGACCTCCCATCCAAGCCCCCATGCGCCGAGTGTTGGGGATTCCCAGTCATCTTCCACAAACCGTATGTCATGTTTTTGAGGTTCTATGCCGAGATATGTGAGGCTTTCAAGATAAATTTCCTGACTTTCATTCGGCGAGGGCTTAAGGATTACCTGATACTGGTAATAATGCTGAAGCCTGTTCGGGTTTTCACCGTATCTGCCGTCTGTAGGCCTTCTTGAAGGTTCAACATAAGCTGTTTTCCATGGCTCGGGTCCGAGGACTTTAAAGAAGGTTGCAGGATGAAAGGTCCCTGCGCCGACTTCAATGTCATAAGGCTGGAGCAGAACACAGCCCTGCTTTGACCAGAAGTCATGAAGCTTTAAAATCAGTTCCTGAAAATACATTAATATCTCCTCGGTATTGTGAAAAAATCATAATGTAAGGGTAAGAGTTTTGTCAAATGTGATATAATGTTTCCGATGTCTAAAAAGCTTTTCATGAAGGGCAATGAGGTCATAGCAGAGGCGGCGATTCAGGCGGGCTGCCGTTTTTATGCAGGCTATCCAATAACCCCGCAAAACGAAATCCCTGAATATATGTCCTGGCGCATGGAAGACGCAGGAGGCGTCTTTATTCAGGCTGAAAGCGAATTAGCCGCAATAAATATGGTGTATGGCGCCTCTGCTGCAGGTGCGAGGGCTATGACATCGTCAAGCAGCCCGGGCATAAGCCTGATGCAGGAGACTGTTTCCTATCTGTGCGGAGCAGAGCTTCCATCTGTAATTGTGAATATGCAGAGGGGAGGTCCCGGACTTGGAAACATATCGGGTAGCCAGGCGGATTATTTTCAGACGGTAAAAGGCGGCGGGCACGGCGATTATAAACTTCTTGTATATGCTCCGTATAATCTTCAGGAACTGTGGGATTTAACCATGCTGGCCTTTGATAAGGCAGATGAATACCGAAATCCTGTAATGATTCTCGGTGATGGGATACTGGGCCAGATGATGGAGCCTTTTTATCAGACACCTTATATAAAGCCTGATCTTCCGGAGAAAACATGGGCGCTGACAGGGTGCGGCGGGAGAAGCCCAAATGTAATTAAATCTCTCTATATGGGCGAAGGTGAACTTGAGGTTAGAAACAGTATTCTTCAGGAAAAATACAGGAAGATGAAAGAGGATGAGGTAAGATTTGAGATGTTTGGCACAGAAGATGCCGAGACAATAGTTGTTGCATTCGGAACTGCGGCTCGGATAGCGTTTTCTGCCGTCAAGAAGTTGCGGAGTGAAGGCTCCAGATTAGGATTTTTCCGTCCCATTAGTCTTTCACGATCGAACTTAATGCAGGCCAGATGGTTGAGGATGTAAGGCTTGCTGTTAACGGTAAATCGGAAGTTCTTTTTTACGGAAGAACGGGCGGCGCAATAATGACGCCCGAAGAAATCTATGAAGAACTGAACCTTCTTTCCGTAGTTATACACAATGACAGTAATCAGATGTCATTCCCGCAAGCAAAGCGCGTCGGGAATCCTTCATAAAACAAAAAAGATTCCCCCGATATTATCGGGGGAATGACAAACTGTCTTGGACTTATACGTTATACAATAGTTAAGCAAAATGTATCTGCAGGGCATATTGAGAAGTGGTTTGAGCGCAGGTATGGTATTTTTACCTTGACAGTAAAGGCAATATTTGATATTAATTTTCTCTGAAGGGGGAATCCATGCTTTGTGTGGGGAACCCCTGATAAAAAAGGGTTACAAACTGAAAACCTGATTTGGGGAGGCAATTATGAAAAAGATATTTTTAATTATTCTGGTCAATGTGTGTTTCTTTATGTTCGTTTCCACTGTGTATGCTGCTGCAGGTAAAATTGCAAAGCTCAGCGGTGAAGTATCTTGGAGAGACAAAGCAAATGTGCCTTATAAAAAAGCCAAGGAAGGCATGGATTTTGAAACAGGATATTGGATAAAGACTGGCAAGGATGGATGGGCAAAACTGTCTCTGTCCGATGGCAGCACTTTTACCCTCGCCAATAACACAGAACTTGAGATAGACAAATTTCTGGTTTCAACTGACAAAAAGGAAGGCGTTTTTAAATTAACTCAGGGCAAGCTCAGGGCTACTGTTACAAGGCTTGCAGGGCAGCAGACAAATTTCAAGGTGAAAAGCCCCACAGCAGTTGCCGGGATCAAAGGCACTGAATTCATGATGATGACACAGGGTTATGCAAATGTCCTTTTTGGAAATGAGGGCACCGCTGAGATTTCAGGCAATACGGAATTATCCAAGCCGCTTTCTTCAGACACTATGGTTCAGAACACAAGGGGAATCAACCCGACTGACCCGGTTAAGGTTGAACAGGATACGCCATTATACACAGCAAAGAAAGATTTTGAAGAAATTACCGCTGCAAAGCCTCCGAAAGAGTGGGAAATATCAGGGGATCTTCCTCATATAATAGCAAGGTGGAATATAAATTATGCTCATTATCTGGCTGACGCCGGAAAGTATGAGGAGGCACTTTATATTTTTCAGATAGCGCTTGACCTGACTGACAAACTCGAGATCAGAGGCGATGCAAGGCTTGAGAGGGGAGCTGTTTATTCAAGGTTCCTTAGAAATCAGGAGGCTGCGCTTGCAGAATATCTGCTTATCCTTGAGGAATACCCGATAAGTCCGCAGCGTGAAACAGCGCTTTATCTTACAGGGATACTTCTTGATGAAATGGGATTTGCAAAAAGGGCCAAGGAAAGGCTGCTTCAGTATAAAAGCGAATTCCCTAACGGCAAACATATCGGCAATGTAGAAACTTATCTCCAGAGAATTAAAGATTAATGCGGTTAAGCCAAAAACCGGCTTGTCGCAGACTCGTAGAGAACTGGTAAATATGAAATACTCCAGACTGCTGACCTTTATTGTAATCGGTTTTCTTGCTTCAGTTATAACTTTTTTCATTTACAGACAGAATTTTCATTTTCTTGATGCGGTTGACCTGAAACTCAAGGATGCAAGATTTAAAATCAGAAAGAATGTGCAGCCTGACAACAGGGTTGTGATAGTTGCGATAGATTCAAAGAGCGTCAATGAACTCGGCAGGTGGCCATGGAAAAGGTCTGTATTTGCCGGACTTCTGAATAGCTTGAAAGAATACGGAGTAAAGGTAACAGCGTTGGACATTGTCTTCTCCGAACCTTCGGACAGCAGAGAAGACGCAGTCCTTTCCAGAGCCATAGAAAAAAACGGCAGTGTAATCCTCGGTTATTTTTTCAGAGATGAAAAAGAAGATGCAGACCCCAAGGCTATATCCCAGATAGAGTTGTCAAAGATAAAGCTTCTGAAGATTGCAGAAGGTGTGACCTCGGTTCCTGTATATCAGCGGCCTTTTGTGGAGACAAATATCCCCTTGCTCGGACGCAGCGCGCTGGATTTTGGCTTTTTCAATACAGACCCGGACGCTGACGGCCCTGTAAGAAAATCCACGCTTCTTATGCTTTATAACGGAGACATTTATCCGTCTTTGGCATTAAAGGCGCTGAAACATTACACAGGCAAGGAGGTCATGCTTGAAGTGGAACCTTTCGGTGTTTCCTCTCTCAGGCTCGGAGATATGTCTATTCCTTCTGATGAAAGCGGAAGGCTTACCGTGAATTATTACGGCAAGGGTGGGACTATTGCCACACTGTCAGCGGTTGATGTTATTAAAAAAAGGATAAAAAAAGAAGAACTCAAGGACAGGATTGTATTTGTAGGCGCAACAGAGGTCGGCATCTATGACATGAGGGCAACCCCTGTTGAGTCAGCCTTTCCGGGAGTTGAGATACATGCAACTGTAATGTCCAATGCTCTTCAGGGCAGATTCATATTGAGGGATGGAAGGATAATTGCTATTGAGATTTTATGTTTAGCGTTATTCTCTGTAATCCTTACATTGCTTCTCGGCATATTGAGGAACAGCTTTTTGGGGCTTGTTGCTTTTATGTTTGTATCCGGCATATATGCTGTTTTCAATTATTTGTTGTTCAGAAACTATTCCATAGATATGAGTCTGCTGTACCCGCTTTCCTCAACAGCGATAGCATTTGTAAGCTCTGAGGCATACAGAAACCTTGTGGTAGAAAGGAAGAACCGCTATCTTAAAAAGGCGTTTTCAAGTTATGTTTCGCCTGAGCTTGTTGCAGAGATAATAAAGAATCCAGACAGGCTTGCGCTCGGAGGCGAAAAGAAAGAGATAACGGTGCTTTTTTCGGACATAAGAGGGTTTACAAGCATCTCGGAAAAGCTTGCGCCTGATGTACTTGTCTCGCTCCTTAACGAATATCTTGGCCCTATGACAGAACTTGTCCTGAAGAATAACGGGACGCTGGATAAGTATATCGGCGATGCGGTGATGGCAATTTATAATGCACCTCTTGATGTGACGGAACACCCTGAAAAGGCATGCAGGACAGCAATAGAAATGATTGATAAATTGAAGGAAATAAACAGCAGTTTTAAACAGAAAGGGCTTCCACCTGTTGATATAGGGATAGGCATAAATACAGGATATGCGGTTGTCGGCAACATGGGAGCGGATATGAGATTTGATTATACGGCGATTGGCGACACGGTAAATCTGGCTTCAAGGCTTGAGGGACAGAACAAGTATTACGGCACTCATATAATCCTGAGTGAGTTTACTGCCGGAAAGGTGAAGGACAAGTTTATGTTAAGGGAAATAGATCTTATGAGGGTTGTGGGCAAGGAAAAACCCGTTGCGATTTTTGAGTTAATTGCAGACTGGAATAACACGCTTGCAGAGGGATTTTCCGAAGCCCTGAAGGTTTACAGGGCAAAGGGTTTTCAGAATGCGCTTGATATTTTTACAGGGCTTTTAGGCAAACACAATGACCCTGTGGCAAAGCTTTACGCTGAAAGATGCCGTGAATACCTTCATACGCCACCGCCTTCTGATTGGGATGGCGTGTTTATTTCAAGCAAGAAATAGATTTTGTTTAATTGACAGTTATAGATTTTTTCTGGTATGTTTTATGAATGAAAAAGTATGTTTTCCTCCTGGTTTTTTCTAGCTGCTTTCTCTTTATCAGACATGCTTACGGATTTGATATAAAGGGCCTCCAGCCAGTCGCCCCTTATGGAGTTTTTTCAACATTCAGCGCAGACAGTCTAAAGAAGGGAAACTACGCAGTTGGCGCCGGAGTTGAGAAGTCGGTAGAACCTGATTTTTTCAGGTATCTTTTTCAGTATGCGCACGGTATAAATGACAGGATAGAATTTATAGCTACTGTCCCTTACGTTGATAGATGGAACGAGGTGAAATCAGGATTTGAAGATATCGCTTTAGGCGTCAAACACAGAGTGATTGATGAAAGTAAATACACGCCTTCCGTAGCCTATCTGGTCAACGCCTCTATCCCATCAGGGAAGGAAGTTTTCAGCACAGATGGAAGGGCAGGCGCAGGCATTATTGTCAGCAAGAGAGTCGGGCCTGTAAGCGGACATGCTAATATATTTTATGAGAAGGCCGGCTCATCAAAACTTGGAGATGAGGTAAGCTTCTCAGCCGGATTTGATTTTTCGGCTGCGCACGACTTCAAGGTGCTCGCAGAGATATATGGGAGGAAAAGCCACTATTCAGGCAGCCTTGATGACCTTGAGGGCAGATTCGGCTACAGGTTCATGGCAACGGATTATCTTTATACAACCGTAGGCGTAGGGGTTGACTTTAAAAACAGAAGCCCTGAATACAGGGTTATGCTCTCAATAACAGCAATTCTTCCTGTTGAAAAGAAAACGATAAAGAAGGTATATGAGGAGGAGAAATGATTAGTAGGGTCAAAACAGAGGCGAACGGCAGCAGGATTAATTCGACAGAGGAATTTGCTATAATTATCAAGAACATGAAATCCGGTGAAAGACTTTTAACGCTTCTTAAACGCGGTAACAGTTATCTGTACCGCAGCATTAGAGTGAGGGAATAATGTTTGATATCGGAATGCAGGAACTTATACTTATTTTTATAGTTGCTTTACTGGTTTTCGGCCCTAAGAGGCTTCCTGAACTGGGCAGAACAATCGGTAAAGGAATGGCTGAACTTAAGAGGGCAATGTACGGCATTAAGGAGCAGATGAACTCTGAACTCAATGATATAAAAGATCCGATGTCCCATCTGAATGTTACCGGCAAAATCGAAAAAGAGGCAGCTACAGCTAAGGATTCAAAAGAGAAAGGGGCAGAGTGAATGTTGAGAGATTGCATTTTTCAAATTTTTAGCTCCTCTGCTCAAGCGTGGTAAGAAATATGGAAAGTGAAAGAATGCCCCTTATAGAACATCTCGGAGAACTCAGAAAGAGGATTACCATATCTCTGACTGCTCTGATAGCAGCTTTTGTGTTTACGTTTAATTATTCTGAAGAGATTTTCAAATCCATTATGTTTCCGCTCAGATACAGCCTGTCCTTTTCTATGAAAAATCCTTTTATAAGCATAATCCCTCAGGAAAAACTTTCCCAGACTATGAAGCTTGTATTTCTGGCGCCTGCCGAGGCTTTCTGGATGAGCATGAAAGTGTCATTTGTAGCCGGCCTGGTGCTTGCATTGCCTGTAATATTCCACCAGTTGTGGAAGTTTATATCGCCGGGCCTTCTTCCAAAGGAAAAAAAATATGTATTTCCATTTATCATTTCAGCAACAACTCTCTTTATGGCGGGCGCCGCATTCTGTTTTTTTATAGTCCTGCCGTTTGCAATGGGATTTCTTGTGTCCTATAACGTAGGCGATGTCCTGATGCCTATGCTGTCGGTGGGGCAGTATGTGGATTTCTGCCTTAAGTTTATACTCGCATTCGGAGCTGTTTTTGAACTGCCTATTGTTATAATCTTTCTTACACGCATGGGGATTGTAACTACGAAGACACTCGCAAAAAACAGAAAATATGCCATATTAATTGCCTTCATCATAGCTGCCGTACTTACTCCGACGCCTGATATGTTCAATCAGACTCTGATGGCTGTACCCATGATAGTCCTTTACGAAGTAGGTATCCTTGTATCAAGGATATTCGTGAGGAGAAAAACAGCAGATGCCAGTTAGCAGCATAAGAGGGAAAAGCCTTAAGGCTATGGCGTATGACATAGCCGACGGCTATGTGACGGTTAATCCGTTGTTTCTCAAACCGCTTGATATAGACTCTCTTACAGGACTATATCACGAGATAATACAAGCACAGATAGCTATCAGGGGAGAGAAGATTATTCTCAGTGATTCACCGTCTTTCAGGATGAGGAATGTGAGGCTGCAAAGACTGTATTCCTCATTGATGATAATCAAGAACTTTGCGAGAGAACGAAGGATGGTGATGGTATAGAATGGAATTGCTTGATGACATAAGGGCAGCAAAGGAGATAGTCCAGGCGCTTATTAAGGCCAAGAAAACGTTCAGAATGTATCCTGAGACGAATCCGATGTATGCCAAGACGATAGAGGATACTCATGCGAAATTCAGAAACTTTTTTGATTACAGAGACGAATTGACATTCAAGATAAAGCAGAATGAGATATTCTGTGATTCTGAGCAGATATATTCCAACCCACAGAAAGAAGACAATATCGCGCTTTTTTTCTTTAAAGATGGATTGAGGGAGATAACTTTCAAGAAAGGATTTTCCGTGGAGGAACTCGAGGATTTTATGAAGATCCTTACGATTGATTATGACAAGGAAGTTCTTGACGATGATGTTGTAACGCTTCTGTGGGAGAAGGATTTTCATTACGTAAAATATGTTGTTGATGAGTTGTTTCTTACGGAAGATGAGGACTATGAGAGTGTGGCAGTAAAGGAGATAAAAGATAAGACAGCAGGTGGAGACGAACTGACAAAGGCATACGAGGATGTATTTACTGAAGAAGGCGTTAAAGAAATATCAATAGTTCCTCTGACAGATAATGACCTGCATGCTGTTGTGAAAGAGATTGAAAGGGATGCTCAGGACAAAACAGGCAAGCTTATTGCAATTATTTTTGAGATGCTTTATCAGGCTGAGAATAAAAGTGAATACGAAGATGTGGGGCACTTTCTCAACAGCATTATAGAGTTTTCAATAAGGCACGGTAATCTGGAAACAGTGCTGGATATTCTCAGGAAAGCAAGGGAAGTTACTGCTATGCCATCCATTGCCGATGACGCTAAAAAAAATCTGAATATGGTTTTTCCTTTTCTGAGATTTGATACCACAATAAAACTCCTTGGCGAACTTCTTGACAGCGGAGTTGAGATTAGCGAGAAGGTCTGGGATGAATATGTGGCATTTCTGGATAAAAATGCGATTCAGCCGTTCATAACAATACTCGGAGAACTTAAGAGTATTCCTGCACGGAAGAATGTCATTAATGCCTTAATATCTTTAGGAAGAAAAGACATACATAGCCTTGCAAGGGGACTTTACGATTCAAGGTGGTATGTTGTCAGGAATATTATATATATACTTGGGAGGGTAGGCGACAAGGCTGCTGCGGATTATCTTCTTAAGACAGTAAATCACAGCGATATAAGAGTCAGGAAGGAGGGAATAAAGGCTCTGGGGGAAATTGGCGTCCCGGAAGTGTTTCCGGTATTAAGGGGATGCTTTAATGACCCTGAGGTCCAGATAAGGACTGCTGCGGCAAGGGCTCTGGGCAATATAGGTTCAACAGCAGCTAAAAACATAATACTCCAGAGAATGACATCTGCAACTTTCGTAAAGATGGATTTTAGCGAGAAAAAAGAATTTTATGAGGTTCTTTCCATCTGGAAAGACAATGATGTTGTGGAATTTTTGATGAAAACCTTGAAAAAAAAATCTTTTTTTAAGAGGGCATTGAATGATGAAAACAGGGCATGTGCGGCATACTGCCTTGGATTGATTGGAAACAACGATGCGCTGCCCTTGCTGCATAAGACAAAGGAATCAAGACATAAGCTTCTCAGAGAATACGTCTATTCCGCAATTAAAAGGATAGAGCATGGCAGGTAACGAAGTTAAGGGAGAGGTTTTTGCAGAGCCAAAAACCATAGTAAACCAACTTGCGGTTATTATAAGGACCTCTGCTATCCATGACCCTGGGAATATTGCTGTGACTACAGCAATAGATAAGTTTATTGCGGCTACAAACCCGTTAATTGCATCAGAGAGAGAATTGGTGCTTGAACTCGGGGGAGAGTTTTTCTACCTGAATGAAACACGGATAAGATACTCTCTGGAATATCTTCCTAATTTTGATTTTCTTATAAGAGAATTCAGAAAGAGAGGATTGGGCAGTATTGTATTCAGAGACGTTTTAAAATCTCAAGATGTGCAAAACTTTTTAAGGGCCTTTACAGCTTCGGCTTCCTCTCTGGAGCCTTTTGAGACACTTGCAGAAGAGTTGACGGATGTTAAAAGCTTAGGAGTCGGCAACCTAAGAAAGATAGCAGGGGAGGGAAAAACGGAGGGCGAGGTTGATATCCGGAGGATGGTAAAAAAATCATATTTTAACGCTGTTTCATATACGCGAGGCGTAATAAACAAGATCAAATCAGGTGAAAAGATAAACATAAAAAAGGCGAAGAGAGTGGTAGAGTCAATGGTAGACTTAATACTTGAAGAAGAGCAACTCCTTCTTGGCATGACTACTATTAAAGATTATGACGAATATACATATCATCATTCAGTTAATGTAAGCATACTCGCTGTCGCGCTTGCGCAGAGACTCGGTCTGAGCAAGCGGTCTCTAACAGAACTTGGCCTTGTTGCACTGTTTCATGATATAGGCAAGGTAGAAATACCCAGCGAAGTATTGAATAAGCCGACCAGCTTTACCGATGATGAATGGCACATAGTGCAAAAACATCCCTTCTGGGGTGTCAGGGCTATACTGAAAATGAGGGGTATTGATGCTACAGCAGCAAGGGCAGCTATTGTTGCGTTTGAGCATCATATGTACTATGACCTTTCAGGGTACCCTAAAACGAGAGAATCTTTCGAATTAGATTTCTACTCAAAGATTATAAGCCTCGCTGACCAGTATGATAGCATGACATCAGCACGGGTTTATTCAAGAATTCCTATGCCTCCTGATAAGGCGCTGAGCATTATGATGGAGAGGGCGGGAACGCAGCTTGATCCTATTCTTTTCAAGTTTTTTATTAATATGATAGGTGTATTCCCTACAGGGAGTCTTGTTATGCTTGATACAAAAGAACTGGGAGTTGTCTATCAGAGCAATACTCTTTTTTTAGACAGGCCAAAGGTTCTGGTTATAATCAATAGCAAAGGAGAAAAGGTGGACAGGCATATTGTTGACCTCTTGGAAAAAGCCCCTGATGGAAAATTTCTGAGGACTATTGTTAAGACAATGGACCCTAATAAATACAGGATTAATCTCGCTGAATATTTACTCTAAAAGGAGAAGGATAGGTATTTGCTGTAACACAGCAAAATTATGAGAAGAGACATCTGGGTTTTTCTTTTCGCTATTGGCCTTATCCTTTTTAGCTGGCCTATCATAGGCATATTCAACCATAATCTGCCTGTCTATCTTTTTCTGATCTGGATTATTTATATCGCGCTTATTTTTATAACCACAATTTTTACGCAAAATGAGGACGAAAGGGACTAATTGTTTTCTACCTGGCTGTTATTTCTAATTATATTTTCTTATCTTATGCTGCTTTTCTTTGTTGCATATCATGCAGAAAAGAAAGAGCAAAAAGGCCGCAGTCTTGTTTCCAATCCATACGTCTATTCACTGTCGCTTGCGGTATATTGCACATCATGGACATTTTACGGGAGCGTTGGAAAGGCTGCCAATACCGGCCTGAATTTTCTCACTATTTATATAGGTCCTACAATAATGGCAGCGCTCTGGTGGGTTGTTCTGAGGAAGATAGTCTATATATCAAAGGAAAACAGGATTACTACCATATCAGATTTCATAGCATCAAGATATGGCAAATCTCTGTTCCTTTCGTCGCTTGTGACAATCGTTGCAGTTGTCGGCATAACTCCTTACCTCGGCCTTCAGCTTAAAGCTATAATGACAACTTTTTCCATTCTGTCGGGAAGGCCGGAGGGCAGCCATTTTGCCGGATGGTCCATTGCTCTAATGCTGGGGGTATTTGCCATAATATTCGGGGCAAGGAGGCTGGATGCATCGGAGAGGCACGGCGGGCTTGTCTTTGCCATAGCCTTTGAATCCGCTATAAAACTTATTGCTTTTATTGGCGTTGGCATCTTTGTGACATATGGGATATTTAACGGTTTTGGCGATATATTCAGGCAGATAGGAAATTCCCATCATGCCTCCACTATGATGCTCGGTGAGGGCTCCAGCGTCAGCTTTCTTGAATTGACATCTCTTACTTTTCTTTCTATGATGGCTATAATGTTTTTGCCAAGGCAGTTCCATATTATGGTTGTGGAGAATTCTTCATATGAACATATTAAAAAAGCTATGTGGCTCTTTCCTCTTTACCTGTTTTTAATAAATATATTTGTTCTTCCCATTGCCTACGGAGGACTGCTCCTTGGCGGCAATTTGGAAAACGCTGATTACTTTGTGCTCAGCATACCTCTTAAACAGGGCTATCCCATGCTTGCCCTTCTTGCATTTATCGGAGGATTTTCAGCAGCTACCGCAATGATAATAGTGGAGTCTCTTGCTCTAAGCACCATGGTTATGAACAGCCTTGTAATGCCTACTCTCTGGAACTGGAGCATGAATGCAATGAAGGGTTTCCATTATGTAATCCTTAACATCAAAAGGGCAGTAATTCTAGGATGCATATTCATGGGATATGGTTTTGCTGTTTATATAGGGGAGTTTTACAGCCTGGTTGATATCGGACTGAAATCTTTTGAGGCCGTCACTATTTTTGCTCCTTCGATTCTCATCGGTCTTTACTGGAAGGGAGGCAATAAAAAAGGGGCCGTTGCGGGCATCATGGCAGGATTTGCCGTGTGGCTTTATACGCTGCTCATACCCGCGCTTACAAGGGCAGGGATAATTGAAAAAAGCGGTTTTGTAGATAATATTTTCAATTCAAAATTTCTGAACCCTACGGCGCTTTTCGGGCTTGAAGGATTTGACCGATGGAGCCATTCACTCTTCTGGGGGCTTCTGTTTAATATTTTATTTTATGTGGGATTTTCTATATTCAGCAGACAGAGCGAGGAGGATGAAAGGCAATCCCTGCTGTTTGTTGAATCCTATTCTCCCAAGATGCCGCATGTAAAAGGAAGTTACAGCATACAGCAGATACAAGAGATACTTGGACAGTATATGGGCGGAAGAGAAGCAAGGGATGTTGTAAATAATTTCATTGTGAAACAGGGGATAAATAAAGATTCCATATCACAGTATGACCTTATCAGGTTAAGGGATGAAGCCGAGAGGGTATTGTCCGGGGTTCTTGGCTCTGCCATAGCCACCATTATCTTTGAGGAAAAATTAACTATAACTGAGCAGGAGAGGGGAGAGATTTCCAGTTCTATAAAGCAGATGGCAGACACGCTCAGGTTTTCAAGGCAGGAGCTTGCAGAGGCAAACAGGAATCTGGCATATCTTAAAGAATTCAGCGAGAATATTATAGAAAGCGCCCCTGCGGGGATTGTCACGCTTGATTCCTCGCTTCTGGTTAAATACTGGAATAAAGAGATGGAGACAATTACAGGCATGAAAAAGGCATCTGCATATAACAGGTCTATAACCCATTTACTGCCGTGGATTACGAAAGAACTGCTTTTGCAGAGCACGCATAAAGAGATGACTGTTCACCCCTCAGCACAGGTATTCAAAATAAAAATCAACCCATTTAAAGACCCTTCAGGCGGATATGTTGTCATACTTGAGGACATCACAGAGAAGAAAAAAATGGAAGAACAGCTTCTTCAGACATCAAAACTCGCAAGCATAGGCAAACTGACTGCAGGGATATCACATGAAATAGGCAATCCCATCGCCTCAATATCTTCTCTTGTTCAGGAGCTTAATTCATTAAAAATGGATTCTGCCGAGGATGTTGAATTCACTGAAAAATCGCTTGGCACGATAAATAATCACATAGAAAGGATTGCCAAGATAGTCAGAAGCCTTGGAGACTTTGCAAGGATTTCCTCTGCCGAGAAAATACCTTCCAGCATTTCAGAGATTCTTGACCGAACGATCAATCTTGTAAAATATGACAAAAGATTTAGAGATATCCAGCTTACAACGGACATAGAGGACATCCCGATGATAAAGGTAAATCCTGATCAGATACAGCAGGTCTTCCTGAATCTTATGCTTAACGCAATTGACGCCATGCCTGATGGAGGCAAGCTTAATATTTCAATGAATAAGGCAGGGAGAGCTTTTGTTGAAATAATGTTCAGCGATACCGGCTCCGGAATGGATGAATCTATGCTAAGCAAGGTGTTTGACCCCTTTTTCACAACTAAGCCGTTGGGTAAAGGCATGGGGCTGGGGTTGAGCATATGTTATGGTATAGTGCGGGAACATGACGGCACAATCACTGTTAAGAGCAAAAAAGGAGAGGGAACCGCCTTTACAATCAGGCTCCCTATAGAACAGAATGGCTGACAGATTGCTCGTAGTTGAAGATGAAGAAACCCTTTGCGAATCGCTGGGAAGAGTATTTTTGAGAGAAGGCTATGAGGTGGAGACTGCCATGAGCGCAGAATCCGCCATTAAAATCCTTGAAACCGCATCTTATGACCTCATAATCACCGATGTAATCCTGCCAGGCATCAATGGCATTGAACTCCTGAAAAAATGCAGGGAACAGAATCCCGAACAGATAGTCATAATTATCACGGCATTTGCTTCATTAGAGACAGCGGTTGAGGCTCTGAGGGCAGGCGCTTATGACTATGTGATAAAACCGATAATACATGAGGAGATAAAGCGGGTCGTCAGGAACGCCTTGCGGGAGAGGGCGCTTCGGATAGAAAACCTACTGCTGAAAAAGCAGATAGAAGAAAGGTATGATTTTGAGAAAATAATAGGCCAGAGCAGTGAGATTAAATCGTTGATAGGTGATGTAAAAAAGATTGCCGGTTCAAAGAGCAATGTTATCCTTTTTGGTGAAACAGGCACAGGAAAGGAGTTATTTGCAAGGGCTATACACTACAACAGTTTAAGGCGGGACAAATCATTTATTCCTATAAACTGCAGCGCAATTCCCGAAAACTTGCTTGAGTCAGAGTTATTCGGATATGTAAAAGGGGCATTCACAGGTGCTGTTACTGCAAAGAGAGGGCTTTTTGAAGAGGCTGACGGAGGCACGGTTTTTCTTGATGAGATAGGCGATTTGAGCCAGCCCTTGCAGGCAAAGCTACTCCGTGTTATAGATGACCGCGAGATTAGGCCACTGGGAGGCGTTCAGGCAAGGAAGGTGGACATAAGATTTATTACTGCAACAAACAAAAATATTGCTGATATGGTAAAAAACGGCGCTTTCAGGGAGGACCTCTATTACAGGGTAAATGTTGTCACCCTTAAATTGCCTTCCTTGAGGGAAAGAAAGGACGACATAGCAATCCTTACAAGGTATTTCCTTCTGAAGTATTCCTGTGATATAGGTAAAAATGTACAGTTTATTGACGATAAGGCTCTCAATTTGCTGATGGATTATAACTGGCCGGGCAATGTCAGGGAACTCCAGAACATT
>JAPLLK010000013.1 GCA_026387575.1 Nitrospirota bacterium | reverse complement strand
CAGTTCAGGATATTCACTTCCGAGAATAGACACATCTTCCTTTAAAAGTCGTAATCCTTCAGGTATGTGTTTCAGGAAATATTTTTTATTTTTTGCAGAGGACAGGAATCCGTAAGCTCCGAGCGCCTGCATGTGCCTTTGCAAACGGCAGCGAAGGATAGTTTCCTTGAAATTTTTATTTATTTGGTAATCCCCCCATCCCCCCTTTGCTAAAGGGGGGCGACGGGGGATTACTTGATCGATGTAATATTCCAAAAGCGTTTCTCTCATATCATCTTTTAGACTATAGTACGGGTCCCATAAAATTGAAGCAATGTCATACGCAGGAGGCCCAATCCTCATCCCCTGACAATCAATCAGTCTCGGACTGTCTTTTGTTATTATGATATTCTGTGACTGAAAATCTCTGTGGATTATTGTCTTTGGAAATAAATCAGCTTTATATGCAAGACTGTGGAATTCATCCTGAAGTGCTGCAAGGTTTTCTATGCTAATATTTTTAACTCCTTTTACAAATCTTTCAGTAAAATATTCTGTTTCCCATCTGAAATGTTTGTAATCAAAAACCCTGTTCTGCAAAAGAGGACATTCAGCGAGATGTTCTGCTGCATTTGCATGAATCATAACAGCTGTGTCCAGAACCTTTGTGTACATGTCTTCAATCTCTTCTTCGTTACGATGGCATTTGAGCCAGCTATAGAGCGAGATGTCTCCGAGGTCTTCAAACACTGCCTGCATTTCATCTTTCTTTACTTCAAGAAGGTCAGGTACGGGGATGGAGTATCTTGACAGAAATCTTGTGTATTCTATATGCCTCTCAAAATCAGGATCGTTTTTTCCGCATTCCATGAACACTGCTGTTTTCCCGTCTTTTTCAATCCTGTAATATTTTCTGTCAGAGCCTCCTGGGCCGATGAGAATTTTACTTTCATCTGTTGATGTCCCTATCATCTCTGATTCTTTAAGGTCTATTCTGAAATCAGCGCCGAGAATGCAGTTCTCGTAGTGTTCTCCGCTTTTAGTTCTGCTTCCTGGAAGCATTATACAATTCCTGAGTGAAGAGCTGTCAGTTAATATGGATTCTCTTTCGACAACAATATGTCCATCCATATCAACATCATTACAGTTTTTTACTGAAGGGTGAATATAAACCGTCTCTCCATCCTTCCTTAACGTATCAATAATTGCAGAGGCGTAGGTGGCAGGTGTTCCTATATCGCTCCAGTAAGAGCCGGTGAAATCAAGAGCCTGAACCTTATGCCCTGCTTTTGAAGCAGCAAGCCATGCAACTGTCGCATGTGAGATACCGGATGGCAGGAATTTTAATATCTCAGGAGAATATACGGCAATACCTGTGTATGCAACTTTTTTAGCTATTGTGTCTGGATTCGGGATTGATGTGCCTGGGTTTTCAACGTCAAGAATATAGCCGTTTTCATCCACAACCACATTTTTATATTTTGGATAGTTGTGTGTTGCCAATGTCGCAATATTTCCTGAGGAAAGATGAGTCTCTATAAGGCGTGTGAAATCAATGTCAGACATAATATCCGCATTATGCACAAGAAAATGGTTGTCTGAAAGAAAGATTTCGGCATTTTTCAATGCTCCTCCAGTCCCGAGAACAGGGTCTTCAGGAAATAATTCCATGCGGTTTGCAAATGCAGACTGCTTAATCCATCGGCGCAATAACTCTGGCATGTAATGAAGATTGATCCCGATCCTGCCCCAAGATATTTCTGAAAATTTATCTAAAATGATTTCAAGCAAAGGTTTCCCTAAAACCGGCAGCAGCGGTTTTGGGATTTGGTATGTAATCGGCCTAAGCCTTTCACCCAAACCGGCGGCAGGGAGGAATATTTTTATAGAAAATTTTGGCATAAAAGTCAGCAGTAATTACGAATACAGTAAATATTTTTTCCTGATTTTCTGAAATGCCTTTGATTGTCTTGTCCACCATTCTTCCATATTCTTGATGGATTCGCCTTTTTCTATCTCTATTCTCAGCCTGTCTGTGCCTGCAAGGATGTCAATCGGCATCTTCTGTGTTTCGTATTCATATGGCGGTTCTTTCCAGCTGAATTGTTCAGGATAAATATCATGGACTGCCTTTAGGATTGCAACGCCTGTCTTGAATGGCTTGAATTTATTCCTGTCAATAACATGAATCTGTCCGCCGCCGCACAGGCTTCCTGCATATTTCTGGAATGTAGGCTGGAAAAACACTGGCCTGAAAATAACACCTGAAATTTTAAATTCTTTGAGCCTTTTTATAAGTTTGTCAGGCTCTATGAATGGCGCTCCGAATATCTCAAACGGCATTGTCGTTCCTCTTCCTTCACTCAGATTTGTCCCTTCAAAAAGACACATTCCCGGATAGACAATTGCCGTATCGAGTGTAGGCATGTTGGGGGAGGGCATGACCCATGGAAGTTTTGTGTGGTCAAAGTACATATTCCTCTTCCACCCCTGCATTTTGATAATGTGAAAATTTAGAGACGGATAAAATTCATTCTTGAGATAATTAGCTATCTCTCCGACAGTCATCCCGTGCCTTATCGGCAAAGGACGCTGTCCGACAAATGACGCATGAGACATATCAAGCACAGTGCCTTCAATCGCTAAACCTCCCAATGGGTTTGGCCTGTCAAGGACAACAACTGATTTTCTGTTTTCAAGACATGCCTGCATACAGAGTTCCATTGTCCAGATAAATGTATAATATCTTGAGCCGATGTCCTGAAGGTCTATTACAAGGGCATCTATATCTTTAAGCATTTCAGGCTCTGGTTTTCTCGTATGACCGTAGAGGCTGTAAACAGGAAGCCCTGTCTGTGGGTCGCGAAATCCCTCCCATTCAACCATGTTGTCCTGTGTCTCTCCTCTTGTTCCATGCTGAGGGCCGAAGAGGGCTTTGAGTCTGATTTTTTTGGATTTCAGGAAGATGTTTACTGTCTGTTCAAATTTTTTGTTAACAGAAGCAGGATGCACAAGGAGCCCCACGCGCAAGCCTTTTAATTCCTTCGGCCAGGATTTTTCCAGCCTGTCAATCCCTGTTAAAACCATAGAAGAATATACATTAGATGTGAGGGATACTACAAGATGAGGTTTGTTGTGACAGGGCGAAGAGTAATAAAATTAACTGGCAATTTAGCCTCTTGAGTTGGTGGCGGGGAGAGGATTTGAACCTCTGACCTTCGGGTTATGAGCCCGACGAGCTACCGGACTGCTCCACCCCGCGATTTATATTTGAAAGGCAGGTTGATGTATCGTAACTTATGAATGCATTTATTGTCAAATATGGAGGTGAGATAGGCAGCGATGCTGTCTCAGAATTTTTACAATCGACAATATAATTAGATAGCAGTCCTTTGTGGCTTAACAGCCAAAGGTTTTTCCGTTTCCGCCCCAACGCGTTTCACTTTAAGGTGTCATATAAAAATTTCTCATCAACCTCTCTGCCTATTAGCTAAAAATGTGTGCCTCATTAAAGACAACTCGCTTGACAAACCTTCATGCCTCTGCAATGATAAAATCATCTAAAATTCAGGAGGAAAAGATGCTCGAAGCAAAGGTAACTTATGTAGATGGTCTCCAATTTCTCGGAGAGGCGGCATCAGGACATGCAATAGTTATGGATGGCAATAAGGAGGTCGGGGGAAGAAATACCGGCGCCAGACCGATGGAACTGCTTCTTATAGGGCTTGGCGGATGTTCGGGTATGGATGTTGTCTCTATACTGAAAAAGAAGAAACAGGGAATAAAAGGGGTTGAGATTAAGGTTAAAGGAGAAAAGGCTGAAAACTATCCGAAGAAGTTCACCAACATAGACATAGAGTTTATAGTGAGAGGCAGGAATGTCTCTGAGGATGCAGTAAAAAGGGCTGTTGAGCTTTCGATGGAAAAGTACTGCTCTGTTAAGGCGACGCTTGAAGGTTCTGCAAAAGTAACGTGGAGCTATAAGATAATAGAGGAATGAAGCGCAGCGCTATTGTTAAATGATATATTCAATATTCTCCAGATTTATTTCCACAGTAGGTTTCATAGGCTATTTGCCTTTTGCTCCGGGCACGTTCGGAGCTCTGGCAGCAGTTGTTTTTATAGTTATTCTTAAGCCATCTATTGAAGGTTCTGCCTTATTGCATATAGCATTAACTGTGTTTTTTATAATCGTAGGCATTGTGTCATCCAATCATGCAGTAAAATTCTTTGAAGACAGGCCAATTTTTTTCTCTTTCAGGACTAAGAAGATTTCAGATAAAAAAAAAGATCCGTCTTGTATAGTCATTGATGAATTTGCAGGCTATATGGCGTCCCTCTTATTTCTGCCTTTAAGTTGGGGCTATATAACAGCGGCGTTTGTTTTATTCAGATTCTTTGATATACTCAAACCGCCTCCGCTGAGAAGGCTTGAGGATGTTTTTAATGACGGATTCGGGATAATGGCAGATGACATAGGTGCTGCGGTATATACGAATCTGGTGTTACAGTTATGGAGACTCCTGAATTAAAATTAATCAGAAAGATACACGGGATTTTTAAGTCAAAAAACATTTAGAGTTTCTTTATGGAGTTGTATCTGTATGGGGTTAAGGTGTTTTATAGCGCTGGAATTGCCGGAGGAACTTAAGAAAAACATTTATGTTTGCATAGAAAAACTGAAGGCAGCGGGGGCGGATGTAAAGTGGGTTCGGGCTGAGAACCTCCACCTGACCCTGAAATTTTTAGGAGATACGAGTGAAGAACTGCTGAAAAGTATAAATGAAAGACTGATTTCTCTGGCTAAGGCGCGTGATAGGTTTTATTTTCAGGTATCTGGCGCGGGCGTATTCCCAAATATAAAATACCCGAGGGTTGTATGGCTTGGGGTTCATGATTCAGAAGAAATAATAAAACTGCAGCATGATATAGAAGAATCAATGGCAGGACTTGGCTTCAAAAGAGATGACAAACAGTTCACGCCTCATCTTACAATCGGCAGGGTCAGATCCTTGAGAAACACGGATGCGCTGATGAAAGAACTTGCTACACTAAAGGAAGTGGATTTTGGTAAGATAGAGGTTATCAATATAACACTTATGAAGAGCGAACTTAAGCCTGGCGGAGCAGAGCATTTTAAACTTAGTGAGATTCCTATCGGAAAGGAAAGATAGATTTTAAAAGGAGGCATAATGAGCAAGGACGTGACGAGCAAGGATAAGATTAAGGCACTTGAGATGGCGATTTCTCAGATAGAAAAGAGTTTTGGCAAGGGCGCGATAATGAAGCTTGGCGCAGGAGAGGTTGCGGAAGGAATTCAGGTTATACCGACAGGCTCGCTTGCGCTTGATATGGCAACCGGTATAGGAGGTTACCCAAGAGGAAGGGTTGTAGAGATATACGGACCGGAGTCATCCGGCAAAACAACACTCGCCCTTAATGCAATTGCACAGGCACAACAGGCAGGCGGCACGGCTGCTTTTATTGATGCAGAACATGCGCTGGATACAAATTATGCAAAAAAGCTTGGCGTAAAGATTGAAGACCTCCTTATATCGCAGCCTGACACTGGAGAACAGGCGCTTGAGGTTACCGAGGCGCTGGTAAGGAGTGGCGCGGTGGATGTTGTTGTCATAGACTCTGTAGCAGCCCTTGTGCCGAAGGCAGAGATAGAGGGCGAGATGGGCGATTCACTTCCGGGATTGCAGGCAAGGCTCATGAGCCAGGCATTAAGAAAGCTCACAGCAGCAATATCGAGGTCTTTGACCACGGTTATATTTATAAACCAGTTGCGAATGAAGATAGGGGTCATGTTTGGAAACCCTGAGACAACCACAGGCGGGAATGCATTGAAGTTTTATGCATCCATGAGGCTTGATATAAGAAAAATAGACAGCATAAAGGAGAATCAGGAAGCCATAGGAGGAAGGGTAAGGGTCAAGGTTGTGAAGAACAAAGTTGCGCCGCCATTCAAACAGGCAGAATTTGATATATACTTCAACGAGGGAATATCAAGGGCAGGAGAACTTGTGGATATCGGAGTTGAAAAGGGAATCATCGAAAAATCAGGTGCATGGTACAGTTACAGCGGCAGCAGGATCGGACAGGGAAGGGAGAACGTCAAGGAATTTCTGAAAAATAATCCTGACACTGCAAAAGAGATAGAGACTAAAATCATTGATGCCATTAATGCGAGGAAGCAAGCATGAGTGTCGGCTTAAGTCCGGAGCAAGAGTTAAGAGTTTTGAAACTTTCAACTTTCAACTTTTAATTTTTTGGAGGAAGATACAATGGAAGTAAATGAACTCCTTAAAAGCGCTATGGCGCAGAATGCATCTGACCTTCACATAAAAGTCGGCTCTCTGCCAATAATGAGGGTTAACGGAGAACTGGTGCCGATGGCATCGGCAAATAAGGTCTCTCAGGAAGATGCCCTCAATATTGCATCCTCTGTTATGAGCCCCGGGCAGAGAGAAGTTTTTAAAAAGAAAAACGATATTGACCTTGCATACAGCATACCCGGAGTCGGAAGATTCAGGTGCAATGTGTTTGTCCAGAGGGGAGCTGTTGGCATTGTCTTCAGGGTTATACCTATGAGGATTCCCACAATAGAGGAACTTCAACTGCCTGATGTTTTGAAGAAGATAGCTCTTGAACCACGTGGGCTTATACTTGTCACAGGCACAACAAGCAGCGGTAAGTCAACGACGCTTGCCGCGATGATTGATTATATCAATACGAACCGGACAAATAACATTGTAACAATAGAAGATCCCATAGAGTATCTGCACAGGGATAAGAGCAGC
>JAPLLK010000056.1 GCA_026387575.1 Nitrospirota bacterium | reverse complement strand
TAATATAGAAGAACGGAAAAAGGCATATTTCAGGATTCAGGAGATACTCGCGGAAGAACTCCCGTATCTTTTTTTATATGTGCCTGACGCAACACCGGTTGTTAATGCGAGGTTTAAAGGAATAAAGCCTGCCCCTATAGGTATAACCTATAATCTTCCAAAATGGTATGTGCCGCAAAAAATGCAAAAGCATAAGGTGGAGCCTTAAATGATTGTCTATTTGCTAAAACGGCTTCTTGAGATGATTCCCACACTCTTAGGGATAACTTTAATCTCATTCTTTATCATCCATCTCGCTCCCGGAAAACCGACAGATATTCTCACAGAATTAAATCCGAAGATAACTCCTGAGGCAAGGGAGAGGCTCGAAAAACTCTATAACCTTGACAAGCCGGTGATAGTCCAATACGGCCTGTGGCTGAAAAGAATTGTAAAACTTGATTTCGGCGAGTCGTTCTCAACTGACAGAAGAGCTGTTATGCAGAAGATATGGGACAAGAAACAGTCCTTGCTTGACAGAAGACTCTTCATCACGTTGATGATAAATCTGATAACGTTTGCAATTATCCTTATTATTGCGATACCTATAGGCGTCTCATCGGCAACCCATCAGAATTCTCTTTATGACAAGTTAATGACAACAACTGTTTTCATCGGGTTTGCAATGCCGTCATTCTGGTTTGCGCTTCTTTTAATGATGTTCTTCGGGGTATATCTCGGCTGGCTTCCGATTTCCGGCCTGAAATCTCTGAATTACGATGTACTGCCTTTGCTCGGCAAGATATGGGACCGAGCAAGTCATCTTATACTCCCTGTTTTTATCTCGGCATTCGGCGGTCTTGCGGCGGATTCAAGATTCATGAGGAGCAGCATGCTTGAAGTTATAAGGCAGGATTATGTCACAGTGGCAAGGGCAAAAGGACTGCCTGAGAAAAAGGTTATCTACAAACATGCGCTCAGAAATGCCCTGCTTCCGCTTATTACTTTGATTGGTTTATCTGTACCCGGGCTTATAGGCGGCAGCGTAATTTTAGAGAGTGTTTTTGGCATTCCGGGCATGGGGCAGTTGTTTTTCATGAGCGTTATGACAAGGGATTATCCGATGGTAATGTGTATTCTCACAATCGGCGGCATGCTGACTCTGCTGGGAAATCTCCTTGCTGATATCGGTTATATGCTTGCGGATCCGAGGATAAGGGCAAAGCAATGAAAGGGCATTCTTTAAGAAATGTTTTCTGGAGGAGGTTCAGAAAAAACAGGCTTGCAGCAGCCGGCGGGGTTGTTGTGGTTCTGATGTTTTTTGTTGCTGTTTTTGCGTCTTTTATATCTTCGTATAACCCTGACGACATTGACAGAAAGCATATACTTGAATCTCCAAGCCTAAAACATCCGTTGGGCACAGATGACCTTGGCAGAGATGTGTTGAGCAGGATGATTTTGGGGTCGCGGATATCATTGTCTGTGGGCTTTGTCTCTGTAGGCATAGCAACATTCATAGGCATCTTTCTCGGTGCGATTTCAGGATATTATGGCGGATGGGTTGACAGCATAATCATGAGATTCATTGACATAATGCTCACAATCCCAACCTTTTTCCTTATTCTTGCTGTCATTGCGTTTATTGACCCTAACATCTGGAGTTCTTCTGCGATACCATACTGGATAAGGGAAAGCTTAAGGGTAATACTCATTGACCCTAATATCATGAATATTATGATAGTGATCGGACTTACGTCTTGGATGGGCGTGGCGCGGCTTGTAAGGGCAGAAGTCCTTTCATTAAAAGAAAGGGAATTTGTCCTTGCAGCAAGAGCATTAGGTACAGGTGATATGAATATCATCTTCAGACATATAATGATAAACAGCATGGCTCCTGTGTTTGTCTCTGCTGTGCTTGGGATAGCAGGCGCTGTGCTTGTAGAGTCTGCGCTCAGTTTTTTAGGCATAGGCGTTCAGCCTCCGGCGCCAAGCTGGGGCAATATCCTCACATTGGGAAAGGACAACATAGAAATTGCATGGTGGCTATCTGTTTTCCCGGGGCTTGCCATACTGATTACTGTCCTGAGTTACAATCTCGTGGGTGAAGGCCTGAGGGATGCACTTGACCCAAGGCTATGGGATGTGGAAATATAGACGCATGATAATCAAGGGAAGAAACTGGAAGTTTGGCAAGGACATTGACACAGACGCAATTATACCGGCGCGGTATCTCAATACATCCGACCCCGCAGAGCTTGCAAAGCATATAATGGAGGATGCCGACAAGAACTTTCCGAACAAGGTAAAGGCAGGAGATGTTATTGTCGCAGGCAAGAATTTCGGATGCGGCTCATCAAGGGAGCATGCTCCGATTGCGATAAAGGCAGCAGGCATTCAGGCTGTGATAGCAAAGAGCTTCGCGAGGATATTTTACAGGAATGCATTCAACATAGGCCTTCCCATCTTTGAATCTGAAGAGGCATCTGAAAAGATAAAAGAGGGCGATGAGATAGAGATAGATGCAGACAAAGGGCTGATAAGAAATATCACCAGCGGCGAATCATATAAGGCTAACCCTATTCCTCCATTCATGCAGGAACTGATTGCAGCCGGCGGGCTGGTGGAGTGGACAAAGAAGAAATTAAGGAGCAATTGACGATGAAATCATACAACATTGCAGTTATACCCGGTGACGGAACAGGCCCTGAAGTTATTGCAGAAGGGATTAAAGTCCTGAACGCGGCAGAAGAAAAATTCGGATTCAAGCTTAATCTTACATATTATGATTTTGGCGGAGACAGGTATTTAAAGACAGGAGAGGTTTTGCCTGGGGATGCAGTGTCCGAACTCAAAAAGCATAATGCAATCTATCTCGGCGCAATAGGGCATCCTGACGTAAAGCCCGGCGTTCTTGAAAAAGGCATCCTTCTAAGGCTGAGGTTTGAGCTTGACCAGTATATCAACTTAAGGCCTGTGAAGCTTTATCCCGGGGTGGATTGTCCATTGAAGAATAAGAAGCCCGAAGACATAGATTTCGTTGTTGTCAGGGAAAACACAGAAGGCTTATATGCAGGAGCAGGAGGCGTTTTAAAAAAGGGCACAGCGGATGAAGTTGCTGTGCAGGAGTCCATAAACACCCGGAAAGGTGTTGAGCGCTGTATAAGGTATGCATTTGAATATTGCAGAAAAAGAAACAAAATTAAAAAACTCACGCTCTGCGGAAAGACAAATGTGCTGACATTCGCATTTGACCTGTGGGAGAGGACTTTTTATGAGGTTGCAAAAGAATATCCTGACATAAAGGCTGATTATGCTCATGTAGATGCAATAACAATGTGGTTTGTAAAAAACCCTGAGTGGTTTGATGTGATTGTCACTGACAACATGTTCGGAGACATTATCACCGACCTTGGCGCAATGATACAGGGCGGAATGGGCATTGCAGCCGGCGGGAACATTAATCCGAAGGGCGTTTCAATGTTTGAACCGATTGGGGGCTCTGCCCCAAAATATAAAGGAAAGAATGTTATCAATCCTCTTGCTGCAATATGCGCGGCAGGCATGATGCTTGAGCATCTCGGAGAAGAAAAGGCAGGCAGGACAATAGAAAATGCCGTAATGAAAATAACAGGGAAACATCTCAAAAGCCTTGCTGCAGGGCATATGGGCCACTCAACAACCGAGGTTGGTAATATGGCAGTTAAATATGTAAAGGAGTCATAAGCTAAGAGGTGAGAGTTAATAATTATCATATGAAACCTTTAACTTTTCACTCTTAATTTTTAACTTTGTGTTATTATGCTCCCTTCAGAAATTGAGAGATTAGTAAGGGAAGCAAAGGCAGCAAGAAAAAAGGCTTTTGCGCCTTACTCCGGATTTACCGTTGGTGCCGCGCTGATAACTAATGGCGGTAAAATCTACCACGGCTGCAATATAGAAAACCCGTCATTAATGCTAAGCTTTTGCGCTGAAAGGGCTGTGCTTATCAATGCCCTTGTGGAAGGCGAAAAAAAAATCAAGGCGCTTGCAATTGTATCAGGCGGGAAAGACTATTGTTTTCCGTGCGGCGCTTGCAGGCAGATGCTTGCCGAATTTGCACCTGACATTGAAATATATCTTGCAGCGGACAAAGGCATAAAAAAGTTCTCCATTCCTGAACTCCTGCCGCACCAGTTCAAAAAACTTTGAGGTAGATATAGTTTATCGCGGATGTTCAAGGATTGACGTCTGAGGGATTATGCGTTTGTACTGTTCATAAGTTACTGCGGAATTCCACCTGTCTGTAATCTTGCCTATGCCTATTGCACCGAAGAACAATCCTATAATCAAGACAGCAAAAATAAGCGGATTCAAAATCCTGCGCTTTGAGAATGACATATCAAGCGCACCTTTTGCAGGACAATGGCTTACGCAGGTAAGGCATCCTGTACATTCAGGGGATTTTATTCTTACCTTGTCCCCAACAGGCAAAGCCGCAGGACAGTTTTTTGTGCATCTCTCACAGTGAATGCATGCATCCTCATTCCTCGTTATCTTAAGCGGACTGCACAGGCTCAGAATCCCGAGGAGGGCTCCGTAAGGGCACAGATACCTGCACCAGAAATTCTTAAAGAATAGTGACGTTAAAAATAAAATTAACAGTGTAATAAATGTAACCAGCGTCATCTTTGTGAAAAAATAAAGCATCTTAACGTCTGCAATTCTGTAATACTCTTCTTCAAGAAAAGTGAATATCTCTAAGGGAGACATCTTTACAACAATTAGATAGATAAAAAACAGCACGAGGAGATATTTCAGAGACCGCAAGGGATAATCGGCAAAGCGGTGAATCGTGAAGTTTCGTCCAAAGAGCCTTTTCCCGAGCTTCCATGTTAAATCCGACAAAGCTCCGACAGGACAGATCCATCCGCAGAAGCTCTTTTTCAGAAGCAGTGACATCATGACTGCCGCAATAAATATCACAAGCCCCGCAGGATGGATGCGGTCAAAGATCCCTGTTGTAAGCCAGAGCTTGAATGCCATCAAAGCGCCTATTGGAAGAAATCCTTCAACCGAGGGAGGCCTGCTGACAGGAGGGATTAAAGGCGCACCAACTTCATCAGATGAAAAATAGTCCACGAACAGATAAAAATTATATCCTGCATAGATGAGGAAAAAGAAAATACTCCACTGGATTGCATATCTTAGATACCTCAGATAAGAGCGGTCTATCTTTTCCATGAAATAATATTAACTGATTTTTAGCTGGGAGAATATGATTTATGTCAGGTCTTGATGTGTTTTAAGAGGCAATCCCCATCTTCCGTAAAGGGGTTGTTTATTGTTGGTTCATCAACAGCAAGTGATATAGTTAATCGGCTTCCTGTTTTAAAATCTCTTTTACCTGCTTACGCAACATGGGGAGTCCTTTTTGCAATGTTCCAGACGATTTTATAATCGATGCCAAATTGGCATTAATCTCATAGCCTCCGCTTCTTCCAGCGTTAGTTGAGGATACTCTTTTCCCATAGACACTTCAGATAGTATATTCCCCTTTCTGCTCTCCCGAGTGTTGCACTTCGTTATTGAACTAGCGTATCCTTAAAATGTGAATCTTTCGCTTTTTCAGAAACCAAGCAGATACATAGATAACGAGATAAACTCTCTTAGGCAGGAGGCGGAGATTAATCCGCATAGGCAGATTAAGGCCGCCCTTGCCTTTCCTGACATATATGATATCGGGATGTCACACCTCGGGCTGAGAATCCTTTATAAGATAATCAATGACCTTCCATACGCCTCTGCTGAAAGAGTATTTCACCCATGGCTTGATATGGAAGAGGAGATGAGGAATAAGGGCAGCCTGCTTTCTTCACTTGAAACAGGAAGGGCGCTTAAGGATTTTGATATTGTCGGATTCAGCCTTCAGTATGAGCTTTCATACACAACTGTCCTTAATATGCTTAACCTCGGGGGAATCCCGATAAAGAGCGAAGAAAGGGCGGAAGGAAACTGGCCGCTGATAATCGCAGGAGGCCCCTGCACTGTCAATCCACTTCCAATGTCTCCTTTCATAGATGCATTTTTAATCGGAGACGGTGAAGAAGCGGTTGTAGAAATTTTAGAGACATACAGAAGATGGAAAAAAGAAGAGGACGGGGAAAGGGAATCTGTCTTAAAAGCCCTTTCACAGCTTGAAGGGATGTATGTGCCATTACTTCGTGACAAGTTAAAAGTTAAAAGAAGATATGTTGAATCATTGGATTCATCGCCATATCCGGAGTCTCCAATTGTTCCATATACATCCAT
Source organism: Nitrospirota bacterium (assembly GCA_026387575.1). Lineage (GTDB taxonomy): Bacteria > Nitrospirota > Thermodesulfovibrionia > Thermodesulfovibrionales > UBA1546 > UBA1546. The sequence continues at coordinate 7,553 of JAPLLK010000056.1, read as the reverse complement.
TGTCCATGACAGGGTGAATATAGAGGTATCAAGGGGCTGCACAATGGGATGCAGGTTCTGTCAGGCAGGGATGATTTACAGGCCTCTTCGAGAAAGAAGCCCTGAGAATGTTCTTCGCATAGCTGAAAATTCTTTGAAAAACACAGGATACGAAGATGTCTCGTTTACATCCCTGAGCGCAGGAGACTACTCCTGCCTTTTGCCTCTGATTAAGGAATTCAACAGCCGGTTTTCTGATAAGAAAATTTCACTCTCACTGCCTTCGTTAAGGGTTGCCGCTGTTGATAGAGACATCCTTAAAGAGATAAAGAGCGTGAGAAAAACTGGCTTTACAATAGCTCCTGAGGCAGGGACTGAAAGACTGAGGAATGTTATAAACAAAAATTTCACAGAGGAAGATTATGAGAGAAGCCTTCATGCGCTTTTTGAAGAGGGATGGCAGAATATCAAGCTGTATTTTATGGTTGGTCTTCCTACAGAGACCGACGAGGATATTCAGGCGATACCTGAGATGATAATGAAGGCTTTAAGAATCGCAAAATCGCACACAGGAAGGCATGTAAAAATAAATGTGGGCGTCTCTCCATTTGTCCCAAAACCCCATACGCCATTTCAGTGGCATGGGCAGGAGAACATTGAGAGCATAAAGAGGAAGATGAAATACCTGAAAGAGATATTCAGGAAAAAAAGGTTTGAGTTTAAAGGGCACAGGGAAGATATGAGTTTTCTTGAGGCAGTGTTTGCGCGAGGAGATGAGAGGCTTTCTCCTTTAATAGAAAAGGCATGGTCTCTGGGGTGCAGGCTTGATGCGTGGGGCGAGATATTTGATTTTCAGAAATGGATTCAGGCAATGGAAGAGACAGGTATAAATGCATCAGCATATGCGGAAAAGACTTACAGGACTGATGAAATATTACCATGGGACATTGTTGATACAGGGGTAAATAAAGACTTCCTCTGCAAGGAATATCAGAGGGCAGTATCATCAGAGATAACAACGGATTGCAGGAAGGTTTGTCATGCATGCGGGCTGAAGTGTAAGACAGACAGCTATCAGCTATCAGCTGTCAGCGGAGAGGACGCAGAGAAAAAGATAAGCGAAGAGATTGAAAAGTCAAAAAATGTCGCTGATTCACCAATTCAGCGACTCACCGATTCAGCGACTTATCCTTCACCGAGTCAAAAAATCCGTGTTGAATTTTCAAAAGCAGGTATCTTGAAGTATCTATCCCACCTTGAACTTGTTACAGCAATATTCCGTGCCATGAGAAGGGCAGAAATACCACTTAGATATTCGCAGGGATTTCATCCATCACCAAAAGTGGCTTTCGGGCCTGCCCTTGGCGTGGGTATAGCAGGCATCAGAGAATACTTTGATATGGAGATAACACCGCCGTTTGATATAGACTATTTTATACCGAGGATGAATTCTGTTCTGCCGGAAGGCTTAAAAATAAATGACGCAGCCTTAATGCCTGACAAAGAGCCGTCCCTGAGCAGTTTCATATCACGGTACGAATACGAGATAAGCTGTGCTGACTCAGCAGCGGCTAAAAGGTATTTGGAGCAAAAAATAGAAATTGCAGGAGTAGAAGATATTTCAATTATGGACAATAAAACTGTGAGGCTTACGCTTGTGGACAGCAAGGATAAAAAACCAAAACTTAGCGAGATACTCCCTGAGATATTCGGTGTATCATATAAAGAGCTTGATATAACAAGGGCTGCGATATACGGCTGGAAAAGCGGATGGTCGCTGCCTCTGGAAAGGAATATAACATGGTCAGCGAAATCCTGATTAATGCAACACATGAAGAAATAAGAGTAGCTCTCCTTGAAGGCGGGCAGGTAGTTGAATTCTATATTGAGAGGAAGCGCGATGCAAGCCTTGTCGGCAATATCTACATGGGAAAGGTTGTCAAGATACTTCCGGGAATGCAGTCTGCCTTTATTGATATCGGGCTTGAAAGGGCGGCGTTTCTTTATGTTGCTGACATAAGGGCTGACATTGAAGAGTACGCTCCGTTTCTTGAAGAGGAAGAAAAAGGCGATTCCGTTGAATTTATCTCGCGCAAGGCCAGGTCGGATCTTGCCATAGAAGACCTCCTTCAGTCCGGGCAGGAAATCCTTGTCCATGTCTCAAAAGACCCTATAGGCAGCAAGGGCGCGCGCGTGACATCATACATTACGCTGCCCGGCCGCTATCTGGTGCTTATGCCGAATGTTGAACACGTAGGCATTTCGAGGAGAATTGCCGACGAACAAGAGAGGATGCGGTTAAAGGCAATAGCAGAAACCATAAAGCCGAAAGGTTACGGGCTTATAATTAGGACTGCCAGTGAAAGATGCAGCGAAGAAGAACTGAAAAAGGATTTGGATTTTCTTATTCTGCTCTGGGAAAACATACAGAGGAAAAAAGAAAAGGTAACAGCGCCTTCTCTGCTTTACAGCGACCTTGATCTTGTTTTCAGAAGCGTCAGAGACCTGCTTACGCAGGACGTTGAGAGACTTGTTATTGATTCTGCTGAGGAGTATGAAAGGATAAAGGAATTTGTCAAGACATATTTCCCGAAGCTCCTTGACAAAATAGTTTTCTATGAAGGACAGGAGTCGATATTTGATGCATTCGGTGTAGAACTGGACATCTCAAGGGCGCTCGGCAGAAGGGTCTGGCTCAAGTCAGGAGGTTATATCGTGACTGACCAGACAGAGGCGATGACTGTAATAGATGTCAATACAGGGAAGTTTGTCGGCAAGGACGGTTTGGAGGACACGATATTAAAGACAAATCTTGAGGCTGTAAAGGAGATTGCATACCAAATAAGGCTGAGGAATCTCGGCGGAATAATAATAGTTGACTTCATTGATATGGAAAAACTGGAAAACAGGGGGAAAGTATTTAATGCATTTGTTGAGGCGATGAAAAAAGACAGGGCGAAAAACACAATCCTGCACATATCAGAGCTCGGGCTTATACAGATGACAAGGAAGCGCGTAAGGGAAAGCCTCGGCAGGACTCTCTGCGAGCCATGTCCATACTGCGAGGGAAAGGGGTTTGTGAAATCTCCGCGCACGCTCTGTTATGAGATATTCAGGGATATAAGCAAGCTTGCAGTGCACGGCAGCGAAAAAATTATCATTACTGCCCATCCTTCTGTCGCAGAACTTCTTTCTGATGAGGAGCGGCTCGGTCTTGAAGATATTGAAAACAGATATGGTATCAAGGTTATTATTAAAGAGAGCAATATCCTTCATCAGGAGAAGTACGAGATAAATTCGCTGTGATAAATAAAAAATGCATACATTGCTCAAAAATTTCTTTAACTCGATAAAGATTTAAGATGCTTGATTCAGAATTGAAGAGACGTAATAAAAAGCTGTCTGTTATGCATTGTGCTTCGTGCATCTTGCGCAACGCACAAGGTATCAAAAAATAAATTTTCTCGCAACATCTGCATTTTAATCGCGAATAAATATTTACATGGTAGAAGCTAAATTAGAAAACCTCATTGGAATCCTCAAAGAAATGGAAAGCGCTGTGCTTGCCTATTCCGGAGGTGTTGACAGCACGCTCCTGTTAAAAGCGATTCAACTTTCAGGCATCAGGGCTCTTGCAGTAACGGCAGTTTCTGAAACCATGCCTGGAACCGATTTGTTGTTTTCAAAGAAAATGTGTGAAGAAATAGGAATAAAGCAGACGGTTATAAAAATAGCGGAACTGGATGTAGAGAATTTTGCAAAGAATCCTCATGACAGGTGCTTCTATTGCAAAGATGAACTGTTCAGCAAGATAAGGGGAATAGCAGGCGGTGATGGTTACAGGTTTGTGCTTGATGGAAGCAATCTTGATGATACGACGGACTGGCGGCCGGGCAGAAAGGCTGCCTTAAACCACAGCGTAAGAAGCCCTTTGATAGAGGCAGGGCTGGATAAAAAAGATATAAGAGAAATGTCCCGGAAGCTTAATCTTCCATCATGGGATAAACCGTCTTCTCCATGTCTTGCATCAAGGTTTCCTTACGGAGAACAGATAACAGCGGAGGCATTAAAACAGGTTGCAGAGGCGGAAGGTTTTCTGAGGTCAGCGGGCTTTAAAGAATTCAGAGTGAGGCATCACAGTGATATTGCCCGGATTGAGCTTAAAGAAGAAGATATGGCCATAGCGCTTAACCCTGAGATTAGAAAAGCCATTGCTGAGAAACTTAAATCCATCGGATACAGATTTGTTGTCCTTGATATAGAAGGTTTCAGAAGCGGAAGAATGAACGAAGGGATAGAAAAGGAGCAAAATGAAAAACCTGCCTGACCTTAAAGACCTTGAAAAATGCGTCAGATGCGGAAGCTGTAAGGCATATTGTCCGACCTATGGTGAAGACAATACAGAGGCGATGGGAGCAAGGGGCAGGCTCGCGCTTCTTAGAGGGCTTCTGCTTAAGGAATTGAAACCCACGCCATTGCTCAATGAAAAAATTTTCAGCTGCATCCTCTGTGAGGCATGTTCCGGCCTCTGTCCGAACGGAGTTGATATAACGGAGAACATTTATAGGGGGAGGAATATGCTCAGGCAGGGGGATAAGAGGAGGAAGTATCTGAGGCTCCTTGCAAAGTTCTTTATCAGAAATCCCGACCTGAGCTACAAAATGCTTCAGCTGTCTCAATATATATTATTCCCGTATCTTATGAAAAAAGGGATTATCCCCTCTAATTTTAAGCTTCCTGCAAGTTCTTTCAAAGAAAGGACCCAGGTTTATAAGGTTCAGAAAAGACGCGGGAGGGTGGCTGTATTCACAGGTTGTGTTACCAATTTTTTATATCCTCACCTTGGGCTGTCATTGGTAAACATACTCCTTAAATCAGGTTATGAGGTGATAGTGCCCGGAGGCGAGGTATGCTGTGGAATGCCGCTGAGGGCGCTCGGACTTGAGGAAGAAGCGCGCGAACTTGCAAAAAGAAATATGCGGATATTCGGAAAGTTAAAGGCAGAAGCGGTACTGAGCCTTTGCCCCACTTGCGTTTCAGTGATAAAAAACCAATACCCAAAGATTATTAACAACGGGATAAGCAATGCAATGGATGTGTCAAGTTTTCTGCTTGAAAGATTAGACTTTGCCCAGCCGTCACTTTTTTCACAGAAATACGCAACGGTTACATACCATGATCCGTGCCATCTTGCACACGGGCTTGGCATAAAGGATGAGCCGAGGAGGATGCTGAAAAAAATCGGCGCAAATATCATTGAGAAAAAAGAAAATGGCTGCTGCGGTTCAGGAGGGCTTTTCAGCCTCACAAATAAAGATATCTCAGACAGTCTTCTCAAAAAACAGGCTGAAAGCTGTTTAGAAACAGGCGCGGCGGCTGTTGTTACAGCGTGTCCGGCATGCATGATGCAGCTTGGCAGGGCAATTACCGAGATGCCTGTGTTTCATATTATAGAACTTATTGAGGAGGCATACTGTGATAGTGATGGGGTATAATATACCGAAGATTTAAGATACAAAAAGAAGTTAAAAGTTGAAAATTAAAAGTTAAAATTTTTACAACTCTCAACTTATAACTCTTAATTTACTGGAGGAACAATGAAATTTTTTATTGACACAGCGAATGTAAACGAGATTAAAAAGGCATGGGAGGTTGGGGTTGTTGACGGCGTTACAACAAACCCGTCGCTTATCTCAAAAGAAGGCAGAGATCCGATAGAGCTTCTTAAAGAGATATGCAGTATTGTTGACGGTCCTGTGAGCGCCGAGGTGGTTGGCTTGAAGGCAGAGGAAATGGTAAAAGAGGCAGAATCCCTTGCAAAGATACATAAAAACATAGTCGTAAAAATACCGATGACCGAGGATGGGCTTAGGGCAGTGAAAAAACTTTCGGGCATGGGGATAAAGACGAATGTCACGCTCGTATTTTCTCCGAGCCAGGCGCTTCTTGCCGCTAAGGCAGGGGCAACCTATGCAAGCCCTTTTGTAGGAAGGCTTGATGACATAAGCCATTATGGAATGGGCCTGATTCAGGAGATAATGACAATCTATGAAAATTATGCGTTTGATACGCAGGTCATAGTTGCAAGCATAAGGAATCCGCTTCATGTTGTTGAGGCGGCAAAGATGGGCGCTCATGTTGCAACAATTCCGTATTCAGTGATAGCACAGCTTACAAAACATCCGTTAACAGATATTGGGATTGAAAAGTTCTTAAAAGACTGGGAAAAGGTTCCCAAAAAATAGCGGATAACTTTTAACGGGCAATCAGGAATAAGATGCCTATTTATGAGTATAAATGCACAAAATGCGAAGAGGATTTTGAGAGGCTTGTGTTCGGGAGCCAGAAGGTCACATGCCCGAAATGTAATTCCTCAGAGATAAAGAAGAAGATGTCCATATTCGGAATGAGCGGAGTTGAGAAGCCATTTGCAGGGACATCATCTGCAAGCTGTTCATCCTGCACCAAATCAACCTGCACCAGTTGTCACTGATATTTTTATTCAGGCTGACGGAATGGGTTTGCTCTGAGAATGCGGCTTAGTTTCAGAGGGCTCCCTTCAAATATGAATAGTGCAGTGCCGCGCTCCTCTGCTGCCCGCTCTCCCACAATCCATGTCCCGCTCCATGCGATTTTCATGGATACAGATGTTTTCTCTATCTCAACCCATTTGGAAGAAAATGTAAGTTCTGCCTTGTCAAATTTCTTTATTGCGCCAAGAAACTCTCTGTAACCTTCTTTTGTTGTGTTCTTTTCAATTACTGCGAGGTCTTCTTTCAGGTAGGCTTTTTTTATTTCCTCTGCTAAGGCAATTGCCTCTTGAGCTGTTTTTGATTCGTCGGTAACTTTTTTAACTTCTTTCCCGCAGGATAAAAGTGAAAGTACTGCAATTAATAGTAAAATTAGCGCCTTTTTCATATTACCTCCGGGTGTTATCAAGGTCTTTTAAAACTAATTGATTTTTCTATTGCTTTTTTAATTCCATTTCGTAATTCTTCATCATGTATAGGGGATACAGTTTTTTCTATGTAAGAACGGTCGTCTGCTGTGATTGGCTTGTGGAGGATTTCCTCCCCCTTTTTTTCTTTTTCCCATGGCATGACCTTCCCCAGCCTGAGACGGACCGCTTTTACTCCAAAGCCCTGGAGTTTGCCAGCCATTTTATCTTTATAAAAACTGAGCTGCTGCATCCACATGGGTGAATCTACATTAATGAGCAGTTCTCCCTCTTTCAGAATTGCCGGGAACATATGAAGAGAGACCGGCTTTTCAAAAATATCCGCCCACCCTGCCTTTATGCGTCCCAGTTTTACCGCGTCTTCCAGCTTAAGATTCTTAATCAGGGGAGCAAGCAGAGAATCAGCCCTTTTCACTAAACAGCCTTTTTGACTTTACCTGAGCGCAGACACCTTGTGCAGACGTATTCTCTCTTTGTGCCGTGAGATGTTACTATCTTTGCCCTCTGCAGATTCGGAAGTATCTGCCGCTTTGTTCTGTTGTTTGCATGGCTTACATTATTGCCTATTGTCCTTGTCTTTCCACATACAAAACAGCTTGCCAACGTTTTTCCTCCT
>JAPLLK010000098.1 GCA_026387575.1 Nitrospirota bacterium | reverse complement strand
ATAAAATATCTGAGGGAGCAGGGAGTAGACGTTGAACTTGTTGAGGGAGACATTATAGAGTAAAAGTGAGAGGTTAGAAGTGAAACTATCGGAGAATTAATGGGAATAGGAGAATGTAAAAGTCCAAAGGCTCTTTGGAGGGGCATAGTAGAAGAATACAAGGAGTTTCTTCCGGTAAGCAATGAAACGCCAATTGTTACGCTTAACGAAGGGAACACGCCTCTCATAAAGGCTGCTAATGTGAAAAATAGAGGCATTGACCTTGACATTTATTTTAAATGTGAGGGCGCTAACCCTACAGGTTCTTTCAAAGACAGGGGAATGACTCTGGCATTATCAAAGGCTGTTGAGGCCGGTTCAAAGGCAGTAATGTGTGCATCAACAGGAAACACATCGGCTTCTGCCGCTGCCTACGCAGCACGGGCAGGGATAAAGTCAGTAGTACTTATTCCGCAGGGGAAGATAGCTCTCGGCAAGCTTTCTCAGGCGCTCGTTCATGGAGCAAATGTAATCCAGATAGAAGGGAATTTTGATGAGGCATTAAAGATAGTCAAAGAACTTGCACAAAGATACCCGATAACACTTGTTAACTCAATAAATCCTTTCAGGATAGAGGGGCAGAAGACAGCGGCATTTGAGGTATGCGACCAGCTTGGTTTTTCGCCGAAATACCATGCGCTTCCTGTCGGTAATGCAGGAAATATAACCGCATACTGGAAAGGGTACCAAGAATATCACAGGAGGGGAAAGATTGCATCTTTGCCGGTTATGCTTGGTTTTCAGGCAGCCGGCGCTGCGCCGATTGTCAGGGGACATCCTGTTGAAAGACCTGAGACAATAGCAACAGCCATAAGAATCGGCAATCCTGCAAGCTGGAAAGGCGCAGTAGCGGCAAGGGATGAATCAGGCGGAAGGATTGATGCTGTGACAGACGAAGAAATATTAAAGGCTTATAACCTTATAGCATCAACAGAAGGTATATTCTGTGAGCCTGCATCCGCTGCGTCACTGGCAGGCGTGATGAAGCTGCATAAAGAAGGCTATTTTAAACCCGGAGATGCTGTTGTTTGCACTCTTACGGGTCATGGGCTTAAAGACCCTGATACGGTATTCAGGGTATCAAAAGACCCCTTAAAGGTTAAGGCTGATATCGCTGAGGTAGAGAAGATAATAGAGACTATAATTTAGACGCCACGTAATTTTACGGATGAAACATTCATATCTACAAATCGGCACAAAGGAGAATGAAAATGTCATTTCCCCTTGTCGGGAATCTTTCTTGAAGAAGGATGCTCGCCTTGGCGAGTCGCCGAGGAGACTGGACAAGTCAGCATGACAAAGAGAGGATATTCATAAATGAAATATGTTGTTATCATAGGCGATGGCATGGCGGACAGGCCGTTAAATGAGCTTGGCGGGAAAACTCCGTTGCTGGAGGCGTTTACCCCGAATATGGACAAGCTTGCCTGCGAAGGAATAATAGGCAGGGTTGCTAATCTGAGTGTGCTCGGTTATGACCCGAGAAAATTTTATACGGGTAGGGCATCACTTGAGGCAGCGAGCATCGGAGTAGACCTCAAAGACACTGATGTTGCTTACAGGTGCAATCTCGTAACTCTGAAGTTTAATAAAGATAAGACACAGGCAGTAATGGAGGATTACAGCGGAGGCCATATCTCAACTGAAGAGGCGGGAATACTCATCAATGATATAAACAAAGAACTCGGCACCTCACAGATAAAATTTTACAGAGGCGTAAGTTACAGGCATCTGATGGTATGGTCAGACGGTAAGGCAAATGCTGAATGCACTCCGCCGCATGACATACTGGGAAGGGATATTTCAGACTATCTGCCGGTTGGTTCAGGCGAGGAAACTCTCAGAGAATTAATGATTGATTCTGTGGGTGTCCTTGAAAGCCATTGCATAAACAAAGAGCGTATAAATAAGGGCAAAAACTCTGCAAACAGCATATGGCTCTGGGGACAGGGGAAAAAACCGGGGCTGTCAAAATTCAGAGAGAAATATTTTGTTGAAGGCGCAATGGTTTCTGCTGTTGACCTTACAAAAGGGCTTGGCATATATGCCGGGTTTGAGATACTTCAGGTGCCCGGTGTTACCGGCTGGCTTGATACTAATTATGCCGGCAAGGCAGAAGCAGCGCTGATTGCTCTTAAAGAAGTTGATTTTGTGTATATACACGTTGAGGCTCCTGATGAAGCAGGGCATTCAGGAAACTATAAGAACAAGATAAAGGCAATAGAGGATTTTGATGCGCTTGTTGTAGGCACAGTTATGCGGGGTATAAAATCATTTGAGGAATTCAGGATTCTGCTGATGCCTGACCATCCGACGCCGGTAGAGCTCAGGACGCATACGGATGAACCGGTGCCGTTTGTTATCTATGACAATAAACAAAAGCAAAAGAATGAAGGCGCTGCTTTTGATGAATCAATCCTGAAGAGGGAAGGCATAATGGTTGTTGATGAGGGATATAAGCTGATGGATTTTTTCATTAAGGGGGAAAACTGATGCTTATTGTCCAGAAATACGGCGGGACGTCTGTTGCTAATGTTGAGAGGATAAAAGCTGTTGCAGAGCGCGTTGTGAAGACTGCTAAAGAGGGGCATAAGGTTGCGGTTGTTGTCTCTGCGATGGCGGGAGAAACAGACAAGCTGATAAATCTTGCACATCAGGTATCATCCGCTCCGAGAGAAAGAGAGATGGATCTTATGCTTTCATCAGGGGAACGAGTTACCTGCGCCCTTACAGCCATAGCAATAGAAGAGCTTGGCCATAAAGCAATGGCATTTACAGGAAGGCAGATGGGGATAATAACAGATGATGTGCATACAAGGGCAAAGATAGAAAAAATAGCTGGAGAAAGGGCAAAGAAGGCATTAGATGAAGGATATATAATTGTCGTGGCAGGATTTCAGGGTATAACAGAAAGCGGCTCTGATGTCACGACGCTTGGGAGGGGAGGCTCCGACCTTTCCGCAGTTGCAATAGCCTCAGCGCTGAATGCTGACTTATGCGAGATATACACGGATGTGGATGGAGTTTATACAACAGACCCCAATATTGTTCCGGAGGCGAGAAAGTTAAGCAAAATCTCCTATGAAGAGATGCTTGAGCTTGCGAGTCTTGGCGCAAAGGTGCTTCAGACAAGGTCTGTGGAGTTTGCAATGAAATATGAAGTGCCTGTTGTTGTGAGGTCAAGTTTTAATGATAATCCGGGGACGCTTGTTACCAAGGAGGATAAGGATATGGAGAAAGTCGTTGTGTCAGGAGTTGCTTATGACAAGAACCAGGCAAAGATTACTGTAATGGGAGTGCCTGATAAGCCGGGCATAGCTGCGAAACTTTTCAAGGGGATTGCAGACGCCGGCATAGTGGTTGATATGATTGTCCAGAATGTGAGCAGCGATGGAAAAGCGGCAGACATATCATTCACAGTTCCGAGGACAGACACCAAGAAGACATTGAAACTGACAGAAGGAATTGCAAAGGAACTCGGAGCAAAAGGCGTTGACATGAAAGAGGATATTGCGAAGATATCTATTGTCGGCGTAGGCATGAGAACTCATTCCGGTGTTGCCTCGCAGATGTTTGAGACACTTGCAAAACATGGCGTGAACATAATGATGATAAGCACATCAGAGATAAAGGTGTCCTGTATTATAGACGCCAAATATGCGGAACTTGCAGTCAGGGTTCTGCATGATATGTTTGGATTGGCAGAGAAAAAGGGATAGACTTAAAATCGGGATGCCCTCTTGCAAGGCTGAAAAAAGATAAATCATCTGCGCGAAGTGTCCGATGTAACAAACTGTATCTTCTTAATATTTCCGAAAAATGTGGGATGTGTCCCTGATATTCAAAAATTAGGCTTGAAAATATCATCGTCAGAGAGTATAATTTTATCAAGGCCTTGGTTTGGCATCTTCAGGGATGTAGCGTAAGCCCTTTGAATCTCTGCCGAATTAAGGCTTTTTGTTTTGTTAACGTATTTAACTAACCCCTCTTGAATTGGTTGCTCTATCCATCCTTCCCCACAGCCTATGCATGGTTATTGTCTGGTTTACTTCATATCTGCCATATGTAGAATTAATATGAACAACTACCATAATTGGCTCATTCGAGCGTCATTAGTCAATTGGTTTCCACGCACGCAATGACAATACAAAGATAGAAAATGTTACGATATATTTATGCAATTTGTTGATTATACGAAAATCTATGTTAAGGCCGGAGACGGCGGAAGAGGCTGCGTTGCCTTCAGAAGGGAGAAGTATGTCCCACGCGGCGGGCCGAGCGGCGGAGACGGCGGAAGGGGAGGGCATATCATATTCAGAGCAAGCAGGGAACTGAATACCCTACTTGACCTCAGATATCAGAGGGAATATAGAGCAAAAAGAGGCCAGCACGGCATGGGCAAGAAAATGCACGGCAAAGATGGAGAGGATAGGATTATCCCTGTGCCTGTCGGCACTGTTCTAAAAGACGCAGATACAGAAGAAGTGCTCGCAGACCTTGACAGTGAAGGCGTAGAAATCATAATAGCAAAAGCGGGCAGGGGCGGTCAGGGGAATGCTCACTTTGCAACTCCGACGCGGCAGGCGCCAAAATTTGCACAGCCCGGAGAAGAAGGCGAAGAAAAAAATCTTATTATTGAATTAAAACTCCTTGCCGATGTCGGCTTAATAGGGCTTCCCAACGCAGGGAAATCAACGCTTATCTCTGTAATATCATCTGCAAAACCAAAGATTGCGGATTATCCGTTCACAACCCTTACGCCCAATCTCGGAGTTGTGAAGCTCAAAGATTTCAGGAGTTTTGTTGTTGCAGACATTCCCGGACTCATAGAAGGAGCGCACAAGGGCGCAGGCTTAGGGTTTCAGTTTTTAAGGCACGTAGAGCGCACCTCAATGCTCCTTCACCTTGTTGACGCCTCTGATATGCCTGAAACCGATCCTGTGGAAGACTTAAAAAAAATAAACAAAGAGCTTGAGCTTTACAGTTCAAAACTCTTAAGTAAGCCGCAGGCGGTTGTCGGGACAAAAATAGATATTGCTATAGAAAAGAAGCGGCTCAGAAAGCTCGCGAGATACTGCAAGTTAAAAAATATTGAGTTTTTCCCTGTGTCGGCAGTGATAGGAAAAGGTATAAAAGAACTCCTGCTTTATTTGTCTGCTGTTGCCGGAAAAGAAAAATAAAGAACATTGTGATTAAGATTTCAGTTGTAAGTATTCCTTTGCAAGCGCGGGATATATTTTGGGATTAAACAGGATATTTGTCATGAAGTAGCATTCGTGTGTGCAGAAACATTTTTTGTCCTGAATTGAGGCGAGTATCTTTTTTGTATTTTCTGAACGCAGGGTTTTTTTAATGTCATAACCGTAATCCTTCACGTTCCCAAGGTTTTCTGTAAGAATCTCGCAGGGATACACATCTCCGTTTTCTGTCAGGACAATATTCAGTCTGCCTGCATAACACGGGATTACCCTCATTTGTTCAAGCAAAGTCCGGTGTATCAGATTGCGCTGCAGAATATCCTGCGCAGCCTTGATGCGCGCCCCTTTGAAGCGGTATGTGCCCGAAGTTTTATTCTTAAGATTTTCCTCCAGCCTCTTTATTGCATGGAGATACTTTTTGTGATCTATTTTTTTGTAGCTTTCATCTGCAAGGCTGCCACGAATCAGGGAAATGGTATGCGTTTTTATGTTTTTCAGCCCGCTGACGAAATCTATTATCCTGTCCATTGAATCCTGATTTTCAGAGCAGAAAACTGTATTGACTCCGAGTTCAAAGTTCGGATATTTCTCAAGGAGTTCTCCTAGTAGATTATATGTCTGCATGGTCTTATCAAAGCTGTGAGGCGTGCTGCGGAGTTTGTCATGAGCTTCATTCAGCCCGTCGATTGAAAGTTTTACAACGATCACGCTTTTTTTGCAGTGCTTGAGTATTTCTTCTGTCCTGTTTCTAATCAATTCAGGAAGAAGACCGTTTGTTGGATAAAGCATTATTGCAGGCCTGTTATCCCTGTAGAAAACTTTACTTATTTCAACAAGATCATCCCTGAGATATATCTCGCCGCCTGAAAATGCAAGCCAGAGCAGACTGCCAAGAGATTGAGAGACCTTCTGAATTTCATCCAGAGACAATTCCTCTGAGAAACCTTTGCTTACAGTGCTTTTGAGATAGAAACAGAACGGGCAGTTTGAGTTGCACCTTCTTGTTACGAAGAAAGTAAGATGGATTGGCATCGTTTTTAAGAATATGGAATTAATATGCCTGAAAGGTGTATACATTGAGTTTATCTCTTATAGCTCCACATATACCTCAGAATCCCTGAGAATGCTCCTGCGCCTATCGGTATCGGGTAAAGAATTATATAGTAAAGACATGAACCAAAAGCAAACAGTAGCCCCTTTGCGTCGAGAAATGCTTTAACCAATTTCCTGTTTACTATACGTATATTGATAGTCTGTAATATGAATATTAAGATGATAGGAATTCCATCCCATGTGAGAAAGAACAAGAGCAGGAGGAATATGCTTAAAAAAAATGATGCAACACTGAATTTCAGCTCTGTAGATGCTGTGCCTGAGTCTGTCAGTAAATCCTTATTTTTCAGGGAGTATATAGTCCAATACAGAGATTTTCTGAATGCATTTTTTATGGATTTTATCAATGTGAAATTGAATATATGCCGAACCAGTATTTCAGAGTTCATTGTGAGTTTGTAGCCCATCTTCCTGAGCCTATGGCTGAATTCCACGTCTTCCAATATGGGCAGGAAATTTTCCTGAAATCCTCCGCTTTTCATAAAGATCTCACTGCTGATAACCATCGCATGTGTCGGTATATAATCAGGCGGCTCTTTTTTTGTTTCAGAGTAGTTTATGAATATGGACTGAAAGGCGCTGAAGAAACTATCGTTATAGGGAATAACTGTATAGGTTCCGCCGATGATTGAATCTTCACCTGCAAGAAAGGTTTTATTGACCGAGGCAAGAGTATTTTTCTGCAGAAGGCAGTCTGCATCAATAAAAAAGAGAACCTCGCCGCTGCTGTTCTTTGCGCCGGCATTTCTTGCCTTTGATGCTCCAGAGTGTTTATCTAAGGAAATAAATTTACACGGAAATTCTTTTATTATCGCTGCCGAATTATCTGTTGAGCAGTCATCTGTAACTATAATGTCAAAGTTGTCATATTCTGATGAGAATGCAGCTTCAAGGCATCTGCCGATGGTGGAACTTCCATTGTAGTTAGGGATAATAACAGAGATACGTTTATTCATAAAACTCTTTATTTCTGTCATTGAAGAGGTCATTAAAGGCATTAAGATTCTTGTCTCTTGCCTTCTCAACAGCTATCTCTATGACAGTAAGTTCTTCTTTGTCTCCTGATGCCCTGTAGAGTATTTCTCCCATTGGTGAGGTAATTTGGCTCTTGCCTATAAACGTAAGCTTTTCTTTGTCTCCTCTTTGTTCACTGCCTATTCTGTTTGCAGTCACAGCGAACACCCTGTTCTCAATGCATCTTGTCACCATAGCATCAGGGCAGTGCGGAAGAATGAGATTTGAAGGATGGGCAATGATATCGGCGCCTCTTAATGCAAGTGTCCGCGCGGATTCTGGGAAGAACCAGTCAAAGCATATCATTATGCCGATATTTCCAATAGGTGTCTGCCATACTTTAAAACCTGTATCGCCTGAAGAAAACCAGAGTTTTTCTTCATAGAAAAGATGTGTTTTTCTGTAAACGCCAATGAATCCATCCGGACCCGTAAGCACAGCTGAGTTGTATATCTTTCCTTCGCTGTTCTCAGCGATACCTGCTACGATATAAACCTTTTTCTTTGCCGATAGTTTGCTGAGGGCGTTTGTGGTGTCGCCTGACTGGATTTTTTCAGAAAGTGATTTTGCCTCCTCTTTTGAGGTGAACTGATAGCCTGTATTAAATAGTTCAGGAAGAACTAACAGGTCTGTTTCTACGGATGCGGCAGCATCAAGAACCTTTTTCAGATTGTGTTTTATATCCCCGAATTTGGGTGTAAACTGATAATAGCCGACCTTCATATAACTATACTCACATTATTTTAATCCCAGCACATCCTGCATGTCGTAGAGACCTGCCTGTTTTCCTGAAACCCAGATCGCAGCCTTTAATGCGCCCCGCGCAAATGTATCCCTGCTTGATGCCTTATGTGTTATCTCTATTCTCTCTCCGAGCCCTCCGAACAGGACAGTGTGTTCTCCGACAATGTCACCTGCGCGTATTGTCTGTATGCCAATCTCTTTCTTTGTTCTCTCGCCTATAATCCCCTTCCGTGAGTAAACCGCCACTTCATCAAGATTTCTGCTTACCGCATCAGCAATAACCTGCGCCATCTTTAAAGCGGTTCCGCTCGGAGCGTCTTTCTTTAGCCTGTGATGCGACTCAACAATCTCTATGTCATATTCATCGCCTAAGACCCTTGCCACGTCCTGTAATATTTTCAGGAGCAGGTTTACGCCGGTACTCATATTGGATGCCACTACGCATGGGATGTTTTTTGACAGGATTTCAATTTCCTTTATCTCATCCTTTGACAGTCCTGTTGTGCCTATGACCATAGCCTTTCCTTTTTTTGATGCGAGCCTGATGTTTTCCATTGTAGAGGCAGGCGATGTAAAATCAATTATCACATCTGCATTGTCAATGACGCTTTCAAGGCTGTCTGAGAGCTTTACACCTGTTTCACCTATGCCTGTGATTGTCCCGATGTCTTTTCCTGTTGCAGAATGGCCCTTCTTTTCAAATGCCACCGCAAGTCTCAATTCAGGATACTCTTTTGAAAGCGCTGTAATCCTGCTCCCCATTTTTCCTGCTGCTCCAGAGACTGCTATCTTTATCATAAAAACCTCCTTGATTTTCAGGGATTGCCGAGAATCCATTTTACTGCTTCATCCAAGTCCTTTGCAACATAATCCGCATTGGATGATTCAGCGCCCTGTACTGTCAGGACAAGAATGCCTTTTGCGCCTGCTGATTTTGCAATAAGCATATCAAGTTCTTTATCTCCGATTACGTAGGATTGTTTAAGGTCAATGCTGTGCTGTGCCCTTGCCTTTAGAATCATTTCTGGTTCGGGTTTTCTGCATGAGCAGTGCTCATCGGGATGGTGAGGGCAGTAATAAAAATCATCAAAACCGTATTGCTCTATAAAAATATTATTGACCTCTCTTGTGAATTTCTCATCAACGATTCCCCTTGCAATACCTGACTGGTTACTGACACCGATTAACTTATACCCGTTATCTTTGAGCCGTATCAACCCTGCAACCTCTTTAAATATTTCCAGATTGTCAAAGCTGTTCAGATATCCTGCATCTTTGCACAATGTGCCGTCCCTGTCAAAAAAGACGGCCTTCTTTTTTGGGATAAAATGCTCTATAGCATCAAAAACCTCGTCAGATGTTATAGCGTCCATGCAGTCCATCTTATTCCTGTCGCATGTTCTTTTAAAGCAGGGACTGCAGTCAGTATTTTTTTTGATTACTGTATTTCCTATACCCACCGGGCCTGTTAATTCCGGGTCTGTTGAGCCGAATACAGCGGACATAGGAGTTCTGACAGCATAACCAATATGCATCGGGCCTGAGTCATTTGTAAGAAAGACATCGCACTCAGATATGAGGGCTGATAGTTCTCTGAGGTCTGTTTTTCCTGCCATCAATAAGACCCTCGAGGCAAGAGGCAGGAGTTGAGGGCTGGAAACAATTTCTTCTGCGATTGCAATCTCTGATTGCCCACCGAATATAACGACACTCCCATCGAGGTCTGAGATTATTTTTTTTGAGACCTCTGCAAATTTCTCAGGCTGCCATCTCTTTGTTGAACCGTAGGAAGCTCCAGGGTTGATGCCGATAACAGGTCTTTTCAGTCCCTTCAGGATATTCCTTGCTCTGATTCTCTCGTTGAGAGATAAATAGATATAAGGCAAAGAAAATTCAGCATCTATGCCTGCCTGCCGGAGAATGTTCAGGTAATATTCTATGTGATGCATCTTTCTGTCATCATTATTAAAAGGAATTGAATCTGTGAGGAGAAAACCTCTCCAATCCCTGTTATAACCTATCCTCTGCGGTATGCCTGAGAGGAAGGCGATTAACGCGGCATCAAAGGCATTCTGAAAAAGTATTGAACTGCAGAAATTTTTTTTTCTAAGAATGGAGGATAGTCTGAATTTACCGCTTATGCTGTTGTATTTATCTTCATAGAGAATAATGGCATCTATAAAAGGGTTTTTTTCAAAGAGAGGCGCTGCCCATGGTTTAACAAGAAGGGATATCTTGGTGCCTGGCAATTCCTTTTTCAGCGCCCTGAGCGCCGGCATTGTCATTACGGCATCTCCGATCCAGTTGACGCCTCTTACCAGTAGATTTTTGCAGGTTTTGTCAAGCATTGTTTAGTTTAACATTTTAGTAATCCTGAAAAAAACTTAAGCTTAAGAAGGAATGAGTAATTGAGTTTTGAGTGGTTTTTGTGAAATAATAGAAAATATACAATGAAAATCTGCGAGATATTTACAAGCATACAGGGCGAATCATCATATGCGGGCATGCCTTGTACTTTTATAAGACTTACGGGGTGTAATCTCAGGTGTTTGTATTGTGATACGACATACGCATATGAGGAAGGGATGGAGCTTACCGAAGCTGAAATCATAAACGAAGTTGGGCTGATAGGTGTTCCCCTCGTTACAATCACCGGTGGAGAGCCTCTGTTCCAGGAAGAGACCTTTCGTCTGACAGAACGCCTCATAAGCGAAGGATATAAAGTTCTAATTGAGACAAACGGCACTATGAGCATAAAAGATATTGACAGCAGGGCAGTTATTGTTCTTGATATAAAAACGCCTGGCAGCGGCATGTGGGAGGAAATGGACACATCGAATTTCGATTATTTAAAACCTGATGACGAGATAAAATTCGTGATCACCAACAGAGCAGACTATGAGTGGTCAAAAGATATGATGCATAAATATAATCTGAGATCTAAATGCCAGGTGTTCTTTTCTCCGGCTTTTGGCATTCTTCTGTCTGAATCACTTGTAAAGTGGATACTTGGAGACAGGCTTGATGTAAGGCTGAATCTTCAGATGCACAAATATATCTACGGAAGTGACAGGCGAGGCATATGAGCCTGTTATGGATACTGTAGGGACTCTCTGTCTGAGAATTGCAGATATGTAGAAATTTCATGTTCAAAATTGTCGCTGAATATATTCTTGCCGAGATGATTTTTTATCTTGTTGATGTCCCAAAGCATAACCTCATTAATCTCTTCTTTATTAAATGATACTTTGCCGTCATAGGCGCATGAATATGTATATACAAGCTCTGTTTCATAAGAGTTTGTGTGAATGTACGAATAAACGAACTCAGGGTTGCATTCTGATATGCCGAGTTCTTCTTCCATTTCCCTTTTTGCCGCCTGAAGCAGATTCTCTCCGGGATTGACATGCCCCCCAACTGATGTATCCCATTTGCCGGGAGCTACATCCTTGGTTTCTGAACGCTTTTGAAGGAAAAGAGATCCTTTTTTGTTGAATACAAGCACGTGTACAACTCTGTGAATTAGAGAGGGGTTCCCGTGCACCTCAGACCTCGGGGCGATACCAGTTGTTTTGCCGTAACTGTCAATTATCTCTATGAATTCTTCGGTTGTGTCAGACAATATTTCCCTCGTCGCACATTTTTAGTTTAAATATTATAACTTTCATAGATACAGGTGTAAAGCGCTGCTGGCTGTGCCGCAGGGTATTGACATTAATATTGGATATGTTAAGCTTTGACTTAACAGAGCTTATTTTTATTCAGACACGAGATTGTGGCTCTGCACTTTACTAAACAGGAGGGCTGACATGGACGTAATTCAGGCAATTAAAGAAAGGCGTTCAATCAATTTCTTTGAACCGGGCAAGGAAATTTCTGATGACCAAATTAAAGAGCTGCTTGCGATAGCAAATCTGTCGCCCTCGTCCTTAAATCTTCAGCCATGGAGAGTTGTGGTGGTGAAAAATTCTGAAAGGAAGAAGGCATTAAGACAATGCGCCTTTAACCAGCCAAAGGCTGAAGAGGCATCTGCAGTGCTGATTATGATTGCCGACCCAAAAGGCGTAGAAGAAAATATGGTCAGGATGCTCGATAGCTGGCAGGCGCTGGGATATATGAAGCCGGAAATGAGGGAGACTTATAAAGGTATGGCACAGGATCTCTACGGGGCAGAAGACAGCCTTAAGAGAAAGATATTCGCGGTGAAGAATACCTCTCTGTTTGCAATGAGCATAATGATTGCAGCAAAGGGGCTTGGACTTGAAACGCATCCTATGGATGGTTTTGGCGAGGAGTGTATTAAAAAAGAATTCAATATTCCGGCTGATAAGATAATACCGATGCTGATAGCGGTCGGTCATCTAAAATCAGGGGTAACGCTTCTTCCGCGGGCATTCAGAAGAGACCTCAGTGAATTTGTAAGATTTGAATAATACTTTCAGGGAGACCGATAATGTTAACAGGGAAAGAAGACCTGATACAGTCGCTTATTGAAGCATACCTCATGGAAAAGGGCACAATGGATTTCTATGCAGATGCAGCTGTTAAGGCACTAAACCATGATGCAAGAAAAATGTTTGGAGAACTTTCTCAATGGGAACATAAGCATCTGGACTTTATCGGATACCTTTACCAATCAATCCATGAAGACAAGGATGTGATAGGTTTTGAAAAATTTACAAAAAAGACGGATGCTTTTGTTACCGAGTCGGGAATCCCAGTGAAAGACCTTGAGGCAAAGATTGGGAAGCATGAGTTTGTGGATGACATGGGAGCTTTGATATTAGCGTTGGAGATTGAGGGCAAGGCATACAGCCTTTACAGCAAGCTTGCAAAGAGCGCTGTTGATACAAATGCAAAGGTTGTATTTCAGGAAATGTCAGAACAGGAAACTAAGCATATTGAATATCTGAAAAAGATAAGGCAAAAACTCACAGAATTATGACTTTGAGGAGGCGACAATGACAAATGCAATTGAGATTGCTATCAAGACGGAGACAGACGCAATAAGGTTCTATGAGGAGGCGGCGGATAAGACAAAAAATCCTGTAGGCAAAAAAATGTTCCTGACCGTAAGGGAAGATGAAAAAAGGCATCTTAATATGCTTACGCAGATATTCAAGGGACTTGATATCAAGGTCAGCGATGTTAGCCCGATGAAGAATATAAAAACTATTTTTGAATCAATGAAAAATGAGATGATGAAAAGGGTTGAGGTAACGAATGATGAGCTTGAGGCTTTCAAGATAGCATCGCAGATGGAAAAAGAAGGCATCAATTTCTATAAGAAGGCTTTATCTGGCGCAAAAAAAGACAAAGAAAAGACTTTATTTGAAAAACTTATAAAAGAAGAAGAACAGCATTACAGTATCTTTGCAAATTCCTATTCTTTCCTTTCCGACACTGGAAACTGGTTTATGTGGGAAGAACACAGCATTGTTGAAGGATGAACGTACTGGGCATAAATAATGACAAGTTAAGAGTTGAGATTCCTGAGTTAAGAGTTTTAAAACTTTCAACTTTTGACTTCTAACTTGGAGGGAATTATGGGTTATACGAATATTGCTTTAAAGGACAGGATTATGGAAATGTACCCTGAGATTGTAAGGCATGATATTTCTGTATCTCTTGATTTCGACAGGGGTAAAAAAGCTTATCTTGTGAAATTCACGAAAGATAATCATGAGCTTACAACTCATATTGAAAAGAAAGATGCCGATGAGTGCATGGACGGCATAAAGTGCATATATCTCGGGATACAGGTAGGACAGTTTATCAAGAATTTTGAGGAGAGAAAATAGAGCCTAAAGTTTAGGCTGAAAAATATTGCGAGTCTGATGTTGTAAAATATAATATGATAGCTATGGATGTTTTGAAACTCAAAAAACCGCCCCGGAAAATCCTTATCATAAAACCAAGCTCGCTTGGAGATGTTGTGCACAGTCTTCCTTTTTTAAATGCCCTAAGAAACAGCTTCCCCAAAACAGAGATTCACTGGATTATCGCAAAGGGGTTTGAAGGTCTCCTTGAGGGGCATCCGATGATAAACAATCTCTGGCTTATTAACAAAGAGGACTGGAAGAGGATTAAGGGCGCAAGGACTACAATAAAAGAACTAAGGTTTTTATTTAAATCTTTAAAGGCAGAGAAATACGATATTGTTGTAGATCTGCAGGGCCTTCTCAGAAGCGGAATTCTTGCAAAGGCAGCAGGCGCGCCTGTAAGGATAGGTTTTAAAGAGGCGAGGGAAGGAAGCAGGATATTTTATACACACACTGTTAAGGCAGGCAAGGATGTTCATGCAGTGGACAGGTATCTTGAGATAGCAAAATTTCTCGGATGTGACATCTCCGATATAAAATTTCCGTTCCCTCTGTCTTTTAACTCTCAACTTTCAATTCTCAACTTTCAACTCCCGGAAAGATATGCTGTTATAGTGCCGGGCGCAAGATGGGAGACAAAGAGGTGGTTTCCTGAAAGATTCGGACAGCTCTCATCAATGATGCAGGTCAAATCAATCGTTGTGGGCGGAGAGTCAGACGCTGATATAGCAGGTATTGTTGTTAGGAATTCCGCTGGTAATGCCATATCAACTGCAGGAAAGACAACACTGAAAGATCTTGTAGAGATAATAAGAAATGCAAGGTTTGTAGTCACAAATGACTCAGGACCAATGCATATTGCTGCTGCGCTAAATGTACCTGTATTTGCCATATTCGGGCCTACAAATCCGCTAAGAACAGGCCCTTACGGTAAATCGCATGTCATAATCAAGAAAGGGCTTGAATGCTCTCCATGTTACAAAAAAAAATGTAAGAACATTAAATGTATGGAAATGATAGGTGTTAGAGAACTAGCCGATACTATCATACGAAGCGGGCATTAACAGATTACAAAGAGGATAGTCGTTCTTGTTCGTTCTATTGACTTTACAGCAGTCCTTAACTTATGTTTCGGGAATTTCAGGTTAATGGGAGAGGAAGATGGCAAAAAAAGTTGCAGTGCTTGTAAGAGACAGACAGCACGAGGCTTTGAGAATGTCTGTCGGGCTTACTCTTGAGGATAATGCGGTGAGCGTGTTTGTTATAGATAAGAAACTTGCATCAGACGAAAATATTGCCCTGAGTGTGGCAACCCTTGGTGATACAGGTGCAAAAATATTTTCCAATAATCCTGCAAATAAATTTAAACAGATGACCACCGAAGAGATTGCACTTGCATTGACAGAATATAATGTTGTAATTCCATATTAAACGGTTGTCCCAATTTGGAAGGTAAATATTTTAAATGAGAATTTATTAAGAGGAAATATGAAACTCGGTATCCTTATTAATACTGATAGACATCTTGCTTATGTAATGGGCATAACAAAGGTAGCGATTTCAAAAGGACACGAGGTTATTATATTTAATATGGACGATGGTACAAAACTGTTTGGCAACCCGCTTTTCGCAGATCTCTGCAAGACAGAGGGCGTTTCAATGAGCTTTTGCGATTATAATGCAAAGGGTCTGGGGGTCGCAACAGAGGTGCTTCCTCATGAGATTGTCTGTGGCAGCCAGTACCATAACGCAGTTATGGTGAATAGTGCCGATAGGGTTATTGTCCTGTAAGCGGAAAATCAGAAAACAGGAAGTCAGAGGGAAAAACAGACTTGTGAAAAGGGGAAGGAGAGGGCTGGAATGAAGATACTCCATATTCTGAACGATGGTCCTGCACAGTTATCGGATCAGATAATAAGTGTTCAGTCAAAAGGTAATGAGGTTAAGGTTATTGACCTTTCAAAGAAGGAAGCGTCTTATGAGAGCATTGTGGATGATATTTTCTCACACGATAAAGTAATATCTTGGTAAAGAAGAAGGGGTGATGGTGCGATACTACTACGCTTCTGTAACAAACGGTTGCTTTTTGGGTCTTTTTTGCGTTATTCTTAAAAATATGGTTCTACAAAAATTATTCCAAGAGAACCTGAACAAGGAGGTTTATTGTGATAACAATATCAGATGCAGCAGCAGAAAAAGCAAAACAGATACTCACAGCAGAAGAAAAAGCTGAATGGGGGCTTCGTGTATATGCTACCGGAGGAGGATGCGGCGGTCTATCTTATGGAATGGATATAGATGAAAAGCCGGGAGATAACGACGATGTCATGGAGAAAAACGGACTTAAGGTCTTCGTTGACAAAGACACATCAAAAAAACTTGAAGGCATGAACATTGACTTCATAGATGACGGTGAAAAACAGGGCTTCGTCATTACAGGCGGAAGCGCTCCATCATGTGGCCCAAGCTGTACCAGCTGCGAATAAATCTATGTTCCCTTTGCACAGACCGCGAAGGATAAGAAAAAACGAAATCATCAGGAGAATGGTTAGAGAGACCTTGCTTTCTCCTGATGATTTTATCTATCCGCTTTTTGTCACTTACGGCAAAAACATCCGCAGAGAGATAAAATCAATGCCGGGATGTTTTCAGGAATCAGTTGACAAGATTGTAAAACATGCAAAAGAGGTCTATTCCCTCGGCATACCTGCAGTAATACTTTTCGGGATTCCTGAACACAAAGACGAAACAGGTTCAGGCGCCTATGACCCTCATGGAGTCGTGCAGAAGGCAATAAAGGCAATAAAAAATAAGGTGCCGGGACTTTATGTCATAACAGATGTATGCATGTGTGAATACACAAGCCACGGCCACTGCGGGATAGTTGAAAAGGGCATTGTAAAAAATGATGCAACCCTTGCGCTTCTTGCCAAAGAGGCGGTTTCTCATGCAAAGGCAGGAGCAGACATGGTAGCGCCATCAGATATGATGGACGGAAGGGTAAAGGCGATAAGAATTGCGCTAGATTCCGAGGGGTTCTCAGAGATGCCAATAATGAGTTATGCGGCAAAATACGCATCGGCTTTTTATGGGCCTTTCAGGGAAGCTGCTGAGTCCACCCCTAAATTCGGTGATAGACACTCGTATCAGATGGACCCGGCAAACAGAAGAGAGGCGTTGAAAGAAGCTGCGCTTGATATTGAAGAAGGCGCTGACATTGTAATGGTTAAACCTGCGCTCGCATATCTGGATATCATCTCGGATGTAAAGAATTCCTTTGATGTCCCTATCGCTGCCTATAATGTGAGTGGAGAATATTCGTTGATTAAGGCCGCTGATAAACTCGGATGGATTGATGGGAAACGCGTGATGATGGAAGTCCTTACATCAATAAAACGCGCAGGCGCTGATCTCATACTTACCTACTTTGCAAAAGAAGCAGCAAAGATTCTGAATAAATAAAAGGGTTCAAGGATTCAAGCTAAAGAATGGATTTGCTCGATCCCTTTGCTCCTTGACCTCTATCTTTTAATCGCTGTCTTCAGCGTCCTTATTCTTGCAAGTTCTTCCTGATAACCGTAGATATGCGCACCTGCGCTGTATGCATACATCGGCCCGTTCTTAAGATTTGTCTCACCGGCAACATAGTTTTTTAAAAGCTCTATGCCGCCCAAGTTTGTAGGAAAACCTGCCCACAAATCCCATGAACGGAAGTAGCAGCTTACAGTAAGAACGAGTTCATCATTAATCGGCACTGCCTTGAAATCCAGAAGCCTCAGGCACGGAGGATCAAGATTTCCGTCGTTTCCATAACAGATATCATGGTCTTCCGGAGAGCCTATCTCTATAACAGCCTGATTTGTAAGTGGTGTAGTCTTAAGCATTTCAATTACCCTTTCAAGCTGTGTCCCCCCTTTTGGCATCGGGTAATGAATCCTACTGGAATACTTATAGGTTTCGTTCTCTGAGAGTTCAGGATCCATAAGATAATTTGCGAAATAATCTTCTATATACTCCATTGTCGTAGGCGATGGGATATTTAACGCAGGCGGAATCACAGGAATCATATCCTCGCCGGGGTGTTCAATGAACACTGCCATGCCCGGATACTGAAGGCGATACTGCTCGTTCTCAAATGAGCCTTTCTGGATTTTCTGAGTGTAGGAATAGTCAAAAATATTATATATCAACTGAAACCACGCATCTGATATTGTCTTGGCATGCAAACAAAAAGGAAGCATAATATCCTTCACCTCTTATGGAAATGTATGGGGGTTATTATACCAATCTTGGATAACTTTTTAAACCGCCAGTTCAATAACGAAGTGCAACACTTGGGAGAGCAGAAAGGGAAATGCTATCTTAAGTGCCTATGGGAAAAGAATATTCGCAACTAACGCTGAAAGAAAAGGATATCATCAACGGATGGGAAAGAAGGCAATATTACGGCAAAGGTTGATTCTCAGCAAAAATTAAGGCAATATATCATATTCAAAGGGATGAGTGGATGAAATCAAAATATCCGAGAATTATTATTGCGGGCTTGAAAGGCGGCTCAGGCAAGACAACTCTTTCGCTTGGGCTTATAGCTGCGCTCAGAAAGAAAGGCATGAAAGTTATCCCTTTCAAAAAGGGCCCTGATTACATTGATGGCGGATGGCTTTCAACGGCAGCAGGAACCCCGTGCTATAACCTTGATACATTTTTAATCAGCGAATCGCGGATAATCCCTTCGTTTGTAAATCATGCGAAAACCGCTGATATTGCTGTGATAGAGGGCAACAGGGGTTTCTATGACGGCATGGATGAACAAGGCACTCACAGCACAGCAGAGCTTGCAAAGATACTTAAATCGCCAGTCCTGCTCATTGTTGACTGCACAAAGACAACAAGGACGATTGCGGCAATAATATCAGGCATTCAGAAGTTTGATTCAGATGTTGAAATAAAGGGTGTTGTCCTGAACTATATAGCAGGAAGCAGGCATGAATCCATAATCAGAAACTCCATAGAGAAATACTGCAATATTCCTGTCTTTGGAGCATTTCCCATATTGAAGGAAGAAAATTTTCCTGAGAGGCATATGGGGCTTGTGCCTTTTCAGGAACATATAGGGGCGCAGAAGGCGATTGATAAAGCGCTTGAGATAACTGAGAAATACATTGATGTTGATGCAGTTTTAAAGATTGCGAATGAAGCACGTCAGCTTGAAGTCGGCAGTCAAGAATCAAGGATGCAAGGTTCAGGATACAAGATTCAGGATAATCATGCATCATCAGGACTTAAGATTGGCGTTATCAGGGATTCTGCTTTTCAGTTTTATTATCCCGAAAACTTTGAAGAGCTTGAGAGCAGAGGCGCTGGTATCGTTGAGATAAGCGCATTAAAAGAAAAATCGCTTCCTGATATTGATGCGCTTTATATAGGAGGAGGGTTTCCTGAGACACATGCAATAGCCCTTGCTGAAAACAGTGATTTCAGGGATTCACTGAGGAAAGCCATTGAAAAAGGGCTTCCTGTCTATGCTGAATGCGGAGGGCTGATGTATTTAGGCAAGTCCCTTGTCGTAAACGGCAGGACATATCCAATGACAGGAATTTTCCCGCTCAGTTTTTCTATTGAGAAGAAACCGCAGGCTCACGGCTATTCAATAGCAGAGGTGCGGAAAGTCAATCCCTATTATCCTGAAGGCGCTGTGCTTAAAGGGCATGAGTTCCATTATTCCCGCGTCATTAATCCGGAAGCAGTCTCAGGATTCAAGACAGGGAATATTTATTTTGCCTTTGGAATGAAGAGGGGAGAGGGGATTACAGATAAATTGGATGGGTTGTGTTACAAGAATGTCCTCGCAACTTATACGCATGTCCATGCGCTGGGAACTCCTGAATGGGTTGAAGGAATGGTAAGAAAGGCAAAAGAGTATAAACGGCAAAGAGGTAATTAACCCGAGGAATGCAGTTGATAGGACGTTTGTCAGGCATACTATAACTCCACCTTTGTAAGGACGCCGTGAAGCTTTTTGGGAGGGAACTGGTAGAAACGGATAAACGTTGAGGTATTTCTCTTGATGAAATAGAAAGCCTTCCAGATTGGATTGTTTGTTGTTATTTCTTCAACGCCGTAAAAGACAGATCTCTCCTCTACGCCTGCCTCTCTTAATATTTCC
>JAPLLK010000029.1 GCA_026387575.1 Nitrospirota bacterium | reverse complement strand
TCCATTTCCTGAGTTTATACGGCCCGAGGCCTATGGGATTTCTTCCGAATTCAATCTTTGTTATATCTCTTCCTTCAAGCAGGTGCTTCGGAAGGACAACAATGCCGCTCCATGACGTGAGTGCAGGCGCAAATGGCTTTTCATATGTGACCCTGAATGTATATTTATTAACAACCTCGACTTTTTTTACCTGTAAAAAATCTTCCTTGTATGCGGTGGGTGTTTTCTCATTAACAATCGTATCATAGCCGAATTTTACATCTTCAGCCGTGAACGGGACTCCGTCAGCCCATTTCACGCCCTTTCTCAGGTGAAATGTTATAACAAGCCCGTCTGATGAAATATCCCATGATTCCGCAAGGTCTCCGATAACGCTGAGGTCAGTGTGGTATTTTACAAGCCCGTTGAACATTAACCCTGCAATATCATGGGAAGCGCTGTCGCTTGCAAGCATATATATCAGATTGCTCGGCTCTCCGATGGAGCCAACTATCAGCGCATCACCGTATGCAGGCTCGTATGAGTTGTTTCCTGAAATGGTTTTGACTGTTGTCGCAGGTTTCTCTTTACAGCCCATGATATTGACAGCTATTAAAAGAATTAGAAGAAAAAGAAATGCTCTTTTTGTTATACAAGAAAACATGAAGGTATTATACAAAAATACAGGGAAGGAATAATTGCTCTACGCAAAAGAAAAGTGGAATTATTGCCAGCCTATAGGTTCGTAGCCTTTTTCCCTGAGACAACGAGACACAAAATTTTTATAGACCTGGCTTGGCTTCGATGATTTTGATATTCCCCTGACAAGGCCGCCGGCGGCTCCGGCAGCGCCTCCTACCCCTGCGCCTTTCCCGATATTCCCTGTCACTGCTCCGACAGAGCCTCCAACAAATGCTCCGGCAGCGCCTCCTGCTGCCGTACTGCCAGCCACATCACCACCGGAATTTGTCTTGATATATTCATTGGCAAGACGTTCGCACTCCCTAATATCAATTTCTGCCTGTTCTTTACCAACAGCATTTAAATGCGCATTCGGATACAGCACCGGCCCACCGCGCGCTGCGCATCCTGCAAGAAAGACAAAAATTATTGGAACCAGAAGCAAGATTCTAACCATGTTTTCACCTCTTCGTCTTACTTTTTCGCTATCCTCTGCCCATTTCGTTTGCGCAAATATTATACTTGAGAAGAAAAATATATTTCACATCACCTTTGGCTTACAAATAATACTCTTTCAGATACTTTCCTGTATATGATGTTTTTGATTTGATTATATCCTCGGGGGTTCCTTCAAATATTATCCTGCCTCCCCTTTCTCCGCCTTCGGGCCCCAAATCAATAATCCAGTCTGCTGCCCTGATGACATTAAGGTTATGCTCTATTACCAGCACAGTGTTACCTGCGTCAATGAGCCTCTGAAGCACAGCAAGCAAAGCCTCCACATCCTTGAAATGAAGCCCGACTGTAGGCTCGTCAAGAACATAAAGGGTTCCTTTCGGAACAGTTTGGAGTCTTGAGTCATGAGACCGAAGTTCAAAGCAGATTTTTATCCTCTGTGACTCGCCTCCTGAAAATGTTGTCGCAGGCTGACCAAGCCTGAGATACCCGAGTCCTATGTCTTTCATTAATGACAGCCTGCCCGTTACCTGCGGAGTATCAGAAAAGAAATCCGAAGCCTCATCAATCGTCATATTCAGGATATCATTTACATTTTTGCCCTTGTATGGAATCCTCAAAACCTCAGGCTTATACCTCTTCCCTCCGCACTCTTCGCATGTTACATAAAGGTCTTCAAAGAAATACATCTCCATCTTCTGATACCCTTCGCCCCTGCATGTCTCACACCTGCCGCCAGTTACATTAAACGAAAAAAAGCCCGGGCCGTATCCGTGTGCCTTTGCCTCATGCTGTTCTGAAAAAAGTCTGCGTATAGGGTCAAACATCTTAAGATATGTAAGCACATTTGAACGCGGGCTTTTGCCTATCGGAGTCTGGTCTATAAGGGTTACGTTTCTGATGTGTTCCATTCCCATAATATTTTTGTATTGAAGAGGCGCATCAGGCTCAACCTTAAAATGCCTTGCCAGCACCCTGTAAAATGTCTCAACCACAAGACTGCTTTTGCCTGAGCCTGAAACTCCGGTTACTGCTGTAAGCGCCCCTGTGGGGATTCTAAGGTCAACAGACTTCAGATTATTGCCGGCAGCGCCGGTCAGCGCTAAATAATTTTTAGGTGAAATTCTTCTTTTGTTAGCTAATCCCCATATCTCTGCCTCTTCGCCTCTTACATATTTTGCAGTTGATGTATCGGTCTTTAAAAACTTTTCCATGGTTCCTGAAAATACAACATCTCCCCCGTTAAGCCCGCCTCCGGGACCAAGTTCCACCACCCAGTCAGCGGATTTAATAATGTCCCTGTCATGTTCAACAACGATTATCGTATTCCCAAGTCCTGAAAGTTCTGACATTATCTTTGCAATCCTTTCTGTGTCCCTAGGATGAAGCCCGACTGTAGGTTCATCAAGCACATAAAGTGTTCCTGTCAGCAGTGAACTGAGCTGGGTTGAAAGATTTACCCGCTGATATTCTCCTCCTGAAAGCGTTTTGCCCTGCCTGCTGAGACTTAGATAATCAAGGCCGACTCTGCTGAGAAATTGAAGCTTAAGGCTTATCTGCCTGAGGAGTTCTTTCGCAAGGTCTCTTTGAAATAGTGATATGTCAGCATCCGCAAAAAACTTTATAAGCCCTGATACATTGAGTTCGCATACCTCGGCAATATCAAGGCCGGAAATCTTATATGCAAGCGATTCCTTTTTCAGCCGTTTGCCCTTGCAGGCATGGCAGACAGCAGCCTTCCTGTGCCTGCTCAAAAATACCCTCACATGCAGTTTATACCTTTTTGCCTCAAGCTCCTCAAAAAAATCATTTATGCCGTAAAAATCCGTTGTGCCTTTAAAAAGCTTCCCTTTTTCTTCCTTTGAAAGTTCATTAAAAGGTCTCTTTATATCAATGCCAGCTTTTTTAGCACCTGCAATCATCTGCTTTTTCCACCATTTATATCCTGACCTTTCCCATATACCTATGGCGCCCTCTGAAAGGGAAATATATTTATCCGGGATTATAAGTTCTTCATCGTAAACAAGAATATTCCCGAACCCTTTGCATTCAGGACACGCTCCAATAGGATGATTAAAGGAGAAAAGCAGCGGCGAAGGCTCAGGAAGAGATATATTGCACTCATCGCATACATTCTCAGAAGAAAAACTGTGAACTGTGAACTGTGAACTGTGAACTGTATCAATGAGGATAACTTTCATGCTTCCATTTCCCTCTTTCCATGCCATCTCTACGGAATCCGAAAGCCGTGGCTCGTCTTTTATCACAAGCCTGTCAAGGACGATTGGTATAAGTTGAGACTTAGAAGTTAAAAGTTTAGAGTTTATGTCTGATAAATCAACAATTTCATTCTCAATCCAGGCCCTGTGAAAACCCCTTTGCTTGAGGGTTTCCAGTGATTCAGAAGAATTGAAGATGATTATTGCCTTGCTGTCTGTGTATCTTGCAGTCAATTCTTTGACCACCTGCGAGGCATCCCATTTCCGTATCTCTTTTCCGCACTGAGGGCAAAACGGAGTTGAGATTTTTGAATAAAGAAGCCTCAGAAGGTCATAGATTTCCGTGAGCGTTCCTACTGTTGAGCGCGAGCCTTTTACGGGATTTTTCTGCTCAAGGGCTATGGCGGGCCGTATATTGTGGATTGCATCAACATCAGGCCTGTCGAGTTTTTCAAGGAAAAGCCGCGCATAAGTTGAAAGAGATTCTATGAATCTCCACTGCCCTTCTGCGAAGATTGTGTCAAACGCAAGAGATGACTTGCCTGAGCCGGAAACTCCGGTTACTGCGATGACCTTGTCATGCGGAAGGTGGAGCGTAATATTCTTGAGGTTGTTCTGCCGCGCCCCCTCAATTATAAGCTCTCTGCCTGACATCCTGATATTTTAACATGGAAGATGCGGTTTAATTATTTTTATGGCAGGCATGTGTAAGGAGGCAGTGGCTGGATTAAGGCAAGATGCACGGGTCTGTCAGAATAGGGGCTGAAGTCTCCACGAAGTGGAGCGGATAGCCCCGCATTAAAACTTGTAAGAGGCTGCTATATAGCACTAACACCTGCACTTTTGCAAAGGTAGTTTAAGATTGCCGAAAGACAGGCACAGCCTCGTGAAGGGTCTTTTACATCCTTTCAGGCGCGTTAAGCCCCAAAATCTCAAACCCGTCTTTTAAAACAATCCTTACTGCCTCGCATAAAGCAAGCCTTGACTTGGTCAGATTGGCATCGTCTGTTACCACCTTATGCCTGTGATAATAAGGGTGAAACATCCCTGCAAGCTCCTGAAGATAAAAGGTTATCCTGTGAGGCTCATGTGCAATGACAGCCCCTTCAAATGCCATCTGATATGCAAGCAGTTTCTTTATTATCCTTGTCTCCTCAGGAAGAGATAAAAGACCGAAATCTGCATCTTCAGATTTTTCAATATTTATCCCCTGCTCCTTTGCATGAGAGAATATGCTGTTTATGCGCGCATTTGCATACTGCACATAAAAAACAGGATTTTCCGCTGACTGTGCTTTTGCAACCTCAAGGTCAAATTCAAGGTGGCTGTCAGGGCGCCGCGTGAGGAATATGAACCTTGTAGTATCTGCGCCAACCTCGTCAATTACTTCTTTCAGGGTCACAAACTCTCCTGCTCTCTTTGACATCTGAACAGGCCTGCCGCCTCTAAGCAGCGACACCATCTGGACGAGGAGTATTCTCAGACTTTCTTTTGGATAACCGAGCGCCTGAATCACAGCCTGTATCCTTGGAATGTATCCGTGATGGTCAGCGCCCCATATGTCTATAAGCTCATCAAATTCCTTCTCTGCCTTATTCCTGTGGTATGCAATGTCAGGCGCAAAATAAGTATACTCTCCGTCTTTTTTAATCACAACCCTGTCCTTGTCATCTCCGAATGCGGTTGACCTGAACCACACTGCACCGTCTTCTTCATAGATATAATCACGCTCTTTCAGGTCATTTATAGAATGCTCTACCTCTCCTCTTTCATAAAGCTCTCGCTCGCTCTGCCATGTGTCAAAAGTAATGCCGAATTCCTTTAAGTCCTGCTTTATGCCCTTGAGCATCAGCCTGTAAGAAAAATCCGTAAAAAATTCTCCCGCCTCTTTAATGGATGCCTCTGCATATTTATTGCCGTAATCCCTTATTACTCTGTTTGCAATGTCTTCAATGTAAAAACCCTTATAGCCGTCGTCAGGAGAAGGATAATCTATGCCAAGCAGTTGGTTATATCGTGCAAATACTGAAAGCCCGAGCAGTTTCACCTGTCTTCCCGCATCATTTACATAGAATTCCTTTTCCACTTTATAACCTGCAGCGCTCAGCAGGTTAGACAATGCAGCGCCAACAGCCGCACCCCTGCCGTGCCCGAGGTGCAGAGGGCCTGTGGGGTTTGCACTGACGAATTCAATCTGGATCCTCTTACCTTTCCCAATATCAGCCCTCAAAAATTCGGAGCGGTCCTTTATCAGGACTCTTAACTCTGAATAAATATACAGCTTTGAGAAGGTAAAATTGATGAACCCCGGACCTGCAATCTCTATTTTTTCAAAAACATCTTTTTCAGCGATGGCCCTTACAATATCTTCTGCTATTTTCCTCGGCGGTTTTTTAAGAATTCTCGCCAAAGACATTGCAGCAGGGGTCGCAAGGTCGCCGAATGAGTCTTCCTTTGGTAATTCTATAACTATCTCCGGAATGGGAATGCCAAATTGTTTAACTGCTCCCTCTATAATGTAATGCAGTTTCTTTTTCATAGAGATTAAGTTTACCCCGTTGCGGCAAAAAACATCAATATTATCATAACTGGCAAACTTGACAGTAACGGACAATTTAGGTTATTTTAATCACTCTGGTTTTGCTCTTTTAAAATTATTTGTGGCCGATAAGGTGGTTTTGTTTGGGCCTATAGCTCAGATGGTTAGAGCGCGCGCCTGATAAGCGCGAGGTCGATGGTTCGATTCCACCTAGGCCCACCATAGGGGGTGTAGCTCAGCTGGGAGAGCGCCTGGTTTGCAACCAGGAGGTCATCGGTTCGATCCCGTTCACCTCCACTTGATTTTTTTTATTTTTAAGTGTTAAAGTATTACCGCTTCTCAGAAATAAACTTTCTGGTAGCGTTACCGGAGGGGCCACACCCGTTCCCATCTCGAACACGGAAGTTAAGTCCTCCAGGGCCGATGATACTTTAACCGAGAGGTCATGGGAAAGTAGGTCGCTGCCAGATTAAAGAAAAGCCCCGATGATATCGGGGCTTTTTTATTTTATTTCCTTAGAGGCGCACTTCTCACAATACCCCCTCATCTCAAGGGTATGGCTTACGCATCTGAAATTCTCTTTTTTGCAGAGCTGCTCCTGCAGCTTTTCAAGCTTCTCTGAAAAAAACTGTATTACCTTCCCGCATCTCAGGCATATAAGGTGGTCGTGATGCCCATGCCCGAAGGTGTGTTCATAATGTGCGTGTTTGTCTACCCTTTCAACCTGCTCTACAAGCCCGCATTCAAGAAGAAGCTGAAGCGTTCTGTAAATGGAAGCCCTTGATGCCTTCATCCCCTTGTCTCTAATTTTAAAGAAAAGGGCTTCCGGAGCAAAATGGCCGTGATTGGAAAATACCTCTCTTAGGATAGCTGCACGCTCTTTTGTAAATTTACACCCTTTTTTCTCAAGAAATTCTCTGAAAATCTTATCTTCCATCTGTTTCATTGCTTAGAACGTTACATTAAATACCTTTAATATCCAGTTGAGCAAGCCTCCGCCAAAGAATGCAAATGGGAAGACAACCGCAACAATCCCGAGCGCAGTCCTCA
Organism: Nitrospirota bacterium; assembly: GCA_026387575.1. GTDB lineage: Bacteria > Nitrospirota > Thermodesulfovibrionia > Thermodesulfovibrionales > UBA1546 > UBA1546. The sequence continues at coordinate 11,618 of JAPLLK010000029.1, read as the reverse complement.
TTCCGCGTTCCTTAACAATCATAAAGAAATTAGCAAGGCACGGGATAAAGAGAGTGATGGTAACAAGGCTTACAACAGACTGAACAGGCGTCAGCATTCCCTTTTCCGCCATTGCAAACAGACCTGCAGCGCCATAATCCCTTCTCAGAAAACCAAGGATAAAAGATTCTGTTGTCTTTTCAGGAAGTCCCAAAAGATTTACAACTACAGGAGAAGCTATTGTCTCAAGTACATGCAGAAGATTAAGCTTGTGCAGAACAAAAAGTATTAACGTCCCGAGTATAAAGAGCGGAACCGCTTCTTTTAAGTACCATTCAATTCTACCCGCTGTCTTTACAAGAATATTTGTAATATTAGGCCTTCTTATCGGAGGTATTTCAAGAAAGAACTCTGTCTTTTCTCCTTTTATAACCTTTGATGCAAGGTACCCTGAAAAAAGAAGGGTCAATAAAACAGTCCCGGACCAGACAAGTGTTGCCTTAAAAGATAAAGCTCCGAGCATTCCAAGTATCACCCCAAGCTGTGCAGAGCAGGGCACAGCAAGCGCAAGGAGAAATGTTATTATCAGCCGCTCTTTTTTTGTCTCGAGTATCCTTGATGTCATAACTGCCATCGTACCGCAACCAAGCCCCAAAACCATCGGCAGCACAGCCTTGCCGTTAAGTCCCATCAGATTGAATGCCCTGTTGCTCATTATTGCAAGCCTCGGCAGATACCCGCTGTCTTCCAGGATTGCAAAGGCAATAAAAAAAGTCGCCGTAATAGGCAGGATTATGGCTATGGCATAGGTAAGGGCAACGGTAATCAGTCCATATTCTCCTACAAGCAATTCCTGAATAAGTCCCTCCGGCAGTATTGTCTGGACAACCTTTATCGCCATAGGGTTAAGGTATTTGCCGAATATTGTCTTTTCAAAAAAATCAACAAGAGTCCCTGCGCCCAAAACACCTACAAACTGGTATAGTCCGTAAAGCACAATCAGCAAAAGAGGGATACCCCATAAGGGATGCATACTTATTCTGCCGATGAAAGATAGCAGCTTTCCGCCTTCTGCCGGGATTTTCTTGAGGACTTTGTCCGCTATCTCCCCTGCCACATCAAGGCGCTGCTTGTTTATCAAAAGACTCAAAGGCTCTTTTGCCTTTAACTGGCATTCATCTCTAAGGGCTTCTATTTCTTTTATAGCTTCTGCTTTAAGATTGACAATCAGCCATTTTTTAAGGCTTTCATCGCCTGCAAGTATCATTATGGATAACGCCCGTTTTGAGATGCTGATATGAGGCAGCAGTGACGATATCTTTTCAATATATTCTTCTATTAAACCTTCGTATCTGACCTTAGTGCGAGGTTTTACGGCGTGAGGTATAGCGGATTTAATCTCCTTTATGCCTTTTCTCTGCGGCGCTATCGCGCTTATTACCTCAGATCCTATCAGCGTTTTAAGGTGATTAATATCTACGACTATCCCCCTGTCCCTTGCCTCATCCTCCATATTAAGGACGAGAATTGCTGGCAGCTCCATCTCCGCTATCTGCAGGGTTATGAGCAGAGACCGTTTTAAATTCTTTGTGTCGGCAACCTGCACTACAGCTAAAAACTCCTCCTGTAAAAAAATATCCCGTGTAACTTTTTCATCCTCGCTCATCGGAACAAGGCTGTTTACCCCAGGAGTATCAACAACAAGATAGCTTTTATTGTCAATTGCCATGTCTCCGTAGGAAACCTCCACTGTTGTGCCCGGATAATTTGATACAGTCACATATTTATTTGTCAGGAGCCCGAATATCACGCTCTTGCCGACATTCGGGTTTCCTACAAGAACAATCTTATTGCCCGCGCGCATAATCCCTCATCTTTCTTTTTTATGTTGAGACTGATTCTCAATTACAATTGTAAATGAATTCCGCTCCTTTTGTCAAAACCCCTTCCCTGCGTGAAGCATCCTTTGTATTATAATGGCAACAGCTTTATCCCCTGTGTCTGATTGCAACAAGGAGGGATAGTTGAAAAAATACTTATCTCTGACTTTCTAAAACAGTTTGTGTCAGGGGAAAATATCTTAAGCAGAGCTAACCTCCAACTACTTACCGCATCCTCCTCTCAGGAAATTCTCTCTATGCACAGGGATGTAAGGGCAGATTTAATCATAATTGACCTTGATATGCCGGACATGCCCGGCGACGAGCTCTGCTCCCTGCTGCGTAAAGAGCCGTTTCGGGCCACCGGTATAAATTGTTCCACGTGAAACAATTAAGATTAAAGGGGGAATTTCGGAACTGCAAAATGCCTCAAATCTGCTGTGCTGATTTTATTGTTTTTTTACCTTTCTTAATGCCTAAATTTTGTGCTATATTGTTCTAAATTATTGGAAAAGGCAAAGGTCCAGAAGTTATATGTTATCTGCCCAATGATAATAAGGAGGGAATAACTCATGGACAATAAAACCATACAAACACTTAGAGGAATGGCACTATTTTGTTTCTTGCTCCTATCATTATCTGGGTGTGCAACTACACCAAAATTTTATGTGGATATTGATTCAATCAGTTCTCCCGACGCTGATTTAAAGAAAAAATATATTTTAATTCCAGCCATGAAAGATGTGAAAAATACTGACTTACAATTTATTGAATTTACGAAGTATATTGACAACGCTCTTATATCAAGAGGATTTATCAAAGCAAACAAAGCTGAAGATGCTAATATAGCTATTTTCTTAGTTTATGGAATAGGTAATCCTCAGGAACATACATATAGCTATGCGCTACCTATGTGGGGTCAAACAGGTGTCTCCTCGTCAACTACTTTTGGGAACATTAATACATTCGGGAATATTGGTACTTATAGCGGTACCACAACTTATAATCCGACATATGGTATTACAGGTTATATCCCTGCTACTGGCTCATACATAACTTATTTCCGATTCTTAGAACTTGATGCCATTGACCATGATGAGTTTAAAAAATCCCAGAGAATGAATCAACTTTGGAAAACAACCGTGACAAGTACTGGCTCATCAGGAGATTTGCGTTTTATATTCCCAATTATGGTAGCGGCTGCAAAAGAATACTTAGGCTCAAATACTGGCAAGAGAATTCAAGTTATATTAACCACAGAAGATCAGAGAGTAGTTGAAATTAAAAATCTTAATGAGAAAAGATGATACAGACAATGAATTAATTCACCAAATCGGCGGGATACGTCTCCTGCCTCTCGTTGATTTCATCTGTTAGCCAAACATAATAATGAAAATTTATAAGTTCAAGGACTTGAGTGACGAAGGAAAGCACTCTCATTTTTATCAAATGGTTTTGAAGAACACTATTTGGTGTGCTAAACCAGATTCTTTGAATGATGACGATGAATTTAAATTCAAGTTAGACTATAAACCATCTTCATTCACATCTGCCCTTTTAACGCAAGTAATCATGAAATATAGAACCACAAATTATTTGCCGCTGCTTTTATCTGCTTCTTTTGTCTTAGAGCATAATAAGTTAGAAGAGATTACAATACCAATCATTGATGATGTTATTAACAACTGTAGGAATACTATAGGGATTGTCAGCTTTTCAATTACAAAGACAGATAATAACTTATGGAATGAGTACGGTGGCAAAGGTAATGGTGTCTGTATTGAAATTAATATCCCAGACTCGCTTATTAACAAATCATATTGGCCGGTTCATTACGTGCCGGAAAAGATATTTCATATAGATTCTTTTCTTGAATCCTCTATATTTAAGGACAGAGCTTACAATACTTACAGAAATATTTTGTTGACTAAGACAAAGAGGTGGGAGCAAGAAGAAGAAATAAGATTTATTGCAAATCGTCAGGAAGTAAATCTCATACTCGATGGTTATATTAGTGAAATCACATTTGGCACTCATGTTCAGACAGATACATTAAGGCAAGTAGAGGGCAATATAATTAATCATTGCAATGCCAATAATATTAAAATAATAAAGCTATGATAAGCGAATCGATACACTGAATCGGCAAGAAATAGCCCCGTCTGTCGGTAATTTTGGGCATTGTGTTTATGAAGATAAGAATCAAAACCGCTGATGAACTAAACAAACTCCTCGATGCATTAGCGTTGGAGATCGTGAATGCAAATATTTATCATCAATTACACAAAGACCTATTAGATTCAAGAACGGGCCATTCACGAGAATTTGCCCAATCAAATACTTTTTGGAGCTTTACATTTACTGCTCTTAATGATGCTCGTACTCTTAGAATTTGCCGTATCTTTGATCAAGAATCGAAAAGTCTTAACCTCTTCAACCTGTTAGAGACAATCAAAGCCAATATGCACTTCTTTGAAAAAAATCACTTCAAGGAGAGATTAAAGGATAATGCGTTCGTCGACTCTCTATCTGAAGTAGACCGTATACCAGACAAAGCTCAACTCGAGAAAGACATTTGCTTTGCAAGCAAGCAGAACCCCATCGTCAAGAAGCTTATGGTTTGGCGTAATAATATTGTCGCTCACAAAGGAGCAAAAGTATCGCTTGGCAATAACGACATACTTACTAATAACGCAGTAAGCTCTGAGGAACTTGAGGCGCTTCTTGACGGATGCTTTGAAATCTTTAACAGATATTCCAGCCTTTACAGAGCATCCACTTGGTCAAGACAAGTTATTGGGCATGATGATTATCAAAATCTTCTGAATTTCATTAAATTGGGGCTGAATAAATGGGATGAAGATATCGGGAAAGAACTTCAGGACTTGCAACAAAAACAAGCAGAACAAAACAAACCAGCCGAACCAGAAAAATCAGGTGGCCGATTACGATGTTAACCATATATGCGAAACCAACCATAAAAAATTTAGCTGTAGCTGCGTTATTGACTGTATGTCCGGTACGCTGCAAGCGCAAAGGGAAGAATTAGCTAAAGCATATCCTTTTATCTTATCCCCACTTTGGAAAAGGGGGAAACTCCCTAAAGATGAATTTGCGGCTGGATTGTTCCACGTGGAACAATTGATTGCAACAAGGCTATTTAGCGATAGCGAAAAACAATCATGCCTATCAGCAGATTTTACTTTAAAAATAACCTGTTACAGGGCCGACCTCGTATATCTCCTGCGGCAGAGCGCCTTCTTCTTTGGCAACCTTTAACGCTGGCGTTGCTGCCTGATTTGACCTTGCTATCATTACAAAATCTCCTCCCTTTGAAACAGCTCCTATGTCAACGATAAATGCCTTGTCAGGCCCCACGCCTATATAGTTGTCTCCTATTCTTCCGAAAACAGGGATGTCAAAAACCAGATTGGCATTTTTGCCGTCAAAATAGATTCCTGTAACATCGTAGACTCTTAAAACAAGCGTTCCCTTAATCTTTGACAGTGTATCTTCCCTTACGTCCCAGTAAGCAAAAAGTTTCCACGGATCAACTGTCATTAACGTAATCCTGTCCTCGCCATATTCGGCAGGCAGTCCTTTTTTTGCGGTAATAATTGCAAGTGATGTAGGACTTTTTTCTATCTTTTGAAGGGTTCGTTGCGGGATTCGAGGTATCTTTTTCGCCGGCAGGGCGATTTTCTTAGGCTCTTTTTCTATTGCCTTTTCTGTTGCTTTCTTCCTGACAGCCGTTTTTTTCTCTTTCTCTGCTTTTCTGGCTGCTGGTTTTTTTGAGGCTGTTTTTTTCTGTTCTTCAATCTCTTTCTTTGATTTTATTGGCTTTTTTGCCTTGGTCTTCCCTTTTGCAACAGATTTCTTCGCTACTTTTTTTGCAGGTTTTTTATCTTTGATTTTTTCCGTTTTTTTTGACGGTTTTAGAGTCTTTTTGCTCTTGCTCTTAACCCTTACTTTCATACCCACCTCCTCTCATAGAATACATTGTAGCAGGTTTGTCAAAAAACTCAATGTGCTTCTGCCCAATTTCTTCCAGCGCCGATATCAACCTTCAAAGGAACCAGCAGTTTTACAGCGCCTTCCATCTCTCTTTTAACCATCTCCCTTATACTGCTAAGTTCGGATTCGGGGGCTTCAAATAAAAGCTCGTCATGCACCTGCAAAATCATCCTTGCTCTAAGATTTTCTTCCTTCAGCTTTTCCCTGATATTTATCATCGCTATTTTTATTATGTCTGCTGCGCTGCCCTGTATCGGAGAATTTACAGCCAGCCTTTCCCCTTGTGCCCTGATATTTGAATTCTGGCTCAGCATCTCAGGTATCTTTCTGCGTCTGCCTGCCAATGTCACTGTGTATCCTTTCTGTCTTGCCTCAGCCATCGCCGCCTCTATGTATTGCTTCACTCCCGGATGCCTCTCAAAATATCTTTCTATATACCTTTTAGCTTCTTCCCGCGGTATAGATAGCGCCGCTGAAAGACCGAACGGCGACATCCCGTAGATAACGCCAAAGCTCACTGTCTTTGCTGTCCGCCTCATTTCTGTAGTAACTTTATCAACCGTTACCCCGAATATCTCTGATGCTGTTTTTGCATGAACATCAATCCCCTTGCTGAATGCCTCAATTAAGACATCATCTTTACTTAGATGGGCGAGTATCCTGAGCTCTACCTGCGAATAATCAGCAGACAGAAGAATATTGCCTTTATCTGCTATAAAGGCTTCCCTTATTCTCCTGCCCCAGTCTCCTTTGATGGGTATATTCTGCATATTCGGGTCGCTGCTGCTCAGCCTGCCTGTTGCTGTGGCGGTTTGATTGAATGAGGTATGCACGCGGCCTGTTTTAGGATTTATAAGCACTGGCAATGCATCCACATAAGTTGCTTTGAGTTTGCTAAGGCTTCTCCAGTTCAGGATCTCGCTCGGAAGTTCATGAGACATTGCAAGTTCTTCAAGCACGCTGACATCCGTTGAAAAGCCGGTCTTTGTTTTTTTGCCCGGCTTAAGTCCGAGGCTGTGGAACAGAACTTTTGCAAGCTGTTTTGGAGAGTTTATATTGAATTCCTCGCCTGAAAGGAAAAAAATCCTTCTTTGTGTAGAGTCCAGTTCCCTTGCAAGTTCTTTTGATAGGTCATTCAGTTTATCCACATCTATTTTAACCCCTGCTTCTTCCATTTCAGAAAGCACAGGTATCAGGGGAGCCTCTATATCAAAATATACGCCTTCAAGACCAGCCTCTTTTATTTTTTCAAACAGAATATCCTTAAGCTCAAAGGCAAGCAGGGCGTCTTCTGCCGAATACCTTGTTGCTTCTTCAACAAAGACATCGGCAAAGGAGTTCTTTTTATTCAGAACCTCTGCAAATGTCTTTTTCCTGCGGGAGAGATATTCAAAGCCGACATCTTCAAGGCTGTGGTTGGGTTTATTGGGATTTATAAGATATGACGCAAGCATTGTGTCGTAAAGCCTGCCATTCACAGCAATCCCTTCCTGCTTTAGCATCATGATGTCATATTTAAGGTTGTGCCCTATCTTTGCTATACCAGGATTTGCAAAAACCGGCACAACTATAGCCATCGCCTCTCTCATACCGACCTGTTCGGGCGCTCCCAGATAGGAATGCCTGAGAGGGATATAGCATCCTGTTTCCTTTTCAGCGCTGACAGAGAATCCTACGATGCTGTCAGTCATCGGATTTTTGCCTGTTGCCTCAATATCAAATGCAAATCCATCTTTAATAGCTGATACTATCTCTTTAAGTTTATCAATAGAAAGCACGGTCTCATAATTCTTCTCGGCTGCAGCTACCGAAGGCACCAGTTTCTTCAGGCTGGCAAATTCAAATTCACTGAACAAAGACAAAAGCTTATGCCAATCAGGTTCTTTCAGCCTGAATTCCTTCAGGTCAAAATCAATAGGGACGGATGTGTCTATTGTCGCAAGTCTTTTGCTCAGCCTTGCAATAGCAGCATTTTCGGACACAAGGCTCCTCAACCTTTCTCTTTTTATCATCTCAGGGTGAGAAAGCAGCTCATCAAGCCCTTTAAATGCTGTCAGCAGTTCTTTTGCCGTCTTTTCTCCAATACCTTTAATGCCGGGAATGTTGTCAGCAGCGTCTCCTGTTAATGCCATAAATTCAGGGACTCTCTCAGGGGCAACCCCGAATTTTTCTTTTACATATTTATCATCAAGTATGCGGTCTTTCACAGGGTCGTATATCTTTATATTCTCATCAACAAGCTGGAGCATGTCTTTATCAGCAGTAACTATAAAAACAGTTGACCTCTTTTTAGCTGCTTCTTTTGCAATTGTGCCGATTAGGTCGTCTGCCTCATATCCCGGCAGCTCAAAAATACTGATATTAAAAGCAGCTATCATTTCCCTTATGTGTGGCAGCTGCTGAATAAGTTCATTGGGCGTTTCCGGCCGATGTGCCTTATATTCCTTAAAAATCCTGTGCCGTTCAGTCAGCTCAGGCGTGTCAAAAAAAACAGCAACACCTTCAGGCTTTTTCTCTCTTACGATTTTAAGCAGAGTGGTGGTGAACCCGTAAATTGCGTTTGTAGGAAAGCCCTTGGAATTCGTCAGCCCTTTAATCGCATAAAATGCGCGGTATACGTAAGAATTTCCGTCAATGAGATAAAGATTCATGCAGGAATTATACATGTATGGTTAGAAGCATGTAAATCACGCGTCTTATAAAAATGCGCTTGACAGTGCCTTATTTCCTTTCTATAATCACAACAAATGCCGCAGCAGGATAAAAGATAATATTAGCCGTAAAAGAGATGGGTAATGGTCGAGATATTTGAAAAGTTTGTTGAATCTGTCAAGCATGGACAGGCCGAAATTTATAACGAGTTCAGCGTCCAGCATGAAATGGGCATCTTACTTCGTTCACAACTTCCAAATCAGAAAGTCCAATTTGAACGAAATGTATCATTCTTTTTTGGCACGGGCAGTATCCTGAGCAGATGTTCAGCTTTTGCAAAGACATCCTTTCTTTGGCAGTGTTACTTCCTTGCCTTGTGTGTTGGTTACTTTAGTTTCTTCTGTTATTCGGAAGGTTTGTCTTGTGGTAGTTTCTGTTTGTAACGCAATAGATGTGGATTTTGGGGGTTTTTCTGGCTTTGGTAATTCGTCAGACTTTAGAAATTGATTTTTGGACTTTTCACCTTCGGTAGCCCGTATCTCTTCAGCGTTGCGTCGTCCATTAAGCTGGCTTTCCGCAATGCTTCGTGCACGCTCTTGTGTCGCTCTTCTTGTCGCTTCAATTGTTCTGGTGTCAGCTTTTTGCGTTCTTTCATATCGGCCTCCTTTGACTTCATTATACTCTGTTGACATGAGACTGTCAAATAGTTCTTGATTGAATATCTCAATCTTATCGCCTCGCCGAGCAGTTGAAAACATCAGGATTCAAACAAGCATTTCTCGTTATTTTTGCAGATGACCCCCTTTTCTATTCAGGCAATGGTGACGGCATATACGGTTACTTTAGACAAAAGAAGCAGCTTTCAGGTTCCATTCAAAAACCTACCGGTGCAAGAGATGAGAAAATCCAGTTAAGCGGTAGCTATGAAGTTCAATGGCTTGCTGTATCTGATCTACTCTAATAGAAGCAAACAACGGCTAACAGGGCGCGCTACCGACAGCGATTTCGCCGTGCCATTGCCGCCTGTAAGATTTGTCCTTAGTCTTACAATAACAGCAAGCAGTACCATTTTACATAACACTGCTCTTATTGCTCAATAATGGCTTTTTGTGCAATAACACTTGTCCTTATGGCTAAAATACGCTATGTTACGTCGTCTGCTGTAAGCAGGCAGTCCTATTTCATGGCAGGATTTAGCTCTTAAACCCGCCCGCAAAATTGACTAAGTTTCCATATTATTTTATATTAAATAGATTACATAATTTGTCAAAGGAGGCTTATTTGCTCAAAGCAGTAGAAGATCTCAGTACAACGAAGAAACGCCTGAAGATAGAAATACCGTCTGAGGCTATTGAAAAAAAGATTAAAAACTCCCTTGAAAAAGCCCGCAGGGAAGCAAAGATGCCTGGGTTCCGGCCCGGAAAAACACCTATGAACATTATTGAAAAACACTTTGGAAAGAGCGCTGAGGCAGAGGCTTTGGAAGAAGTAATCCCGGAGTTTTATGACAGGGCATTAAAAGAAGCGGCTATCGTGCCTGTTACAAGGCCTGAGATTGAGGGAGGGGTAAACTTCGAGCGCAACAATCCGCTTTCAGTGTCTTTCACCATTGAGATACGGCCGAATATCGAAAACCTGAAATACGAAGGCATTAAAACAAAAGATATACCTGTGATTGTCTCTGACGAAGAGATTGAGAACGCATTAAAAAGGCTCCAGGAAGGGAAGGCCATCTATGAGATTGCCGACAAAGAGATAGAGAGTGGCGATTTATTAACCATCGACTATGAAATGAAATACGACGACCAGACAACCACTGCAAAAGACCAGGTTTTCATGGTAGGCTTCACAGGCCTGCCAAAGGAAATCTCAGAGAGTCTCATAGGCAAAAAGGCAGGCGATATCGTTGAGGTTGAGGCGCAATTCCCTCAGGATTTCCACGCAAAGGCCATTGCAGGGAAAAAAGTCCTGATAAAAAATACAGTTAAGGCCGTAAAGAAAAAAATCCTTCCTGCAATAGATGCCGAGCTCGCAAAAGACCTCGGGTTTGAAAACCTCGATGCGCTGAAGGCAGGAGCGAGGGAAGAGATTGAAAAGGCAAAAAAAGAACAGACACAAAAAATACAAAAAGATGCGATACTTGAATCTCTAACGGGTTCGCATAATTTTGATATACCTGAATCAATGCTTGAAAGGGAGCTAACAGCAATGGTTCACGAGGTAAAGACATTAAAGAAATCCGACAAGGATGAGGCTGCCCTCCGTGACGAATTAAAGCCCGATGCAATAAAAAATGTAAGGGCAATGCTTCTTCTCTCTATTATTGGAGAAAAGGAAGGAGTAAACGTAACAGACGAGGAACTTAAAGAAAAGATCCTTGAACTTTCACAGCAGCTTGCCATGACGCCCGAATCCCTTATAAAGATATACGCTCAGAGAGACGGTTCGCTGGAAGGACTCAGAAATAACATACATGAACAAAAAGTCTTAGACCTCCTGCTTTCAAGGGCAGTTATAGAGAAAGGAGAATAATGTGAGCATAATCCCATTTGTAATTGAGCAAACAGGAAGAACAGAGCGGGCCTACGATATCTACTCAAGGCTTCTTAAGGACAGGATAATTTTCCTTGGAACGGCAATTGATGACAGTGTTGCAAATGCAGTGATAGCGCAGCTTCTCTTTCTTCAGTCTGATGACCCGGATAAAGATATTCATATCTATGTTAATTCTCCAGGCGGCATTGTATCCTCAGGCCTTGCAATCTACGATACAATGCAGTATGTGAAACCTGATATTGCAACTTACTGCATAGGGCAGGCAGCAAGCATGGGTGCGCTTCTGCTTACAGCAGGCGCCAAAGGCAAGAGGTTTGCGCTTCCTCATTCAAGGATCATGCTTCATCAGCCCATGGGAGGATTTCACGGACAGGCAACAGACGTGGAAATACATGCAAGGGAAATCTTAAAGATGAAAGACACCCTTAACAGGATACTAACCACTCATACAGGACAGCCTCTGGAAAAAATACAGACTGACACAGACAGGGATTTCTTCATGTCAGGAGCCGAGGCAAAAGAATACGGACTTGTTGA
>JAPLLK010000082.1 GCA_026387575.1 Nitrospirota bacterium | reverse complement strand
AAAGAGGTCAAGCTGAACAGTGCCCTTTTTCGGTTTGTGGGATGCAAATTTCGGTTCGCCTGCCTCATTTAATTCTTCTTTTTCAAGGTTTGTAAGAACCTCTTTCGCCCTCCCTATTACTTCAAGCGGAAGACCGGCAAGACGGGCGACCTGAATCCCATAGCTCTTGTCGGCAGGGCCTTCTTCAACCTTTCTGAGAAATATTATCTGATCTCCCCATTCCTTAACAGACACGTTGTAGTTTTTTACGCCTTCAAGTGTGATTGCAAGCTCGGTAAGTTCGTTATAATGAGTGGCAAAGAGAGTTCTTGCCTCTATTATCCTGGCTATATATTCTGCGACAGCCCATGCAATGCTTATTCCGTCAAATGTGCTTGTGCCCCTTCCGACTTCGTCTATGATTATGAGGCTTTTTGATGTGGCATTGTTGAGTATGTTCGCCGTCTCTATCATCTCAACCATGAATGTGCTCTGCCCTTTTGTTATGAAATCAGATGCCCCGATTCTTGTGAATATTCTGTCAACTATCCCTATCCTTGCCTCTGAAGCAGGGACAAAACCTCCAATCTGTGCCATAAGGACTGTGAGGGCTATCTGCCTCATGTATGTAGATTTTCCAGCCATATTTGGCCCTGTGATTATCATAAGCCTTTGTTTTTCATTGTCAAGATAAATGCTGTTGGGAATAAATCGTTCCTCTCCGGGAATCCTTTCAAGCACAGGATGCCTTCCGTCTGTTATCTCAATTATCCCGCTCTCGTCTATTCGTGGCTTTATGTAATTATGCCTTTTTGCCACAACTGCCAGTGATGTCAAAAAATCTGCGGCTGCAATGGCATATGCTGTTTTTGAAAGGTTCGGAGACTCTTTCTGCGCCTCATTCAGTATCTCATTGAAGGCCTGATACTCAAGGTTCTTCAGCCTTTCCTCGGCGCCTATGACCTTTGACTCATATTCTTTAAGCTCAGGCGTTATAAATCTTTCTCCGCCAACAAGGGTTTGTTTCCTTATATAATGCTCAGGAACCTGGTCGAGATTTGTATTTGTAATCTCAATGTAATATCCGAATATCTTGTTATACCCAACCTTGAGGGACGAAATCCCTGTCTTCTTTTTTTCGCTCATCTCAAGCTCTGCAATGAAGTCTTTTCCGCTTGTTGCTATTTTCCTCAGTTCGTCAATCTCTTTGTTATAGCCATTTTTGATAATCCCTCCCTCTCTGAGGCTCAGTGGAGGCGTATCCATGATGGACGACTCTATCAACGACTTCAGTGAAGAGAATTCGGATATTTCTTCTGCTATTGACTTGAGGTATGCGTTTTTTGAAGAAAGAAGCGATTTCTTTATGGAAGGCAGATACGTTAGGGAATTCTTTACTGCTGTCAGGTCTCTTGGGTTTGCGCTCTTTGCCCCAATTCTGTTTGACAGCCTTTCAATGTCCTGCAGCTTCCTGAGATTGTTGCGCAGTGTCTCAATTAGTTCGTAATCCTCAACGAGGCATTCTACTGCATTCTGTCTTTTTCGTATCTCGCTTATGTCTATGAAGGGCCTGAGGATTAATCCTCTGAGGTATCTTCCACCCATAGGCGTCAGTGTCTCGTCAATGGCCCACAGGAGAGTGTTCTCCTCTGTCCTGATTTTGAGGTTGCGGATTAATTCAAGGTTTCTCTGCGTTGCAGAATCAAGGACCATAAAAGATGTCTGATTTATTGTTGAGATTCTTCTGAAATTCAGATTCTCTTTCTGCGTTTTAGCGAGATAGTTTATAAGCGCGCCTGCAGCGGATATTGCAGCGGACATGCCCTCGCATCCGTAACCGTCCAAAGACGAGACTTTGAAATGCATTAAGAGAATTTTATACGCTTCTGCATAGTCAAAGGCCCAGTCTTCATAAGCTGTGCTGTAAAAGTCTTTGAGAGATTCCGAGTAATGGATATTTTGTCTCAGGGTCTCAGGATATAGAATCTCCTTAGGTTCAAACCTGCTGAATTCATCCTCAATAGGCTCGACCGTTTCATAAATAATGAACTCTCCTGTTGATACATCGGCTGCTGCGATGCCGTTTCTTTTGCCGTCAGGGAAAAAACTAAGGATATAGTTGTTTTCTTTTGGATGCTCCGGTGTGTGTGTCCCCGGTGTTATTACCCTTACCACGTCTCTCTGGATTATTCCCTTTTCTGTGCCCTTTGCCTCTTTGGCGTCTTCCATCTGCTCGCATATTGCGACCTTGTGTCCTGCCTTGATCAGTTTTGTTATGTATGTCTCAGAGGCGAAGTGCGGGATGCCTCACATCGGAACAGGCTCTTCTTTTGATTTGTCTCTTGATGTGAGGGCTATCTGAAGTATTTTTGACGCTGTCCTTGCATCATCGCCGAACATCTCATAGAAATCTCCGAGCCGAAACATAAGGATACAGTCCTTATGTTTCTCTTTGATGTTCGTATATTGCTTCATTAAGGGAGTCAGCTCAGACATACTTAGATATTTAATAACATCAGGCACTGAAAGTTCAATACAAAAGAAGATACCAGATATGACAATATATATTATACTGTTTTAAAACAGGAAATGGGGTTGTGACTTTCTGGCGATAAAAGGCAGAGAAAAGGAGTAAAACAGAATGGGAATTGAAAAATTATCTTTCTCTCCCCGACCGCTCGGGGTGAAAAAAGCGGAAGGACAGCCGGCAGGCAGCAAGGCTTCATCAGAGTGGACGTGTGATGACCATTTTGGGCAAATCAAATGCAGGATAAGCTCTTTCCGCATGAGATACAAGGTCAACCCGGGACTGTATGCTATTGGTGAGCCTGATAGAGAATCAGATATTTTTGTAACCGCAAACTACAAGCTAAGTTTTGACATATTGAGAAGGGAATTAAGAGGGCTGAATGCTTGGATAATTGTTCTTGATACAAAGGGTATCAATGTCTGGTGCGCTGCCGGCAAAGGTACCTTCGGAACAAATGAACTTATAAACCGCATCAAAAAAGTTAATCTTGATAATGTTGTCAGTCACAAAAGAATAATTATCCCGCAGCTTGGCGCAGTAGGAGTCAATGCGCGGATAATCCAGCAAAGAACAGGCTTCAGAGTTTACTTCGGGCCTGTTTGTGCAAAAGATATCCCTGCTTATATCAGGGCAGGATACGTCAAGACGCCTGAGATGCGATTGGTGCGGTTCAATATGCTGGATAGGCTTGTGCTTACTCCAATGGAGATTAATCCTGCCATGAAAAAGTTTCCGTTCTTTGGCCTGATTGTACTGATTTTGTTTGGAATCCAGCCGTCAGGCCTTCTGTTTAAAGACGCATGGGAAGGGGGTCTGCCATTTCTGATTTTTGGGTTGATGTCTGTTTTTATCGGAGCCTTCATAACTCCTCTCCTGCTTCCTTTTATTCCGTTCAGGTCCTTTGCTGTTAAAGGGTGGCTGACAGGCATCATTGCAGTATTTGCTTTAATGAAGGGAATTGAACTTTCATATTATAAAAGCCTGCTGCCTCTCGTAGCAGCGTATATCTTTTTCCCTCTTGCAAGTTCATATATAGCGCTCCAGTTCACAGGCTCTACAACCTTTACAAGCATGTCAGGCGTGAAGAAAGAACTTAAGATAGGTGTCCCTGTTTATTTGACTGCGACAGCCCTTTCTCTGTTAATATTAATTATATACAAACTCTCGCAATGGAGGGTTATATAAAACAGACACAGCCTCATGAAAGGATATTATCAGATGAAATACATAGCTGATGTTGTGACACTTGAATTTTTTCAGGAGAAATGCACAGGCTGCGGCAAGTGTGTTGAGGTATGCCCTCATGGAGTTTTTTTGATTAGAGACAAAAAGGCTTTTGTTACTGACAGGGACAGGTGCATGGAGTGCGGAGCGTGCGCTAATAACTGTGAATTCGGAGCTATAAGGGTTAATTCAGGAGTAGGCTGCGCAGCGGCAATAATTAACGGCATGATAACAGGAGGGCCGCCTTCCTGTGACTGCGGTGTTGAATCAGGAAATAACTGCTGCGGATAATGGGTTATGAAGGCAGTTGTGCCTGAGCTGTCTGATGTTTTTATTTAGGGATTTGTATCTTTCTTTTTGATCACTACTAAGGTCTTTTCCTCCGAACCTTGGTGTTTCATGAAACCTGCCGGGTATGCAACTTGAGGATGGTTAAAAAAATTTGTATGCCAGCAATATGCCTGCCGCACCGAGAGCAAACAGGATGGCTATTCTGAGCGCTTTCTTTTTTATATCTATGGCTGGTGCTGTGTATATCATCTTTACTGAGGATTGTGAGCCTGACTCCGTATCTTTCGGAGATTTTACATAGAGCAGTTTTTTATCTGTTGAGAGTTTTTTTGCAGCCTTTTCTTCTCGTGGTAGTGCGGCGTCTCTGCCTGCAGCTAATGCCAGTTTGAGGCTTATATTCTCCGCCTCTGATGTTTCATCAGCTATGCTGTCTCTATTTCTGTCTGTTGGGTTTAATGATAGCTCATTTCTGAGAAAAATATTTTCTGCTGTTTTTTCATCAATTTCTGTTTTTAAGGCAGCGAGTGTATTATTGAGTGCCTCTGTTTTATTGATGTCTTCAGCACCTGTTTCTGTGTTTTGGGGCATATTATTCAATATTAAAGGAGATGTTTCCACAAAGCCGGTCTTTCTTTGTTCTACTGCTTTATAGCGTGTTTCAAGTTCTTTACACTTTAACTCGGTTTTCCTCATAGCCTCAAGAGCAGTATCCATGTCTGCCTGGATTTCCTGTAGCTGAAGTCCTTTTTTCTCAATCGTGTATTTCAGTTCTTCAATGGTTTTGTCTCTTTTATAAAGGTCCTCTACGAGTTCATCTTTTTCTTTAAGCAGAAAGTCCCTTTCATCTCTAAGCTTGTCGAGCCCTGTCTTAAAGTCCGCTATTTCCATGTTTCTTACGATATCAATGTCTACAATCCTGTCCTGCAGTTTTTTCTTATCCTCAAATGCCTTATTCAATGCATGGAAGAGCCTGTCTTTTTCTTTTGCTGTTGATGCTAATGCTGTATTTTGCTCTTCTAATGCCTTTTCAAGGTGCGCTATCTCTTTGAGGGCATTTAAAAACTTTTCTCTTATGATCTCAGGATTAAGCGGTTCTGCGCCCTGTCTGTGCTTGGGCTGGGCGCCGGACGGCTCGCGTGTATGAACTCTGTTTATCAAGTCTTCGGGAGTTATATCTTCAAATTCTCTGTCACCCATTCATTTTGCTCCTTCTAATCAATAATATAATACCTGTAGCTGTCCTGTCAAAAAATTATAACTATCCGCATGTTCTGTTGGCAACACGCAAGATGTCAGGTATCAAGGGTATGGATGACGGTGTGTAGGTTGAGTTTTTATAGGTAATGATATTATCATATCAATCAGAGGGCAAGAAGCAGTTTTGAAAAAGTAATAAAGATTGATCCGTTAAATAATAGGGCGGTGAAGGGTCTTCGGAATATCCCTGACTGAGAAGCGGTACTTTTATAAATTTAAGGTTGGGACAGTTAACTTATGGAAAATTTTTTGAAATCGCTGATTAATACCTTTATCCCTATCTTTGTGGCAATAGATATTTTTGTTGTTCTCCCCATTTTCATATCAATCACAGAAGGCATGTCAAAAACTAAGAGCAATTCAATTATCAGGGAGTCCATACTTACAGCCCTTGTAGTGAGCCTTGCATTTGTTGCATTGGGTGAGGCAATATTCAGAATACTCGGCATCACAGCAAATGATTTTAAGATTGCCGGCGGGCTGGTGCTTCTTGTCTTTGCAATCCTTGACATAGTAAAACACAGCGAGGAAAGGAGAAGGCCTTCAGGCAGGATGGGTGTTGTACCGATAGCGGTACCATTGATTATAGGCCCGGCGGTGCTTGCCACTCTTTTAGTGCTTGTTGAACATTACGGTATTTTGCCGACGCTTGCATCGCTTGTATTAAACCTTGTTGTTGTGTATTTCTCGTTTATCAAGGCTGAGGCAATTACAAAACTGTTCGGCAGGGGCGGTATTGCAGCAATATCAAAGGTAATGGCTATATTACTTGCATCAATAGCTGTTATGATGATACGCCTTGGCATAGAAAACATAGTGAAGCATTGAGGGTGAAATAGTTCGGGTCAGATCCTTTTATAGCCCGCAGCGGCAGAATTGAACGAATAGGACTCTGAGCTATTCCTTGAAGATAACCGCCTTTGTCTTTTCTTTAGCCTCAATACTATAAAATTCAAATCTTAGTCTGGTTTGCGTTTCTTTTTTCTTATGATAGCCTTATAAAAAGATGTGTCAATCTTCAGGCAATTGAGGAAGGATGAGCGTAAAGATGCTGCCTATGCCGGGCTGGCTTTTTACTTTTATTTCGCCGCTGTGAGCCTCAATTATTGTCTTTGCTATGCTGAGTCCAAGTCCTGAGCCTGCCTTGCTCCTGGTCTCTTCTGAACGGAAAAAACGGTCAAATATTCTGCTGAGATCAGCCTTGCTAATTCCCGATCCTGTATCAGCAAATGAGAGAACAGCCTTACCGCCAGCTTTTGTGATGTGTATGTCTACGCTGCCATTTGCCTTGTTGTAATTGACAGCGTTTTCAAGCATATTGAGAAAAGCCTCTGTCAGCTGTTCCTTGTTTCCATTTACCCAAATCTCTTCATCAACAGACATATTGATTTCAACTCCCCTGTCCTGAGCAAGCACATTAACAAGAGCAACAGCGTTATTTGCGCATTCAGAAAGTTTTACAGGAGAAAATTCAGCAAAGGCAACAGAGCCGGAGTCCAGTCTGGCAAGCAGAAGCATGTCAGTTACTATTTTGCCCATGTGTGCAGATGTATTCCTGATTTTCTGGAGCGCATCGATATATTCACCTGCCGGCCTTTCTTTTGCAAGAGTCACATCGCAATTACTCCTGATAACAGCAACAGGTGTCTTAAGCTCGTGTGAAGCATCAGAGACTATCCTCTTTTCAGCCTCAAAAGCCCTTTCCAGTCTGTCAAGCATCTGGTTAAAAGACTCAGAAAGACCCTGCAGCTCTGCGCTCTGTCCGAGAGTCTCGATTCTGTTTGAAAGATTCCTGTGCGTTATATTACTGATATCAGAGGAGAACTTATCCAGAGGGCTAAGAGACCTTTTTGCTATAAGTACGCTTACGATTCCGATTATGATTATGGTCGCTGGTATGGAAAAAATAAAAAAAATCATCAGCCTGTTGAGCATGCTGAAGCTCTCAGCCATGCTCCTTGCAGCAAACATTGTTACAGGTATGCCAAACATCGTTAAATCCTGCCGCATCACGCGTATGGGCTCATTCCCAGGACCTTTTGAAGCATAGATACTGATTTTATTTTTTTGATCAAATGATTCCAGTCTGCCTGATGCAATATCGTAAGTGTTATCCACAAGAGAAGGCGAGGCAGCAAACACATTATTGTTTATGATTATCTTGTAGTAATGTCCTGACAAAGGAATGGTGTAGTCTCCAGAGATAATGTCGCTGAATTCGAATTCAACCTTTCCGCGCTTTACATGCAGGAGTCCTGTAAATATCTGCATATCAGAATGGAGAACTTCGTCAACAGAACTCACAACCACATTTTTTACTTCATAATAGACCAGCACGCCTGATGTTATGAGAATCAAAGAAACAACGATGAATATCCACAAAAAAAGCCTGCCTTTGATTGATTTTAAAAATAGCTTCACTCTGTCTCCTTCAAAATGTAACCAGCTCCCCTTACGGTATGTATAAGCTTATTCTTGAATCCTTTGTCTATCTTATTGCGCAGAAAATTTATATAAACATCTATGACATTGCTGTCGAGATCAAAATCAGTCTCATATACATGCTCAATGAGTTCTGTCCTGCTTATAACCCTGTTTTTGTGAGATGCAAGATATTCCAGTATGGAATACTCTTTTGCAGAGAGGGGAATGTCTGTTCCCCCCCTCTGCGCAGTATGTGTGTTGGTATCGACTACAAGATTGCTGATAACAATAAGCGGTGATGGCTTGCCGGTGTTTCTCCTGATAGCGGATTTCACTCTCGCAACAAGCTCCTGAAAATCAAAAGGCTTGGGGATATAATCATCCGCGCCTTTTTCAAGCCCTGCTATCCTGTCTTTTACCTCGCCCTTTGCAGTAAGCATCAGGACAGGAACATCGATATGTTTCTTTCTGAGCTGGCTGAGTATTTCAATGCCGTCAATTCCAGGCAGCATTATATCTAGGATAATGGCATCATAAGAATAAGTTTCTGCCATGTAGAGCCCCTCTTCGCCGTCGTTTGAGATGTCAGCAACAAAAGAGTGCTCTTCGAATCCTTTTTTCAGGATATTAGCGAGATCTTTTTCATCCTCAACAATTAGTATCTTCAAGCTTACGCCTCATTCGCACGCAGGTTCAGTCCTTGTCGTGCTCTTTATCAGCCCGATTTTTCTCACCAGAAATATCCATAACAACCGCGTCAGACCGTATCTCAGTATGCCTGATCTTTCCGCCGAGATTTGCAACCTTAATCATCAGTCCTGCTGATATGATAGACAGAACCAGCACTGCGGCGGTCAGACCTTTGGAAAAAGTTCTGGTTTTTCTGAAAAATACAAGTCCGATTCCAGAGATAAATCCAAGTATTATGGTGGAGATTAGGGCTGCGACAGCAAGGTGCTCATGAGGTCCGATTACGATCTCGATTTCGCTCTTAATTACACCAGGAATCTTTTCCACCATATCTTCTGCAGACTCGCCTGTAAAAAAGACTGCAAGCGCAAGCAGAGCGATAATACTAAAAGCCCAGAGTGAGGCTGATTTCAACTCATTGCTTTTTTTAACCAGCGCTGCCGCAAAAAGAGCAATACCAAACGCAAGCCCGACAACAGGTAGATGATTTAATGCAAGATGCAGATATCCTAAGCTCATAAATTCCTCCTTACTCTTTATTTTGTTCAACAACACTAACTGCCCCGTTAGTAAATATTTTGTAACATAAATTCCTCCTTACTTTTATTTTGTTCAACTGCTCTCGTGGAAATATTTTTTATGCACAGCTTTCTGTTTTACATGTTTTGAATTACCTTGGGCTTCTTTTTACTTCAATCTTCCTAGCTGAATATATACCTCTGGAATAGTTTGCTTTTACTTCAACGTATGCGCCGACAACAGG
>JAPLLK010000053.1 GCA_026387575.1 Nitrospirota bacterium | reverse complement strand
TCAATGGCAGAGAAACTGCTCGGAGAAGACATCTATCCCGAGGAAGGCGACCTTGATTGTGACGGATTTAGAGATATATGCATAAGCAAGGGAGATATGACGGCATTCTTTACAGAGGACAGCGGTGCGCTTATTGAGTTTTCAATAAAAGGGAAACAGGTCAATGTGCTTGATTGCCTTACGCGAAGGCCTGAGGCATATCATTCCAGGATATCGGAAACATCGCAGAATCCTTCAGGTGAACTGAAAACAATTCATGACAGGGTTTCTGCCAAGGAATCAGGGCTTACGGACTATCTGATATATGACAATTATAGAAGAGCATCGCTGCTTGACCATTTTTTTGATTATAATATAAGACTTGATGAACTGATGAGGTCAGAATACGATGAGAAAGGTGATTTTATAGGCAGCCCTTATCTTCTGGAACGCATTAACGAAGGCCAAGCCTTGGGTATCAGACTCTCAAGGGAGGGACTTGCTTCCGGCAATAAAGTGAAGATTGATAAAAGCGTATTACTTAGAAAATCAGGAATTAGGGTTGACTATCTGATCGAAGGCAGGCATAGCGGCATATTTGCAACAGAGTTTAATCTTTCTTTTTTAGGTTCTCCATACCCCTCTATTCATGCAGGGGGAAAAGCTCTTTTTATGAAAGATAAAGGGACGCATAGCGATGTAAAGAGTTTTTATATTAAAGACGAATTCCTTAATATGAAATTAGAATTCTCTTTTGAGGAGAAAGTAGATGTGTGGCATTATCCAATAGAGACTGTTTCTTTGTCAGAAGGCGGAGTTGAAAGATTATATCAGGGTACAGCATGTTTATTTATGAAAAAAATTGATTTTAACAGTAATAAAAGATTAGGATTTAATGTAAATTTTGGGGAGGTGAAATGAGAAAAAATGTAGAGCGTATAGCACAGAACAAAATACCGGGGCAGTGGCTTCTTTTATCTTTTTTATTGGTTCTGCTATCTGTTATCTGTTGTCTTGTACCCTTAGTCTCTTATGCCGAGGATAATCCCCTAAGCCTGATGCGCGATGATGTCCTTTCATATTTCAAGCCTCTGAAAGGCAAGGTTGTATCTGTTAATAATGGCATAGCTGTCATTGACATCGGTGAGATATCAAATGTAAAGAAGGGGATGAGATTTATTGTATTCAGAGAAGGGTCCCCGTTTTTACATCCTGTAACAAAGGCGCCTATAGGAACGCTGGAAGCAGTCATAGGAAAAGCTGAGGTTAAGGAAGTCGGCCATGATACATCGACGGCAGTTATCCTTAAGGGCGATGTCAAAGTGTCTGATAAAGTAAGGATTTCAGAAACAGGGGTTAAAATGCTTTTTTATCAGGGCAAAAATGTTGACTGGGGCCTTGGCGACTCGTATTACCGTCTCATAAAGGAAACCGGCAGGTTTGAGATTGTTGACACGGCAATTGAGACTGATAATGATTCAGAGATAATCGCTGAGGCAAAGAGGCTTAATGCAGATGTTGTTCTAATTCTGTCTGCAAAAGATGCAGCCGGAGATACAATGCTCAAACACAGGCTCTTGTGGGCGGATAATTCTTTAAAATTTGCCGAGGATGAGGTAAGGGTTGCTGTTGCATTTATGAAAGAATTAAGGTTTGGCGAAGAATTTTTCGGGCCTCAGGAAGGCGATGTGAGGACATTTGTAGACCTGCCTTTTGGAGTCAGGTTGATTGCAGCCGGAGATATTGATGGTGATGGGAAGACAGAGCTTTTGATGAGCACAGGCAGGGATATACGTCTGTACTCACCAGGCGCTGCCGTAGTTCGCAGCGGTCTTTATGAGATTAAAGGTTCTCCTAAGGATGACCATCTCTGGCTGGATCTTTTGGATATCAACAGGGATGGCAAGGATGAGGTTATCCTGACCCTGATGAAAGATGATATGGTGTTTTCACGCATCTATGAGTTTAAGAATGGTAAATTTTCCGTGCTGTGGGAAGGTGATGTTTTCTTAAGGCGGATAGGAAATGAACTTATTGCTCAGGAATATGAGCGGGGGGAAGGGTATAAAGGAGCTGTCTTTAAAGTTGCATGGGATAATGGATATAAAAAAGGAGACAACGTAAGCATTCCCCGAGGCGTGAATATTTACGATTTTATCTTTATAAATGAGTCTGACGGCAAACGGTTAGTGCTTGCATATGATGACGCAGGGTATTTGAATCTTTATAATGAGGGCATAAAGATATGGAGAAGCAGGGGTGATTATGGAGGCTTTCAGACAACATTTAAGCGTGCAGCACCGATTATGATGGTGGACAGAGGTGAATGGGCGATAAAGGACAGACTTTTTATGCAGAACAGGGAAATACTTATTATAAAGAGAATTCCCATTGTCGAAATGGCTAAAGGGATAGGATACAGAAAATCACAGATTAGAAGTTTATGGTGGACCGGAGTTTCCATGGAGGAACGGATTATCATAGATGATATACCTGGGAAAGCACTTGATTATACAATCGCGGACAATAGAATCATTGTACTTGAGATGCCTATGCTGGGAATAAAATTCGGGAATATCCTGAAAGGGGAAAACCCTATTGGAACAGTGCTTTATATATACCCGCTGAAAGAGAGATAATGTTGTTATACGATAAAATACCAGCCCATGTGGGAGTGATAATGGACGGTAACGGAAGATGGGCAGAAGTGCGCGGTTTTCCCCGAATAGAGGGGCACAGAAGGGGAGCAGAGAGGGCAAGGGAGATTATTACAGCGGCAATTGAGGCTGGAGTCAGGGTGTTAACCCTTTATACCTTTTCCCTTGAAAACTGGCAAAGGCCAAAGGACGAAGTTACGACACTGATGAAGATTCTTGAGCTATATCTGCGGAATGAATTCAATGAATTTATGGATAAGAAGATTGTCTTTAAAACCATAGGAGAGGTATGGAGGCTGCCGGAAAATGTGCAGGAGCTTATTGCTAAGACAGAGAGGAGAACAGCAGCAAACACCGGCATGACGCTGGTGGCGGCATTGAGTTATAGCGGAAGAAACGAGATTATAAGAGCAGTAAAAAAAATTGTTTCTGCAAAAATAAACCCCGATGATATTACAGAAGAATTTTTTGAATCCTTCCTTGACACCACAGGCCTCCCTTCCCCCGACCTTATAATAAGAACGAGCGGCGAAAGGCGTGTGAGTAATTTCCTGCTCTGGCAGGGTGCGTATTCCGAATTCTATTTTACAGAGACCCTCTGGCCTGATTTTACAAAAGATGAGTTTTTGGTTGCGCTTCATGATTACCAGACGAGGGAGAGAAGATTCGGCGCTGTCCCTATGAGGGTGAAGTCCTGACATGCATTTAAAGAGATTGATTATTGCAGCGATTTTACTGCCTCTTATTTATTTCTATATCACAAACTTGCCGGCTGGATATTTTCTTTTTCTTCTTATGATTGCCGCTGCCGCTGCGCAGCATGAATTTTATTCAATGTATAACGTTAAGGGTTTTTTAAGATATGCAGGGATAGGGTTTGGTGTAACGGTGATTTTGTGCATGTTTTTTTTAGGGACTTTTTCTGCTGACCTGTTCGTTTTTTCATTTCTTGCAATTGTCACTTTGAGGCTTTTTTTAAGGCGTAACCCTTCTTCTGCACTTCATGATGCGGGGTCTGTGGTAACTGCCGTGATATATATCCCATGGCTGCTTGGTTATCAGCTTTATCTCAGGGAAAACGGCTCTGAATGGATAATATTCCTTTACGGGTGTGTGTGGGCATCCGACAGCCTGGCTTATTATATAGGCAAGGGCATAGGCAGAAGGAAACTTTATGAAGAGATCAGCCCGAACAAGACAATTGCAGGCGCTGTGGGCTCAATAGCAGGAGGCATGGCCGGCGCAATTATCCTTAAAATTATGTTTGTAAATCACATTGCAGCGTCTTTGATAGAAGCTACTGTTCTGGGAATGATTATAGGAATGGTGACTATCATAGGCGACCTTGCAGAGTCAATGTTCAAGCGTGACGCGGGCGTGAAAGACTCAAGCAGCATAGTGCCTGGGCACGGTGGCATACTGGATAAGATTGACGGCGTTCTCTTTGCAGGGCCAGTGCTATATTGGATTTCTATAACATTCGGCTTAATAAAATGAAACATGTAACGATTTTAGGCTCAACAGGCTCCATAGGGCGAAGCGCGCTTGAAGTAATCTCAAGATGCCGTGACAGGTTTAAGGTTATCGGGTTGACCGCTAAAAACAACATAGAGCTGCTTGAAGAACAGATTAAGGCATTTAATCCTGAGATTGCGGCAGTGGCTGATGAGGCATGTGCCTTGGAACTCAGAAAGAAACTCGGGATAAGGGTGCTTTCAGGCGACAGCGGCATTGCAGAGGTTGCATCGTACAATAAAGCTGATTTTGTTCTTTCAGCGATAAGCGGATTCGCTGGCCTTTTTCCGACACTTTCCGCTGTAAGGGCAGGGAAGACAATCGGACTTGCCAATAAGGAATCGCTTGTAGTCGCAGGCGAAATAGTTATGAAAGATGCGGTAAAGTCCGGCGCAAAGATAATCCCTGTGGACAGCGAGCACAGTGCGATATCCCAGTGTATTGAGGGGCGGAGCAGAGAATCTGTAAAGAGGGTAGTGATTACAGCATCGGGAGGCCCGTTTCTCGGTAAAAGCCTTAGCGAATTGAAGCAGGTTACAATAGAAGACGCGCTGAAACATCCTAACTGGGATATGGGAAAGAAAATCACGATAGACTCTGCAACGCTGATGAATAAAGGGCTTGAGGTTATAGAGGCGCATCGCCTCTTTGGTTTCTCCCCTGAGATGATAGATGTGCTTATACATCCGCAGAGCATAATTCACTCAATGATTGAATTGAAGGACAGGAGCTATATAGCACAGCTTTCTATGCCTGACATGAAGGGACCTATAGCTTATGCCCTAACATATCCTGAAAGGCTTGATGACCCCGTGCCGTTTCTTGACCTAAGCGCTGTCGGCAAACTCTCATTCCAGAAACCTGACACGGAATGCTTCCCCTGTCTTCTATATGCATACGAGGCAATGAAGGAGGGAGGCACAATGCCTGCCGTGCTTAATGCTGCGAATGAAGTTGCGGTAGATGCTTTCATGCAAAGAGAGATAGGTTTTAATGATATCCCTGTTGTCATTAATAATACGATGCAGCTGCATGAGAGAAAACCAGCTTTAGAGATTGACGCTGTTGTAGAGGCGGACAGGTGGGCAAGGGAAAAAGCAAAGGAAATTATTAAGTCTAAACTTAAAAATTAAAAGTTGAGGAGATAGAGGATGACATTTTTTTCAGCGATAGTATTATTGGGCATTCTAATATTTGTGCATGAACTCGGGCATTTTCTTTTTGCAAAGAAGCTTGGAGTGAGGGTGCTTAAGTTTTCTTTAGGGTTTGGCCCTAAACTAATAGGTAAAAAATATGGAGACACGGAATATCTTGTTTCTGCAGTTCCGCTCGGCGGATATGTGAAGATGTTAGGAGAAGAGCCCGGCGACGAACTAAAAGAGGAAGATAAACCGTTTGCATATAATTACCAGCCTGTATGGAAAAGATTCCTGATAGTTTTTTCAGGCCCTGTATTTAATCTGTTTTTTGCTGCTGCTATCTTTTTTGTAGTATTTCTATCAGGCGTACCTGTGCCCAAGCCTTATGTCGGGAAAGTCATGGATAATTCTCCTGCTGCTGCGGCTGGACTCATGACCGGCGACAGGATTGCAGAAATTAACGGCAAGATTGTTTCCGGATGGGATGACATCGATGTTTCTGTAAATGAAAGCCGCGGTGAAAAGCTTCTTTTCAAAATAGAAAGAGAAGGGAAAATCATTGAGTTTTCCGTAACTCCGGGAAAGAGTACGGGTAAAAACATATTCGGTGAAAATACAGAAGTTATGGATATTGGTATTATGCCTCTCTTGTATCCCGAGGTTGGCGAGGCAATTAAAAACTCTGTTGCTGAAAAAGCCGGCATAAAGAAAGGCGATAGAATCATTGAGATAGAAGGCGCTCCTATTAAGACGTGGCATGATATGACGGCAATAATACATGGAAGCCCTGAAAAACCGCTCAGACTTAAAATAAAACGGGATGAAAATTTTCTGGGATTGACTGTAACCCCTGAAAAAAAGACTTTCAAGTATCCTGACGGCACTAAGAAACATATCGGGCTCATAGGCATAGGGCCGGCAGGCAACGATGTAATAAAAAAATATAATCCTCTTAGGGCAGTGTCCTTGGGGGTTAAGAGAACGTGGGATATGGTTGTTCTCACGGTTGTTATGGTTATAAAACTTATACAAAGGATTGTCCCGGCGGAGACATTAGGGGGACCTATAATGATATTCCAGATGGCTGGACAGCAGGCATCTCTTGGCGCCATGAACTTTTTTGTGTTTATGGCTATGATAAGCATAAATCTGGGTGTGCTTAATCTTTTGCCGATCCCTGTTCTTGATGGGGGGCATATACTGTTTCTCGGCATCGAAGCTGTCAGGCGGAAACCTCTGAGCGAGAAGGCAATAATGATAGCCCAGAGAATCGGGCTTGCAATCATAATTACATTAATGGCTTTTGCTTTTTATAATGATATAATGAGGTTTATTTCAGAGAAAACAATCCCATGAAACAAGTAACAAGTGAAGAGTTTAGAGTTAAATGCATTACTCATAAATAATATGAAACCGGCGACAATAAAACATCAGGTCTCTTCCGGCGGTGTTATATTCAGACGGGGGAATAATACAGCAGAGGTTGCCCTTGTCGCAGTGAGGGATATGAGTGTCTGGTGCCTGCCAAAGGGGATTATTGACATAGGTGAAAAACCCGAGGAAACTGCCATAAGAGAAGTCAGGGAAGAAACGGGACTTAATGGCAGAATAATTGAGAAGATAGGAGACACTTCTTACTGGTATTATATAAAAGAGGGAAACGCAAAGTGCAGAAAGACTGTGCATTTTTATCTGATGGAATACCAAAACGGCAGCACCAGCGACCATGATGAAGAAGTTAATGATGCATCGTGGTTTCCTATCGATGAAGCCATACGTAAGGTCAGCTACAAAGGAGACAGGGAGATATTGGAGAAGGCAAAGGAGATGATAAAAAGGGTGAATCGGTAAATGGGTGAATGGGTTAAGGATTTATTGATTTTCAAAAGCTTAAGGCCGACAGCTAAGGATTATGAAAAAGATACTAAACTGGAATGAACTAAAGGCAGAACTTGACAACCTCAAGACTAAAGGCAAAAAGGTTGTCTTTACCAACGGCTGTTTTGACATACTGCACATAGGGCATATAAGGTATCTCAGGGATGCAAAGGCGCTTGGAGACGTGCTTGTCATTGGTTTGAACTCGGATAAATCTGTTTCTAAGATAAAACTCGGAAGGCCTATCAATCCACAAGGCCATAGGGCGGAGATTTTGTCTTCGCTTGAGATGGTGGATTATGTA
>JAPLLK010000081.1 GCA_026387575.1 Nitrospirota bacterium | reverse complement strand
AAAATAAATACCAGAGAATGCATAGAATCAGTGTCGCCGGAAGAAATATACCATGCCGCTAAAAAATTATTATCAGAACATAATTAGCAATCTCAACACATCAAAGTTTTTAAGATTCTTCCTGTATATACTGATATTCTTTCAGCCATTCAATCGCTTTAATTCTTTCAGAGGGATAGCTTTTTACGGATTGCTGCTACTTTTTATATTGAAGATATTCAAAGATAAGGCAATACACATAGACTTCAGAGATAAAACAATAGTTGCCCTTTCTCTCTTGGTCGGCTGGTCGATATTAGCATCAATTTTAGGCCCATATCCCTTGGATAGCTTAGATGCGTTACGGAAAAATTTATTTGTTCAAATGCTAATATTCTTAGTAATCATTACAGAGTTTAAAGGCTATAACGAGCTTAGGACACTATTTCGGATTGTAGCTGTGAGTTTTGCAATTGTTATGCTCGCTTCTATAGCAGAAAACTTTTTAGACTTAATAAATCTTAATATGGATATTAATGCATTACAATCTAAAAGAACCCATAAAATGTTTATAGCCGGGTATGCCAGTAATGCCTCTTTTTACCTTCCTTTTATCGCAGTGTGGCTTACATCGCTAAAGAAGGTACCATGGGAAAAGTGGCTCGGACTAATTACTATACTATTAGGACTTCTTACTGTTTTCGTATACAACAGCCGTGTAGCAATATTTATTATTCCTTCAACAATCTTACTAATCCTTTTTCTTTCCAAAAAGTATAAATTGCTGATTACAGCAGTTATTATATTCACTTTTTGCGCATCAATAGTTTTTCTATCAAAATCTGACATGTTATCACAATCAAAATATCAGTCTTTGTCGGATTTAGAGACATTCTCTAAAAATGAACGCTGGGTGCTTTGGGAGGGAACACTACACATTATTAAGGAAAGACCTCTCACAGGTTACGGATACGGCTGGAAGAAAATGGCTTATGTGATAGATGACCTGAAACTTATGGAATACTGGAGAAAAAATTTTCCTGATATCTACAACTTTATGTTTAAACCAAACAAAGACAGATACGGCAGTATAAACCCACACAATCTACCGCTCCAAATAGTTTTTGAAATAGGATTAATCGGTCTATTTTCTTTCCTGTGGCTGTGGACAACCGTTATTTTAAAAATCTTGAAGACCGTTTCGGTAAAAGGGCAATCGGACGGCAAAACTTTCGCCCTCTGCAGTCTTGGAGTTATTGTGTCCTATGCCCTGATTAATATACTAAATGGTTACTGGCAGGAAGCATACGGCAATATGATATTTATGTTTATAGCTTCAATCTTTGTGATACACAGGCAGTATGTTCAGCGTATAGAAAATGAAAGATATTCATAGTTTAAAATCCGGCTATTCAAAAATCCTCTTTGTCCGCCGCGATAATATAGGAGACCTTGTCTGCACAACTCCGTCTATTCATGCTGTTAGAGAAAAATACCATGACGCCAAGATAGGAATACTGGTTAATACTTATAACGCAGACGCTATAAGCAATAATCCAGATATAGACGAAGTCTACATATACGAAAAAGCAAAACATGCCCCTGACAAGAGCAAGCTTTCTGTGTGGTTAAATAATCTGAGGATCTTACAGAAAATAAGGAAAGAGAGATATGACGTTGCCATAGGCTGCGGTGCATATTCTCCACGGCTCGCAAGATATATGCTGCTTACCGGCGCAAAAATGAGAATCGGATACTTAAAGAGAGGCATGGGAAAATTAAAGCTTTACAATATACCTCTTTACGAGCCTGAGAAAAAACTCCATGAAGTTGAAAAGACCTTTAATCTGCTGACTCCTCTCGGCATAAATGGTAAACCTTCTGAATTAAGGATTTTTCCTGAAACCACAGAGGTAAATAAAGTTAAGGATTTTTTGAGCTTATCAGGCTTTCTGAAAGAAAAACCTGTTATCGCCTTTCATATAAGCAGCAGGCGTCCTGAAAACAGATGGCCTGTTCAGAGATTCGTAGAACTTGCAAATCTTATATCTTCCAATTACGCTGCCGCTATACTGCTCCTATGGTCGCCCGGCAGTGAAAAGAATGTATACCACCCTGGAGATGATGAAAAGGCAGAGATTATCAAGAATTCCTTAAAACCAAAACCTGCTGCGTACAAAACCACTCATATCAGAGAGCTTATTGCCGCACTGAGCGTAAGCAGACTTGTTGTCTGCTGCGACGGAGGAGCAATGCACATTGCAGCAGCTTTGGGAAAACCTATTGTGACAATATGGGGGTCAACCAGTTCTGATAACTGGGCGCCATGGGGCACAAGACATATCGTTCTGAAAAAAGACAGAAATGCCGCTGACATTTCTGTTGAAGATACCTTTACTGCCGTAAGCAAACTTCTAAAGCAATAGTTAAAAAGGTTATCCTTCTGACTCAACCATCCCTAAAAGTCTCTGCCTTACGTTCTGAAGGTAATATATAGGCTTATGCTGTTAAAAGCATCCTTTATTCCAGAAAGCATCTTTTCCATTCTTTAAGAAGTATAACAAATTTGCTGTCCTGCAGCGCTGCCCTGTATGTTAAAATTACAGATGTCTGTTTTACCTCCACCCGAAAACCTCAAGAATATGGAGATTGTAATCTGTGACAGTGAGACTGCCAGTCAGGCTCATATGGAATTGTTCCGCTCCAGCGATAATAAATATATCATTTCAGATAAGGCTGCGAGTATCCTTCATTCTCTTTCACATATCATCAATACATACTGTTTATCCTCCTCCCTGCAAAAAATCCATTTTGTTATGGACTGGTCAAACATCCTGCAGGTTTCTCTGTGGCAAATAGCAAAGCCATCTGCCGGCGACGTATTTACGCTTCTCAGAAACGAAGGGATCAGCTCAGAAGAACTTCAGCCGTTTAAGACATCTGATATAAATGACATTTTCCCGTGGCTTTACTACGGTAAA
Organism: Nitrospirota bacterium; assembly: GCA_026387575.1. Taxonomy (GTDB): domain Bacteria; phylum Nitrospirota; class Thermodesulfovibrionia; order Thermodesulfovibrionales; family UBA1546; genus UBA1546. The sequence continues at coordinate 1,277 of JAPLLK010000081.1, read as the reverse complement.
AGGGTTGACATCTTGAGAAGGTTATGCCATATTGCAAAAAGAAAGGTTGAGGGCAATTTTAAAAAATGTTCCATTGCGGTTGAATGCCACATCATTGCAGAGGACATAAAAAAAATAGTTGCAAGCAGCCTCTGAAGGTGTTAGATACCTTCGTGAAAGGCACTGCTGCAAAGCACAACTTCTCGTTTTTCTGCTTATTAATTAATCACATATGCCTAAAAATAAGGCAATTATGCATCTTTAACTCAACAAAAACCTTACAAATCAATGGCTTGCTTCTGGCATGATTGTTGATATATTAAGGCTGATGTCTGTTTTGATTTTAAAAAATATAAAGACAGAAGGCCCTGGGACTATAGAAGCCTTTCTCAGAGAAGCAAACATTCATTATAAGATTGTAGAACTTGAAACTGAGACTATTTCAGCGGCAAACAACTTTGACACACTTGTAATGATGGGCGGCCCGATGAGCGTAAAAGAGAGTGACATCTACACTTACATCAGCAAGGAAGAAGAGCTAACAAGAGAATTTATAAAAAAAGGCAGGAAAGTCCTCGGGATATGCCTTGGCGCACAGATAATGGCAAAGGCACTCGGAGCAAATGTCTATAAGGGAAAAGAACCTGAGATAGGCTGGGATAACATAGAACTTACCGGGGCAGGGATAAAAGACAATATTATGAAAAAACTTGCATTACATCCTAAGGCAGGAGATTTCTGGAAAAAATTCAGTGTATTTCACTGGCATGGGGAAACCTTTAACATACCGGAAGGCGCTGTGAGGCTTGCAAAATCAGACCTTTATCCGAATCAGGCATTTAAATACGCTGACAATGCCTATGCGTTTCAGTTTCATATAGAAGTTGCAAAAGAGATGGTTTATGACTGGCTTAAAAACGAGCCCGTGGACTTAAATAAAATAAAAACAGAGACTGAAAAACTCTACGAGATATACCATGGCAGAGCAGTGAATTTTTATAAGGCATTTTTTGCGAAGAGTTAAGAGTGGAAAGTTAAAAGTTAGGAGTTAACGAATTGAAGACTTTTAATTTTCCGCTTTTAACTTCTAACTCAGATACAGGAGGTGATATATGAAAAAGGTTGAGGCAATAATAAAACCCTTTAAGCTTGACGAAGTGAAGGATGCTCTTAATGAAATCGGCATACAGGGCATGACTGTCACAGAGGTTAAGGGTTTTGGCAGGCAGAAGGGACATACTGAACTCTACAGGAGCGCCGAATATGTTGTTGACTTTATCCCGAAGATAAAGATAGAG
>JAPLLK010000092.1 GCA_026387575.1 Nitrospirota bacterium | reverse complement strand
GCGGTAAGAACGATAAGAAGTTTTTATCACAATGGGGTGAAAGAAGAAATTATTGCGGAAGAAATGAGGAAATTCTTCGGTGACCGCATTATTGATATTCTTGTTGCGCATGCATGGAGCGCTAAGGCGGATATGAGAATTTCAGCAATACTGCTGCTCGGCATTATGAGAGATGAAAGGGCGCTTGCCCCGCTTCTGGAGCTTTCATTGGAAGAGGATCTGGCGGAGGACGTAAAAAGGGCGCTTGTCTTTATAGGGAAAAACAAGCCAGAGGTCATTCTGTCTTTGTTTGATACGGTCAGCCCTTACCAGCAGAGGTTTATATGTGATGTGGCAGGCGAGCTTGCCTCTCCTGTTTTTTATGATGTGTTTGAAGGACTGATGCAAGACGACGACGGGCATGTGAGAGCGCTTGCAGCGCTTGGAATCTCAAGGACAGGTGATTTAAGGGCGGTAGAGCAAATAAAAAAACTGCTCTCCGATGAGTACGAAGATGTGCAGGAAGCAGCCGTGGCAGCATTATCCCGCCTTAGGGCAGGCATTTCATCAGATGAATTAATCAAAATGATTGGCGACAGGAATCCTGTGCTGAGAAAAAATACTGTATTATTGCTTGGTGAGATTGGAACTGTTAAGGCTGTGCCTTCGATCGGCTTTGCGCTGAAGGATGACAACATCAAGGTAAGACACGCTGTTGTCAGGGCGCTGTCCATGATAAGAACAGATGCGTCAATAAAATATCTGAAGCTTGCGCTTACGGATGAGAATGCAGATATAAGGATTTCTGCGGCATTGAGCCTTGGCTTAATTAAAAGGCAAGGCGTATCAGAATCACTTCTCCTTTTGCTTGCCGACCCTGATGATGCGGTTAAGGCAGCAGCGGTAAAGGCGCTCGGTGAGTTAGGCGATAAGACCACTGTGCAGCAGCTTGTTAACTTGCTCTCAGCCCCTAATGGATTTGTTGTGACTTCCACTATGGAGGCTCTTAGCAGGATAGGCGGTGAAACGGCAAGGAACGCATTGGTTGAGATGCTTTCTTCTCATGATAAGGAGATAAAAAGGACTGCTATAAAAGCGCTTGCTCCCTTCAATAATATTGAAGGCATAATCATGCCCTATCTTAATGACCCTGATTGGGCTGCAAGAATGGCATCCGTTGAGGTTCTTGGCTCGAGCAGCTCGGGGAGCGTGAGGATTGCACTCGAGAAATTACTGGATAAAGAAGAAGACCCTGTTGTAAGAAAGGCTGTGGAGGAGTGCCTTGATGCTTGAAACAGAAGAAAGCATTCCCTTGTCAGACGACGTATTCAGGCTTCTAAGAGACCTGATAAAGGATTACTGCGGAATGTATTTTGATGATAATTCAAAATACATTCTGGAGAAAAGACTCTCCAAGAGAGTAAAGAGCCATTATCTGAATGATTTCAGGGATTATTACAGACTGCTGTTATATGATAAGCGAAGAGATGAAGAGCTTTCTTTTATTGTAGATGTCCTCACTGTAAATGAAACTTACTTTTTCAGGGAAATGAGCCAGTTGAAAACGCTGAACGAGGAGATACTGCCTGAACTTAAGAATACAAACAGGGAGTCAAAGAAGATAAGGATATGGTCTGCAGGCTGTTCTACCGGAGAAGAGCCTTATACAATTGCAATGATGGTGCTGGAGCAGGGTTTTTTTTTAGGCTGGGATATAGAGATACTCGGCAGCGATATCAACCAGAGGGTGCTGCAGCATGCAAGAAAGGGAATATACAGAAAGAATTCATTCAGGACTACGGAGGAGTATTATATAGAAAAATATTTTACAGGCGAAAATAACCTGTATAAGATAAACGATAACGTCAGGCGGCTTGTCAATTTCAGCTGCCTTAACCTTCTTGACCCTTTCAAAGTGAAATTCGCAGGGGAGATAGATGTGATATTATGCAGGAATGTGCTGATATATTTTGATCTGGAGACGAGAAAGAGGGTAATCAAGGGTTTTTATGAAAGGCTTACTGACGGAAGGTATCTGCTGCTTGGTCATGCAGAGTCGTTGATGAATATTTCTACAGCCTTTACGCTTAAGCACTTCAAACATGATATGGTTTATCAAAAACCGCCAAAACTTGCGGTATCAATGTCATCTGAAAGTCTTGTGAAAATGGCCTGGTCTACGACCCGTAGGGGGGAATAAAATATAAAACTATGACAGCAGAGCCAAAGATAAAAGTTCTTATTGTTGATGATTCGGCTTACAGCAGGCAGACGATAAAGAAAATGCTTGAGGCAGACCAGGGCATTGAGGTTATAGGCATAGCGTCCGACGGCATAGAGGCAATGGCAAAGACATTAAGGCTGAAGCCTGACCTTATTACGCTTGATTTTGAGATGCCTGCCATGGACGGATTCAGTTTCCTGAGATGGCTGATGAAAGAAAAACCCATCCCTGTGATAATGGTAAGTTCTTATTCCGACACCAAGACTGTGTTCAAGGCGCTTGAACTGGGCGCTGTTGATTTTATTGCAAAACCGACAAAGAAGGCATCTGTGGAACTGCAGAGCATAGAGAAGGACCTTCTCACTAAGGTAAAGGGCATAAGAAACCTCAGAATGGATAAGTTAAGCAAGAGTCTCAGCCTGTTGAGCGGCGCTGTTGGACTTCCAGCCAAAGCTGATTCAGCAATAGGCGCTATAGAAGTTGTGGCGATAGGCTCGTCAACAGGCGGGCCTGCAGCGCTCCAGATAATCCTTACACGGCTTCCTCAGAATTTTTCTGCTTCAGTAGTTATAAGTCAGCATATGCCAAAGGGTTTTACAAGGCCTCTTGCTGAAAGGCTGGACCAGCTCTCTAAGCTTAAAATAAAAGAAGCGGAAGATGGTGATGTTATTGAACATGGGAGGGTGTTGATATGCCCGGGCGGTTACCATATGATGTTTAAGAAAAAAGGGCGCGAATGCCATGTGCAGTTAAAAGATGCTGTCAAAGAGGATAAGTATGTGCCTTCTGTTGATGTGATGATGTCATCTGCCGCAGAATATTACGGAAACAGAGCAATGGGTGTTGTTCTTACAGGCATGGGTAATGACGGGAAAAAGGGAATGCTGGAAATTAAATCAAAAGGCGGCTATACTATAGCTGAATCAGAGGAAACGGCTGTGATTTTTGGAATGCCTGCTGAAGTCATAAGCGCAGGAGCAGCAGACAGTGTGCTTCCGCTTTCTGAAATACCGGTGGAATTGATAAGTATAGTTAACAGAGGGTAAATTGATGGAAAGAGAAACAAGTATCGGGAAGAAGGCTGATGAGTTTCTCCAGCTGTTCAGAAAGGGAGAAGAGTTTACCCATGAGATTCTTAAAGAAAATGAGAGGTTGAGGTTCAAGCTGGCCCAGCTTGAAGAGGCTATTGAGCGTTCAGGCGATGAGGCAAAGATAAGGCTTTATGAAGAGCGGATAAAGTTTACTGAAGATGAACTGAACTCCCTTAAGGAAAGATTCAGGCAGGTTGAGGAAGAAAATAAGGATTTTGCGGCAAAGTATGTTGAAGTTGAAGATGAGAATAACAACCTTGCCAACCTCTACGTTGCAAGTTACCAGCTGCATTCAACTCTGGATTTCAATGAAGTTCTGAGGATAGTCCTTGAAATAGTGATAAACCTCATAGGCGCCGAGAAATTCTCAGTGCTCCTTATAGAAGAGAAAACAAACGAGCTTATCCCTGTCGGGGCAGAGGGCATATCCATTTCTGATGTCCCCAAGGTAAGGTTTGGCGAAGGTATCATAGGGACTGCTGCAAAAGAAGGCGAGAGCTATTTTTCTGAGAATATACATAATCTACATAACAGAGGCAGTATCTCTACCGAAACCCCCATAGTCTGCATCCCCTTAAAGATTAAGGAGCATGTGATTGGTGTTATTGCAATATATTCGCTTCTTCTGCAAAAGGAGAAATTTTCAAATGTTGACTACGAGCTTTTTAATCTGCTTGCAGGGCATGCTGCCACTGCTATTTTTTCTTCAAGACTGTATACCCAGTCCGAGAGGAAGCTGACTACCATACAGAGTTTCCTTGACATGCTGAAAGAAAAACCGAGGAGGTAGCGGACAAGATGCCAAATATTCTTGTGGTAGAAGATTCGCCGACGATGAGACAGCTCATCGGCTTTGCTATGAAAAGAATAGCAAGCTCAAGGGTGATAGAAGCAACAGACGGAATTGATGCATTGAAAAAATTATCTTCCGAGAAGATAGACCTCATACTTGCAGACATAAACATGCCTGTCATGGACGGCTTAAAGCTTGTCAGCCTTGTAAGGAGCAATCCCGCTTATAAGGACATACCTATTATAATAATAACAACAGAAGGCGCAGAGGAAGATAAGAAAAGGGCGCTTGCAATCGGAGCTAACGCATATCTTCCGAAACCGATACAAACGCAGGAACTTATAAAACTCGTCAACAGTTTTATAAGTCAATGACTCGTCTGCGACCCTTAGCCTACGACTCGTAGAGAGTATAGAGCGGATATTGTGCCGGAGGCTGGATTTGAACCGGCACGCCCTTTGGGGACGAGGGATTTACAGTCCGAAAAATAACCTTTCATAAAATTTCAGAAAGCCTTTGATTTCAGAGATTTATTCTTTGACTTCAAAGGCTTTTCTTTTTCTTCATTGTTGGAAGGAGTTGGATTAAATTGGCAGCTTATGTTCCTCGCACATGCGGGGATGAACCGGAGAAAGAAGATATTTGCGATGAAAAACAAAAAGAGAGATGCAAATTGGAATTTGGGTAGTTTTGTGAAGGGGTATGCAGCAAATGCGAGAAGAATCCTAACAAGCAGCAGTAGTTTTTTTGTGTTTGATTAAAAGGAGAACGATGAAAAAACCTATAGGCCCGAGTGCAGCGATGAAGGCTATACCGCCGATAACGAGGATTATTGCGTTGAGGAAATCTTTTAAAGCTTTCATAACTGAAGCATAGCAATGGGACAGAGCGAAGTCAAGATATTGACGCTTCAGGTGCTGTAACAGGCATTAAGCCCTGGATGGAGAGGTTACAAACTTCACTAAAAAAGCAACCGATAGGCATCAGCCCATGGCTTCACGCATGTTCCCCGCACATGCGGAGAACGTTTAAGGGTTCAGTAATAGATTTAAGACCACTGGATTCGGGCAAGGTTCCCTTGCTTTTCAAAGATGGAGTTTGGGTTGATGGTGGAAAAGTTAAAGTCGGAGTTATATCAGATTCCAAGCCCTTAACCGCAGAAGAAGCGGCTGCCTTAACTGATGGGTCTATAGTATCCCAATAGTTTTTCCATAAAGCATTGGATTGTTTAATATCAGTGATTTTCCCCCGATTTAACGGACACTGAGTTAAGTTAGTCTGCCATAGGGAAATTTAATGGGCAGTTCAAATTCACGTTTTGTGGGGTGAAGCTGACACTTTGAGGAATATATGTTTCTCACACCTACCAACATATCTCGTGTTACGTAAAACTTGCTGAGTACATATCGAAATAAACGCCTGTCTTGCCGCTTTCATTGAAGCCTCTGAAGCAATAAGGAACGGAAGCCCTAACCAGGAATTCCATGACACAAAGCTCTCATTCAGGAACAGCTACGGCAGGGCAAATATCGCAGGGATAAATTTCGGCGAGACCTACGCAGATTTTGATTGAAAGATTATAGTAAATTCCTTAAAATGTCTTTGTCCGAGCATGATATGGGCGATATACTCTCATATGAGCGTTTTTTATGGTTCGACCGTCAGGTCAAGGGGAAGAAATTTCCCAACACCACAAGCCTTGCCAGAAAGTTTGAGATATCAGTAAAGACAGCCCAGCGCACCACCGAGTTCATGAGGGAGAGACTCAAGGCCCCACTTCTTTATGACCAGTCTAAAAAAGGATATTATTACGAGAATGACACATTCTCCATTCCTTCAACATACCTGTCTTCATCCGAGCTCACATCTCTGCTTGTTGCAAGGCGGCTACTTCAGGACATGAGCGGAAGCGGAATCGAAAAAGAGATTACATCAGCAGTTGACAAGATAACGTCTTTTATTAAAAAACATACCTCAGGCCCTGATAAGATGGATGAATGCCTATCGTTCCACCTTATAGAGTACACACCTGCTCCTGAAGATACATTCAAGACTGTGCTTGAGGCATGCATGAAAAAAATGTCGCTGACATTCAAGTACAGCTCTCCCGCGAGGAAAGATAAGACAGAGAGGACAGTTGATCCGTATCATCTTTTTAATTATATGGGCACATGGCATCTAATCGGGTACTGCTATATGAGGAGCGAGATACGGGATTTCAGACTTAACAGGATTTCTGAAATAAAGATAGCTGACAGATATTTTGCAATAAAAAATAACTTTAACTTCAAAGACTACTTCCAGTCCTCATTTGGGCTTTATAAAGGTGGATCTGCTAAACAGGTTATTCTGAGATTTACGCCGGAGAAGGCAAAATGGATATATGACCAGATATGGCACAAAGACCAGAAAACGAAAATTCTCGATGACGGCTCCCTTGAACTCAGCTTCCCTGTTTCTGATTTTACAGAGATTGAAAGGGAGATACTTAAGCACGGCGCAGGGGTGGAGGTTGTGAAGCCGGAGGCACTGAGGGAATTGATTAAGACAGAGGCTGAAAAGATAGCAAAAATTTACTGATAATTCCTGAATCCCTACCATTAGTATCCTTAATCTTTAGAGGCGCTACAGCTTGCATTTAACTCAAAAATTCTCCTTCCTGACAGCAAAATATTTTTTTTAACCTCAGACATCCCTTGGGGGAGGTCTGTCTTTAAAATATAAGCATGAACAAAAAAGACCCGAGACTGAAAGTCATTTATCAAGAAATAAAAAAACTAAAAAGAAGGCTTTCCCGCGCGCAAAAGGGCTTAGGCGAGAATACCGGCAATTGTGCCGGCAGAGAATATAAGAATTGTATTGCCGAACTAAAGAATCAGCTTGCATGGGCGCTTCTTGATGCAGGAGAAAATGAAAATGGGCTTGCAATGTATCAGACGCTCTCATGGAGAACTCACGCAGAAATGAAGTTTACCGGAATGGCAAGGGCACTTATAGAAATGGAATATTATAATGAAGCCAGAAAATTGCTGGGAAAGGGATTGAGTCGTTTTCCTGAATCAGTCCCGCTTCTTATTGCAATGGGATGTCTGCACCAGCGGCTGGATAATGATTTTGAGGCATTAAAATATTTCGAGCAAGCCGTAAAATTTACGCCGGATGGCAGGAATGCGCTTTATAACAAGGCACTGAGTTTGAACAACCTCGGCTACTATGAAGATGCGGAACCTATCATTAAAGACCTTATTGAAAAATATCCTGATGACCCGGAATATCTTGTTGAAATGGGATATATCGATATTTGCAGAGGATATCCTGAAGAAGCGATACCTTTTTATAAAAAAGCAAAGGACGCCGGATACTTGAACTGGTCAGTTTATGATGGGCTCTTCTGGTCATATTATAATATGGGTTTAAAAAATGATGCCTTAGAAATAGCAATTGAAGGAATCAAAGAATTGCCTGACAGCCATTCCCGTTTGTATGGAGACCTTAGCAGCATTTATAAGGAAATGGGCTGGATTGATGAAGCAAAAGATATCCTTAAAAAAGGACTTGAAGTATTTCCCGAGGACAATGACTTGATGGAATTGCTCAAGGAAATTGAGGATGAAGAGAATAATCCTGATAATGGCAAAAAACCACCGATTAAAGAGATTTTAATCGTAGCCGCTCTAATTAAAAAGTTACGCAATATGAGGATATTTAGACCTAAAAAATGAGCATGTGAAGTGTTTTATAACATTGAGATGCGTTAAAAAAAGTACAATTGTTTTTATGATGCTGTGGAAGTATAATAGCAGCATAATTTGCCGGAAGGGATGAAGATATTCGCATGATACGAAAGGCACTGCTTCTCAAAATCTTTGACGCTGCCTATATGCAGAGGTGGAACGATAAAGTCCGGCCTGTGGAGATGATTGAACTCGACAAGCAGGCTCATAAAATGATAATTGCATATTTCCTTGGCAAGTTCGAGGAAAACACAAAAGGTTTCAACTGGATAGAGATTATTGAAGGTGGAATCTTTGAGCTTCTACAGAGGCTTGTCATTACAGATTTGAAGCCCCCGATATTTTATAAGATAAAGCAGGATACTGATAAATACAGACAGTTGAACGAATGGGCGTACAATGAAATAAAACCATTAATCTCTCCGCTGGGAGAAGGCTTCTGCAAAAGATTTCAGGATTATTTCCTGAATACAGAGGATACATTAAATAAAAGAATTCTGAGCGCAGCGCATTTGTATGCAACCAAATGGGAATTTAACATCATAGAGCGTACAAATCCTGAAGGATATGAGATAGCGGCAATTAAACAGTCATTGGCAGAAGCGCAGAAGAAATACTCAGACCTGAAGGGCATGGCTCAATTAAAAGAGCATGTCAGGTACAGGAACTTCATTAACCTGTGCGGTCAGCTAAGATTTCAGGCACGATGGGCAAAACTCCACAGGATTCCAAAGACTTCCGTAATAGGTCATTCGCTTTATGTTGCCATCTTATCTTATTTGTTTTCGCTTGAGATAAATGCCTGCGAGAGAAGATGCGCAAATAACTATTTCACAGGCTTATTCCATGACCTTCCGGAGGTGCTCACAAGGGACATAATCTCCCCTGTCAAAAGGTCTATTGACGGCTTGAGCGAGCTGATAAAGCAATATGAAAAAGAACAGATGGAAAAAGAGGTTTACGGCCTTATTCCGGAAGACTGGCATCCTGAGATAAGAATGTTCACGGAGAATGAATTCGACAACATTATAACGATAGATAATAAAACTGAGAAGATGAAAAGCAGGGGAATAAGTGATAAATATAACGAAAGCAAATTCAATCCAAGAGATGGAGATATTGTCAAGGCTGCCGACAGCCTTTCAGCTTTCATTGAGGCCTCTGCTGCAATAAGAAACGGAAGCCCGAATCAGGAGTTTCAGGAGGCAAAACTGTCATTCAGGAACAGCTACGGCAGGGCCAATATCGCAGGGATAAATTTTGGCGAGATCTACGCAGATTTTGAGTGAAACTGAAAGTCGCGGTATGATATACGTTGAATCATTAAAAATGAAGGAGGGTTATAATGGCAAAACATGATGTCTTATTCAACATTCCTCAGCGTTCTTTGGGCAAAGCAGATGTAGAATTTCTTATAAAACGCAATGGTGTAGTCTTGTTGGGTACCCTTGCTGTATCAAACGGCTCTCTTGTCTGGTTTCCAAAGAAGACTTCTTATGGGTACAAGATGGGTTGGGATAAGTTTGGTAAGTTGATGGAAGACAAGGCGCCACGAGTTGAAAAAAGATAGTTGAAAGAAGGAGCATTTTATGCCTGAAGATTTAACTGGTATTCTTAACCCTGGAGCTAAGACCATAATGAAGATTTTTGGTGATGCGGATAGTATATTTTGTGGGTGATAAACAATGAAGGTTGAAGAGCGCACTATAGAAAAGCTGATAGGCCATAAGAATAAGAATGTATTTATCGTTCCACCATTTCAAAGACGGTATGCGTGGAAGCAAAAGAATTTCGTACAGTTGCTGGATGACATTACGAAGATTATGGATGGAACCGGCAAACGGCATTTTATGGGTACATTGGTTTTTAAACCCGATTCCAGAAACCGTCATTTTATAATAATTGACGGCCAGCAACGTTTGGCAACATTCACAATTATTTTGACAGTGTTGAGGTCGTTGTCCCATAAATATGCCACTGCTAAAACAAGAGAAATAGAAAGACATCTTACAATAAAAGGAAATCCAAGATTTAAACCATCGCTCCATGATCAGGATGCATTTAATCGTCTTTTAGGTAATCCAGACGGACTTCAGAAAGTTCGGCATAAACAAGTCAGAGCAGGTTATGATTTTTTCCATGAAGGAATTCAGAACCATATTGAGAATACAAAAGGGAAAAAACCGAGCCACTTCAACAACTTTCTGAAAACCGTATTGTCGGGCATGGTATTTGTGGAAATTGTTCTGACTGATAATGATGATGCTCACGCCATATTTGAATCAATTAACTATGCTGGCGTTCCGTTGACCCAGTCTGATCTTGCCCGTAATTTTATTTTAAGCCTTGTAAGAAATGGGAAGGAACAAGAAAGGCTAAATAATACTTACTGGCGAGGGATAGAGGATAAGATAGAGGAAAGTATATCTGACGGTAATGGGAAGGCTAAAAAAGCTGAATTCCAAAAAATATTGAGAGACTTTCTTCGGGCTGTTCTAGTCGTTCAAAAAGAAAAATATATCAGCACAACTGATTTATTCAGGGAGTTACGGTCTTTTTTCCATGATGGTCACGTTGAGGATAAATTAAAAATGCTTCTCAATGAAGCCGGGCAATATTGCAAATTTCTCAATCCTGAACTTGAGCAAAGAAAAAAGCTGCGTTCGCAACTGCAAAGACTTGTAGACTTAAAGATGACAACTTACTATCCCGTTTTGCTGGTGTTATATCGTTCTCTGGCAAATGAAGAAATAACTATCAAGGATTTAGAACGGGCTTTGCAATACATTGAGTCGTTCGTTGTTCGGCGAGCGTTTAATAGCAAAGTGTCACGTGATCTAAACCAAGTCTTTGCTCGAATTGCCAAGAAACTAATTGATAAGAAGGGTAAGAACCTATCTAAAATCCTGAAAGATGAAAAGTGGCCAGATGATGATCAGTTCAGAACATGCTTTGTCTCATCCTCTATTTATACAACCGCACCTGCAACTGCCAGATTTGCTTTAGAAAGTATAGAACGTTACAAGTCTGCTGATAAAGAATTGCAGTTGGGCAAATCTATCCAGATTGAGCACGTGTTTCCACAGCAGGCAAAAATGAACGATTGGGATTCTAACTCCTTATCTGATTTGAAGAAGAGCCTGCATGTTATGGGAAACCTAAGTCTCACCGCATATAATCCCACATTGGGGAATCACGGTTTTAAAGAAAAAAAGAAAGGCTACAAAAAAAGTCCTTACTGGCTGACAAAGATTATTGCGAAATACGATACATGGACAAAGACAGAAATCGAAAAGAGAGGGGAAAGGCTTCTTAGAGTAGCCATGAAGATTTGGCCAGGTCCTCCTTTGTCAAAGAAACAGTAAATTGACTCAAGAAACTACAGAATAGCTGAAAGGCAATAGCTGCATTAGGTAGCAGTAGCAGGGCTTTTATTTAAGCCATAAGTGAGTTCACGAGGAGGATTTAGATGGCAAAAAGATCAAATTTAAAAACAACCTTAAAGAGAAAATGCTCTATTCCCAGCAAGGAGCATCTCCCAATCGTCAATAAATATTCAATTGATTTTTCCTATTTTGACGAAGGTGCTGAGGTGAAAATTGAGGGTGAAATAAAATTTGATGATTCTCGAATCGTTGTATCGTATCCTTTAGAAGATGGTGGCTATGTTGTATATCAGGGGACTGAAAAAGGAAAAGGTCACTATGAGCTTTGAGCACCGAGTGTGAACGGTAAAGCCGCATTGCATATGTTTGAAAAAAGCAAAATTCTTGAGGGGTACTGGTTTGAAGCAGATGAGGATTGGAGCGGTATATGGCGAATCAGATTGCTCTAGGTAAGTAGTGATGCCGAGAGGGGCGCTTTCTGAATTTCCCGCTAAATTCTCTCACCTTTCCCATCCGCCCCGAAATAGTGCTTAAGTATCATCGCCTCCTAAAATCTGCTTAAATCCCCTTTTTTAAAACCTCGGACACTCTATGGGGGATGTCTGACGTTACAATAAAAATATAATCATTTTATTTCAGGGGGTAATTATGATAACCAACAGAAAACACCCGCCAGTTAGACATTTAACAGACGAACAGTATGGTGAGGCATTGGACTCTTATATAGAGTCTCTTGGTGGAGACGAGCCAGTATCAAAAGAAGCTGTTAGGCAAGCACGTCAAAAATATTTAGAAAGTAAAATGAGAAATAAAGGAGGATTGATAATGGACAAGAATACGGCAAAGGCAGAGAGGGAAGTCAGAAAGTTGAACGCAAGGGTTGAGAAGCTCAGGGAAAAACTGGAAGAAACAACTGAGCCCAAAAAAAAGAAAACACTCAAGAGCAAACTTAACGATCTTTTAATCCAAATCGGAGAATTGCATCTCGACCAAGAGGAATATGAAAAGGCAATGAGCATATATAATTCGCTTCCATGGAAATCTCATGGCGAGCAACGCTATTATGGAATCACGAGAGAGCTTATCGAGAGAGAAGAGTATAAAAAGGCAAGTGAACTACTTGAGGAGGCCCTTGAAAAATATCCTGAATCTTCAGCATTGCTCAATTTAATGGGTTTATTGTTTTACAGGATGGATGATCTGTATGAGGCATTGAGATACTTTGACCAAGCACTTGCAAGCGATGTAAATGATATTACGCCTTTGTTGTATAACAAGGCGCTATCTCTTAATCTTCTTGGATACCATGAAGAGGCATTCAAAGTGCTGACAGAACTGCTTGAAATAGTCCCTGATGACCCTCGGTATCTTATTGAAATGGGATATTGCAATCTGGAGAGGAAAGAACCGTGGGCAGCGATTTGCTATTACAGGACAGCAAAAGAAATGGGACTTGAATCAGACAACGTTTACGGAGGCCTCTGCTGTTCATATATGGATGCCGATTTGCGCCATGAGGCGTATATGATAGCCAAAGAAGGAGTTGAAAAGATTCCTGACGTTGTTGGGCTGTATGAAAATCTTGCGGAAACAGCAATAGATTTAGGGAGACTTGATGAAGCAGATGAAGTTATCAAAAAAGGGCTTGCTTTGGAGCCCGAAAATGAGCCATTGAAAGAGTTGCAGCAAGCGGTAAAACAGAGAATGGCAGAAAAACACTGAGTTTTGAATCATCTGTTCACTGGCATCTGTATCCCGAAGGCAGCAAAAATTCTAATCCCCACATCTAGTGTCCTTAAAAGACCTCAATACTGCAGCTTGCATTAACAGCAAAATATTTTTTTTAACCTCAGACATCCCTTGGGGGAGGTGCCCCTTTATACTTAAAACATGAAATTAATTTTTAACCAAAAAAGGAGGACAAAATGACAGCAATTCTAAGCATCATAGTGATTCTATTTGTTATATCCAGCGTCTTCATGTTTGTCAGCGTTGTAAGGTGGCACAGAACCGTACGCTTTTATGAGATTAAAGCTCATGTAACTGCTAATGAACTCAGGAAGATAATCGAAAAAAGAAAAGTTTAAAAGGAGGGCATGGAGATGTTCGAAAGATTCAGCAAACATGCTTTCGAGAGGGCCTCACAGCGTAACATCAGAGGAGAGAACATAGAATTCTTGCTTAGATTCGGGCAGAAGATACACAGGGCAGGCGCTCTTTTTGTGTTTCTAGGAAGGCACGACATCCCATCAGGGTATCTCAGGGATGACAGGTACGCAAAACTTGAGGGCACAACCCTTGTTGTCTCTAATGACGGGAAATGCCTGATCACAGCCTACAGGAATAAAAAAGGGCTCAGGCAGATAAAAAAGAAACTCAAAAGATACATGCCGCGCAGGAATTTCATGGCAGCTCCGTTTGAAAATCCAGCAATCGCGGCATGGTGATTGCAACAAAGGAGGCAATATGAGCAAGGTCTATTTCGGAATTGATCTTGGAACAAGCAGTTCATCCATAAGTTACCTTGTTGAAGGCAGGAACAGCAGTCATCGCACTTATATAGAGCCGGTAACGATAAAGTTCAATCCGCATGCAGGAGCAACACTCTTTCATAACTGGCAGAGGCTGCCTTCTGTTGTCTACATAGAGCATAGGCAGAACTCTAAGAAGGTCATAACAGGGTTTGAGGCATTGGAGGAAGCCGCTGGCAAAAGGGCTAAACCTTTCGAAAACCTGTTTGTGTCTGTCAAGTCTGACATGGGAACTCTGAAGATATACGAGGATTCAGTCCATCCTGAGATAATCTCTCCTGTTGAGGTTTCCGCAGAGATAATAAAAAAGCTTATAAGGGTAGCAGAAAAAGAGACAGGCATATCTCCAAAGAAATCCCATGTTGTGATAACAGTGCCCGCCTCCTTTGCCCACAACCAGCGCGAGGACACAATAAAGGCTGCAAGGCTGGCAGGCCTGACGCTTGATGACGGTGGCCTCCTTGATGAGCCTGTTGCAGCATTCATACATACTGCCTGCCACCAAAAGCTCGACTCGAATCTTGATATGAAGAGACCAAGAAAGACCGTTATGTTCGACCTTGGGGCAGGCACATGCGATATCTCTGTTTTTGAAGCATCATATGATGCAGATGCGGTCAGTAACGGCATAGGCCTTAACATCAAAAACAGGTCGATAAGCAATTACGAGAAGCTTGGCGGGGATAACATAGATCTTCATATCGTTGAAGCGGAGATTCTTCCTTTATACTGCGAAAAAAATTCCATTGATTTCGGTTCCCTCCCAGAAAAAGTTAAAAGGGAGCTCAGGTTCAGGCTTAAAATTACGGCAAAAAGTCTTAAGGAAAGCATATGCATGATGATTTCAGGAGGCAGGGGCAGGACCTGCAAGCAGCAATGGTCAGTCGATGCTTTTCATATCTCAGCCCTTGATATAAAGACCAGGAAGATATCCGGCACTACAAGCGCAGAGAGGTTTCTGGAACTTATGAAGCCGTTTGTCTCGTATAATTTTGATGGTTCCTGCAGGATTGCTGATGATTATTTCATATACTCATTCTTCGGCCCTGTATTTAATGCACTTGATAAGGCGAACCTATCGCCGGAAGCTATTGACGCGTTTATCTTTAACGGAGGGAGCTGCCATAACCCAATCATAAGAAGGGCCTTTGAGACATTCGATAGCTTCAGGAATGCGAGGTTCTTTGATGCGCCTGACCTTGACCTTTCTGTTTCAAAGGGTGCTGCAATTCAGTGCTACTATCTGCATAAAAATGAAAGGCCTGTTGTCATCCCCATAGTAAATGACGAGATAGGAATCTTCACCCTGGGACTGAAAAGGGAGAAACTTCTGGCTGCTGGGACTGAGCTTCCCTTTCCCGGCAACGGAGACTTTTCTGTTAACGATAATTTCTGCATCCCAAAGGACAATCTTGAAAGCGTCGGGATATCCATATACTCGGGAAACGGAAAGGTGATAAGCAACCTGAAGCTTTCGCTGCCTGAAGGCATTAAAAAGGGTGAGCCTGTGAGCATAGGACTGCATATAGACAGGAACAAGGTTATGAAGTTTACCGCAGGCCTTGTGTATAAGCCTGATATAAAGATAGATGCTGAGCTAAGCCATCCGTGGACTCATAACATTAATACCCCTGAGGACATCGCCGCAGGCGAGTTATGGAAGAAGGCGGCTGAAATGAAGAAAGGGCGTCAGAAGGCTGACCCTGAGTTGATGATAGAGCTTTCAAACAGGGAAAGGCTCAGAGGAAATACAGGCGCAGCCGTGGAGATAATCGAGAGGCTTCAGGATAAGGGCATAAATACAGCAGGCCTTAATAATATTGTTGCGCTCTGCTATGAAGATAGGGGGGAAGAAGAAAAGGCCCTCGAATATTTCAGGAAGGCTTTTGAGATGGCACCAGACAATGTCATATATGCAACAAATTATGGCTGCCAGCTTGCTGACTGCGGAAAGATTGATGAGGGCATTTCAAGATTAAGGCAGGCACTTGATATTGATTCAGAGCACTATGCCGCCTATTATTGGCTCGGCCAAGCTTACAGGAAATCAGGAAATGAGGCGCAGGCTATTAAGGAATACAAGATGGCGAGGCAGATATTAAGGAGGCTGTGCTCCCAGTATCCACAGACTGAGAGGTATCTTGATTTCCTTGAAGGCGCAAACAGGGCGCTCGGTGATTATGAAGATGCTCAGATAGCAGGTAAAAAGCTCAGGGATTTAAAAAACTCCAAGGTACTTAACGTAAGCCCTGATAGGCTCATTGCCGGGCCTGAATCAGGGATATGGGAGGAGGAGAGTCTGCGTGAAAAAGAATAAGACAAAGAAAAAATCTCGCTCGACAACAATCAGGAAGAGGCCGAAGGACGTATGGAATACCCTGAGAAAACTCGAAGGGTACATTAGAAAGGCTGACATACAGGCAAATGGATTCATGGCGTCACTGCGCGACCTGAGGGAGATGACCTCTTTCGAGGTAAAAAAGGAGATCATAAACAGATTGTGCCGCTCTGTTAACGGAGACATCCTCCATGCCCTTATTGAGCATAAAAACAGGGTCGAATCAGGGAAAGATGACGGAAATATAGAGCAGAACGCTGTCCTGCTCGGAGTATATGACACCCTTTCAAATACACTCGGGATAGAGCCTTTTAAGGCCAAAGGGGAGAGATTAAGAGTAAGCAGGGATTCCGCAAAAGACTATGAGTTCGAGGACTATCCTGAATCCCTCGGGGATGAAACTATAGAAGGCTTTGAGATAGAGGTCTTACGCCCGGGATGGAAGGCAGAGAACAGGGTTGCGGTAAAGCCGGTTGTTTTTGAGGTTAGGGCAGAAAAGGCATTAACAGCAGCGGACAGGTCTGCTTTAGGGAAAGGCTGAGGAGAGGGTTAAGTGTATCAGGCTATAGGAAAACCCCGGACACTCCATGGGGGAGGTGCAATATTAGAATAAGGCTAATTAAATTTTAAATCGGACAATTGCAAGGAGGAATTATGCTTAGCAGAAGAGATTTTTTAAGAGGGTTGGCTATAACAGGAGTTGCTTTAACCTATAGCGATTTTGCTTTAGCCGCAATTAAGAAAGATTCAATAGAAGCCCCGTTATTCCCCGTCACTGTTGATGGCAAAAGAGGGTATATTAATTCAAAAGGCACTGTTGTCATAAATCCGCAGTTTGACTCAGCATGTAATTTTTCCGATGGGTTGGCAACCGTCAAAGTAAAAAACAAATACGGATTTATTGATAAGACCGGCAGAATGGTATTAAAGCCGCAGTTTGAATCGTTCACCATTTTTTCTGAAGGTCTTGCGCCAGTGAAAGGGCCAAATGGGAAATGGGGCTTTATCAATAAAACAGGCGCAATGGTTATAGAGCCTCAATTTGAAGAGGCATACTATTTTTCTGAGGGTTTAGTCTCTGTGATGGTTAATAAGAAATGGGGGTGTGTAGACAAAGAGGGTAGAATTGTCATTAAACCGCAGAGTCGCATGCCTGTTGTTTTTTCAGAGGGATTAGCTGAGGTGTTATTAGGCAAAAAATGGGGCTACATAGTCAAGGGTGGCAAGTTTGTTATCAAGCCGCAATATAAATCAGCCTTCAATTTTAACGAAGGGTTAGCACGTGTAGGTAAACGATGGTATCCTGATACGTATATTGACAGAACAGGCAGGATAATTATCGGTAACAAGCGGTTTCAGGAAGTTAAAGCATTCAATGATGGCTTGGCAGCAGTAAAGCTTGAGGGCAAGTGGGGGTTTATTAATAAAACCGGAGAAATAGTAATAGAGCCGAAATATGAAAATGCTTTTGGCTTTTCTCACGGTATGGCTTCTGTTAAAATTGACCGCAAAGACGGATTTATTAACCGGCAAGGTAAAATAGTTATTGAACCAAAGTATGATACAGCATGGAGCTTTGAGAATGGATTGGCATGGGTTGGCTTCGAAAATCAATATCAGAGAAATAAACGACGTTCAGATGACATAGCAGAGATTGCTTATATGGGGTATATTGATAAGACCGGTAAATATATTTGGGAGCCTACCGCATAAAATGCTGTAATTTATGCCAAAATAAAATGTTAAGGAGAGTAAAAATGAACGATAAGCATTTATTGGATCATATTAAAGAATATAGACCCGCAGTAGAATTTCTATCAAAAAATTCAAATAAGGTATTTACTGTGAACAGTTTTAAAAGATTTGCAAAATGTTATTGGGATAAAAGCAGTCATGATGGAGAAGGTGGTGGGGCTAAGTTTAGCGAAAGAGTGTTTTCAATGTGGATTTATAATGAATTTATTAAAAACAATGAAAAAATAGAAGAAATATTCCCTCAAAAAAAATGAAAATAAATGGTGCAAAAAATATAATCAAAAAAGATGCTGATTTATTCATCAAATCAAATAGGAATGAAATTATAATTGAATTTAAATGTAATATTGACATGATAGAAAAAGATTTATTCAAATTAATGCTGGCTCCCAGAAAATATAAAAAAATTTTATTTATTTGGGAAAAACGTGATAATAGTAAAAAAGCAAAGTCAGATAAGGAAAGCAGTTACATAACTATCTTGAAATACGCAAAAGAGAAAAAATGGATAGATGAATATTTTTATTTTCCGCTTTTGGGAAAAAATGGCAGGAAAGTAGCTCCAAGTAGATTAAAAAAAGAAATAGAAAAATTTAAGCTTTCTATAAAAAGTTATATAAACGCTGCCTAATAAAGCTGATGGAGCGGCCGTGCTAAATGGCGCGCACACTCTGTAGAAGATAGATTTTTAAGAATATCGTCCTAACCCCGAAATCGTGAATCATTCTGCCCATTCAGAGATGTGACTTTGTGGCTGGAGTCCCAGAAAAGGTTGCTATGAAGATTTCAGGACATAAGACGCGCTCAGTCTTTGACAGGTATAACATTGTGAATGAGGCAGACTTAAGAAGGGCTTCTGAAAAAGTTACAATGATGCACAAAGAGACGAAGGAAAAACTTGAAATGATCTCAAATGGTTACAAAAAGGTTACAATTGGCCATTTTAAGGAGAAAGAGAGAAGGACATGGAATCCCGTAACCCATTGATTTATATGGTGCCGGAGGCCGGATTTGAACCGGCACGCCGTTGCCGACGAGGGATTTTAAGTCCCTTGCGTCTACCAATTCCGCCACTCCGGCAAAATTAAAAAACTATTAGCCCTGGTCAGCAAGAGTAAAAAATCTGCTTTTTATATTGATTCCTGCCGATAACCAATGACCGATGACTAATAACCACTGTAGATAAGATACTAAAAAAGTGCATGAGAGTGCAACTTAGACCTTGCTGATTTTCCCCTCTTTCATCACCAGCAGGAAATCCGCAAGCCTTTCCGCCTGCATCATATCGTGGGTGGCAATAATGATTTTGGATTTGTCTTCTTTTTTCATATTCAAGATTATATCCTCCACGATTTGTGTATTCTCATTATCAATGGATGCTGTGGGCTCATCAAGAAAAAGCATCTCAGGCCCTATGACCATTGCCCTTGCAATGCCGAGCCTCTGGGTTTCACCGCTTGAAAGCGTAAGGGCATTGTGATTCTTTTTATGAAGGAGTCCTACAAATTTTAATGCCTCATTGACATTTCTTTCTATCTCATTGCTTTTGTTTCCCCTTATTTTCAGGCCGTAAGCTGTATTATTAAAAACCGTAGCGTTAAACAAACCAATCCCGGGCAAAACAAGGGTAATCCTGCGCCTTAATCCAGTATCCTTGCTAATTATATTATTTCCTGAGAAATAATTGACCTCTCCCTTGTCAGGACTTTCAATAAGGGCGCATATCCTGAGCAGCGTGGATTTACCGCTGCCATTAGATCCCGTTAATACATAGACGCCATTCCTGTCAAAAGAAAAGGAGCAGGCATTCAGGACAGGTTTTCCATCATAGCTTTTCCAGACATCGGATATATTAAGTCTAAGGCTCATCTGTTTACAGGACGCGCTCCTTTTCTCTGGACAAAGTGCAGGGCCGAGTTTATGGCCAGCGAGATGGTTAAGAGAATTATTCCAAGAGCTATGGCAAGTTCAAAATTCCCCTTGTCTGTTTCCAGGGCAATGGTTGTTGTCATAACGCGGGTATATCCTGCAATATTTCCGCCGACAATAAGTATTGCGCCAACCTCTGCCATTACCCTCCCAAATGCTGCAATCATCCCTGACATTATTCCATACCGCGCTTCTTTTATTATGGTAACAGAGGTTTGAAGTGGTGTCGCTCCCAATGTCATTGAAGCCTGCTTTATGATAGGGTTAACGCTGACAATCGCCGAATGACAGAGTGATACCACAATGGGAAAAGCAAGGATTGTCTGAGCGATAATCATTGCTGACGGCGTATAAAGAAGTCCCATAAAACCAATGGGACCGCTCCTTGACAGCATTATATAAACAAAAAGGCCAACCACAACAGGAGGAAGCCCCATAAGCGTGTTCATAACACTTATAAATAATCCCTTTGCCGGGAATTTCTTTAAGCTGATGAGCGCTGATATGGGAATGCCCATGATGGATACAATTAAAAGCGCTGTTCCCGATACCCTGAGTGATAGGAATATTATGCTTAATAATTCCGCATCAAGATTAAATATGAGTAAAAACGCCCTGTTAAATCCCTCTATTATCGAATCCATATTTTACTTTGCATTAGGCATAAACAACTGATTGCCGTGTTTATCCCTGAATGACGCAATAGCATGCTGCCCTTCCTTTGATATAATCCAGTTTATAAACTCCATAGCCTCTTTGTATTTTACATGTTTATGCTTTTCGGGATTTACCGCCATGACGCCGTACTGATTAAACAATACGGGATCACTTTCGAGAACAATTACCATCTCGAGCTTGTCATTATCTTTTGTTGCAAGCCATGTGCCTCTGTCCGTAAGAGTGTATGCGCGTTTTTCATTCGCAATCCTCTGCGTCTTCTCCATTCCCTGACCGACTTCAAGATACCATCTCTCGCCCTTCGGCTCTATGCCGACCTTTTTCCATAGGGATAATTCCTTTGCATGAGTCCCTGAGTTATCTCCCCTTGAAACAAACGATGAGATACCGGCGATTTTCTTGAGAGCCTCCGCAGCCGACTTCATCCCCTTTATCTTCGCCGGGTCTTCGGCAGGCCCGATGACGACAAAATCATTGTACATGACATCATGCCGGTTGACAAAGAAGCCCTCTTCAACAGCCTTTAACTCCTGCTCCTTCGCATGGACAAAAGCCACGTCAGCATCGCCCCTTTTCCCCATTTCAATAGCGGCCCCGGTGCCACGGGCGACCACCTTCACCTTTATGCCTGTCTTCTTTTCAAACTGAGGCAGAATGAAGCTGAACAAACCGGAGTTCTCGGTGCTTGTTGTGGATGAACAGATAATCTCTGTCGCCGCCGAAGCGCTCACAGTAGTGAAAAAAACTGCGCACAATGCCATCAACAAAAACTGTTTCACTACCCTGCTCATGTCCTCTCCTTATTCGTCGTACTGCCTTGCATAAGCAGCATCATTGTAAAGTCCTTCTCCATATTGGTCCTTGGCGAAATCTCTCAGTATTGTCTGACCCCTTTCCGAGGTCACAAACTCAACGAACTTTTCAGCCGTTGACGCTCCCGGTGTTGCCCCTTTCGGTTGCACAAGCGTATGGTAGGTGTTTATGAGAAACTTATCGCCCCTGAAGAGTATTTTCAGGTTGGGCAGATTCTTTTGCTCAGCGACCCAGGTGCTACTGTCAGTCATGAAATATCCCTTTTCGGCGTCAGCCCTCTTTAATGTGGCGGTCATAAAATCCTTGGTGACGATATACCATTCCCCCGTAGGAGTGATTCCAACCTTGGCCCAAACCTCCATCTCCTTCTTATGGGTTCCGGAATTATCGCCTCTTGAAAAGAACTTGGCTTTTGCTGATGCAATCCGCTTGTACGCAGCAACTACGCTTATTGTTTCGGAAATCTTTGCTGGGTCAGCCGAAGGGCCGACAATATAAAACTCGTTTGAGCCGATAAGTCTGCGAAGGACAGCCCATCCCTCAGCAATCGCCTTCTTTTCGGCAGACGGCGCATGCACCATGATCATATCGACCTTCTTCTCCCTGAGGAGCTTGAGAGAATCTCCCGAACCTGCCTTTATCCAACAGAGCGTCGCTTTCGCCTCCTTGCCGAAGGATTCTCCAAGAACCTTAAGAATGCCCAGTTCTCCCGGGCTTCCTGTTGCAAGAGAAAATTTGTTCGGCCCGTTTCCATACACACCATCGCATTTATCTTCTGCAAAGGATAGAGATGCTATCATAAACAGTAAACTGGCAGCGAAAAAGCAAATTCTTCTTAATTTCATCTTACCCTCCTTTTATGCAATAAACTGCTCAGTTTCTTTTCTTCATGCTTGAGAAAGTCCTGAAAATCTTCATAGAACTTCCAGAAGAGATTAACCGCCTTCTCTCCCTCTTCGGTAAGACGCGCTCCGCCGCCATTCCTGCCGCCGGTTGTTGCCTCAACAAGGAGCTTAGGCGACTGTCTGTTCATCGAATCAACGAGTTCCCATGCATGACGGTATGAAATTTCCATGGATTTCGCCGCTTTTGTGATCGAGCCGTGTTCGCGTATCAGTTCGAGGAGGATGATTCTTCCGTATCCCAGGAAGGTGCCCTCGCTTCCGTCAATCCAGATACGGCCGCGAAGACCTGGAGAGGACCGCTCTTTCTTAATAAAATGTGCTTTCTTTCTGTGCATAACGTAATATACTTAAGGGAATATCGAAAGTCAAATTCCTGAGAGCGTGTCACAAAATCTCCTAATGGAGTTAAAGGGATAGAACCTTGACTTACACTTTAACTCTTAGATAAGATACGTATCCGAGGTAAAAATGAAAGTTGCAATCGGCAGTGACCATGCTGGTGTAGAGCTTAAAAAGGAGCTAATCTCTATCCTCAGCGAGATGAAGATGGAATGTCTTGATTTAGGCACAAACGGCCCTCAATCCGTGGACTATCCTGATTTCGGAGAGAGGGTGGCCAGAGAAGTTTCAGAAGGCAAGGCAGACAGGGGCATACTGATATGCGGAACAGGCATCGGCATGTCAATTGTTGCGAATAAGATTCCCAATATAAGGGCATCTCTCTGCAATGACCTCTTCACCGCAAGGATGAGCAGGATGCACAATGACGCAAACGTCCTTGTAATAGGCGGCAGGATTGTAGGCAAAGACCTTGCGAAAGAGATTGTCAGAGTATGGTTCAGCACAGAATTTGAAGGTGGCAGGCATTCAAATCGCCTTGCAAAGATAAAACTGATAGAGGAAAGATTTATAAAACATGGACTTTGAAAGGCTTAAACTCTCAGACCCGGATATTTACAGGGCGATTCAGGGAGAGATAGAAAGAGAAAGGGAGAAGATTGTCCTTATCGCATCGGAAAACTATGCGAGTTCTGCTGTTCTTGAAGCGCAGGGTTCTGTATTTACCAATAAATATGCCGAAGGATACCCGAATAAGCGATACTATGGCGGATGCGAATATGCAGATGTTATTGAAACCCTTGCAATAGGCAGGGCAAAGGAACTCTTCGGAGCCGAGCATGTAAATGTCCAGCCTCATTCCGGAAGCCAGGCAAACATGGCTGTGTATTTTGCGTTTCTTAAACCCGGAGATACAATTATCGGAATGGACCTCAGACATGGAGGGCATCTCTCGCACGGCGCATCTGTAAACTTTTCAGGAATACTTTATAAAAACAGTTCTTACGGAGTTAATAAAGAGACAGGATACATTGATTATGATGAGGTGCGCAGGCTCGCGGTAAAAAACAAACCAAAGATGATTCTTGTAGGCGCAAGCGCTTATTCAAGGACTCTTGATTTTAAGGTATTCTCGGAGATTGCAAGAGAGGTTGGCGCTTATCTGATGGCAGATATAGCGCATATAGCAGGGCTTGTAGCAACAGGCCTTCATCCGTCTCCTGTGCCTTATGCGGATTTTGTTACAACAACGACCCATAAAACGCTGCGCGGGCCAAGAGGCGGAATGATAATGTGCAGGGCAAAATACGCGAAGGCTATAGATAAGATGATATTCCCAGGAATTCAGGGAGGCCCTCTGGTTCATGTGATTGCTGCAAAGGCAGTTGCATTTAAGGAGGCTCTGAATGATGGGTTCAAAGAGTATCAAAGAAAGGTTATAGAAAATGCAAAAAAACTTGCTGAAGAACTTATAAAAAGGGGATTCAGGATAATATCAGGCGGAACTGATAACCACCTCATGCTTGTTGACCTCGCAAATAAAAGGATAACAGGAAAGGAAGCAGAAGAAGCATTGGACAAGGCAGGCATAACAGTCAATAAAAATTCAATTCCCTATGACGAATGGCCTCCTGCAATAACAAGCGGGATTAGGCTTGGCACGCCGTGTGTTACTACAAGGGGGATGGGTGAAACGGAAATGACAGATATAGCAGAGATAATAGATGAGGTATTGAAGAACAACTCTGATGAGGCAAAGATTGGAAGGCTCAGGCAGAGGGCAGGGGAGATATGCAAGAGATTTCCGATATACTGAAACTCTCAATGCAGATATTGCCCCAAAATTTATTTAACTCGCTGATTATTTAATCCTGCTTGATTCAGGATTCATGATCATAAGTTTTCTGTTATGCATCGTGCTTCGTGTATCTTGCATCACGCACAAGGTATCGATCCCGATTTATATCGGGACTCACAACATTTGCATTGTTATTAATTAAATTATGAAGTGCCCATTTTGTGGAAATTTAGAAGACAAGGTTATTGACTCGCGGACGAGCAAGGAAGGCGATGCGATACGCAGAAGGCGTGAATGCCTGAAGTGCGGAAAGCGTTTCACCTCTTACGAGCGTGTTGAAGATGTAGTCCCGATGGTAGTGAAAAAGGATGGAAGGCGCGAGCCGTTTGACAGGCCGAAGATACTGAGAGGACTTGAAAAGGCATGTGAAAAAAGACCTGTCAGCGTGGAGGCGCTTGAAGGGATTGTTGATTCAATAGAAAAGAAGCTCATAAACCTTGGCGTGAAAGAGATACCGAGCACATGGGTCGGAGAAGAGGTAATGTCTTCATTAAGAGAGCTTGATAAGGTTGCATACGTGAGGTTTGCGTCTGTTTACAGGCAGTTTAAGGATATAAGCGAGCTTATGAACGAAGTAAAGACATTGTTTGAGCAGAAAGGCAGTAAGTAGTAAACAACAATTTATTCAGGGAGGCTTTTTATGTACGATTGGGGATTAAAGAATCGTCTTTCAAGAATAATCAAGCGTGACGGCAGAACTGTTATGCTTGCAGTTGACCACGGATATTTCCTCGGGCCTACAACAGGGCTTGAAGATGCAGAAAAAACAATCAAGCCATTGCTGCCCTATGCTGATGCCTTGATGCCAACGCGAGGCATTGTCCGCACATGCATTGACCCTCAATCAGAGACGCCGATAGTTTTAAGAGTCTCAGGAGGAAACAGCATTCTTGACGAAGACCTGTCCAATGAAGGGCTGACCGTTTCAGTGGAAGATGCAGTAAGATTAAACGCATCGGCAGTTGCTCTCTCAATATATGTCGGCTCTCCAAATCAGAAAGAGACGCTTCTTAATCTCGCAAAACTTATAGATAAGGGGCATCGCTATGGGATGCCTGTGCTTGCTGTCACGGCAGTTGGAAAGAATATGGTGCGGGATGTAAGGTATCTTGCCTTGAGCTGCAGGATAGCCGCTGAACTCGGAGCGCATTTTGTAAAGACATATTACTGCGATGGTTTTGAGAAACTTGTAAAGACGTGCCCTGTGCCGCTTGTTATGGCAGGCGGAAAAAAACTTCCCGAATATGAAGCGCTCGAACTAACCTATAATGCAATCTCCCGCGGCGCAGCAGGCGTTGATATGGGAAGGAATATTTTCCAGTCTGAAGCTCCTGTTGCGATGATTCAGGCTGTAAGGGCGATTGTCCATGATAACGCAACGCCAAAAAGGGCATACGAAATCTATAAGGCTCTGAAAGCAAAGGCAAAGAAATTACCAAAGAAGGTAAATGGTATTACTGCAAGTAAGACAGAATTGAGCAAGCATTAAGAATTTAAAGTCTGATTGCAAAGATTAAGAAGGGGCTTTCAGCCCCTTCTTTTATTTTGGGAGCTTCAAACAAAATCTCTCCTCTATGGTATATTATTGAAAATCTATTTTCAGGAGCTGTTATGCGCGTTGCGATGTATTACAGGAATAATGACGTTCGTATTGAGGAAATGCCTATTCCAAAGATAGGGAATGGCGAGCTTCTTGTTAAGGTCATGGCAAGCGGAATATGCGGAAGCGATGTAATGGAATGGTACAGAATTAAAAAAGCTCCGAGGGTTTTGGGACATGAGATTGCAGGAGAGATTGTAGAGACAGGCGAAGGCGTTAAGAATTATAAAATCGGTGACAGGGTATTTGTGTCCCATCATGTTCCGTGCAACACCTGCCGTTATTGCCTGAGCGGCTATCATACTGCCTGTGAGACTTTGCACAGGACGAATTATGACCCCGGAGGTTTTGCAGAGTATCTAAGGGTGCCTGAGATAAATGTTAGGAGTGGAATTTATATCCTTCCTGAGAATATGACTTATGAAGAAGGAACATTCATAGAGCCGCTGGCGTGTATTCTGAGAGGGCAGAGAGTTGCAAACCTGAAAGCAGGACAAAGCGTTCTCGTGATTGGAAGCGGGATTTCAGGGCTTCTGCATATAAATCTGGCAAAGGATACAGGCGCAGAAAGGATTATTGCAACTGATGTCAATGAATACCGCCTTAATGCAGCATTGAAGTTCGGAGCAGACAGCATTATCAATGCTAAAGAGAATGTGCCGGAGCGTGTGCGTAAACTGAATGACGGAAGACTGGCTGACTGTGTGATAGTGTGCACAGGCGCAATGCCTGCCATTGAACAGGCGCTTCAGTCTGTTGATAAAGGAGGCACGATTCTGTTCTTTGCAGTGCCAGAACCCGGAATTAATATCTCCGTTCCGATCAATGATTTCTGGCGTAATGAGATAAAGATGGTGACGTCCTACGGAGCTGCGCCTTCTGACCTTGCTTTGGCAATGGAGTTTATCAGCGCCCGGAGGGTGAATGTAAAGGATATGATTACGCATCGCTTGGGCATGTCTGAGGCACAGCTTGGCTTTAAGCTTGTTGCTGAGGCGAAGGATTCCATAAAGGTGATTATTGAGCCGTGGAGATAGTTTCTACATTCTTCTCTCTGTAGTTAATCAAAAGCTAATCTCTGTTCCCTTATCAAGGCTGTAGATAAGATATATCTGATAATTTTTTACCCACGGTTGTCTTAATGTGTAATCGGTTTTGTGCCAGAAGAATACCCATGGAGCTTCGTCAACAATCATATTCTCAGCCTTTTCATAATACATGTCTCTTTCTTTTGCTGTTTGTGTGTGCTGGCCTTTTTCAATAAGAGAATCTACTGCAGGATTCTTATATCTTGACCTGTTCCCTGCCGGGCCAAGGTTTGCCGAGTGGAACAAAGGGAACAAAAAATTTTCAGGGTCAGGGTAGTCAGCAAACCATCCAAGCCAGAACATGTCAGGCTCGCCTTTATTGATTGCATCTTTATATGCGCTCCATTCAAGCTGTTTGATATTTGCCTTAATCCCAACTTCTTTTAAATAGGATTGTATTACCTCGGCAGTATCCACAACCTCATTGTCCGCTGTTATATAAAAATTTACTTCAAGCCCGTTCGGATAACCAGCAGCCTTTATTAACTCTCTGGCTTTTGACGGATTATATTCATAAGATACAGGCGCTTTCCATTTTCTCAGCATTTCAGGCACGGGCCCTGATGCAATCCTTCCCCTTCCTTCGTAAACAGTCCTTAACATCTTTTCCCTGTCAATTGCATAGTTCATTGCCTTTCTGAGAACAGGGTTGTCAAAAGGCTTTTTTGAACAGTTAAGCCCGAGGTAATATGTGTTTATCCCGTTTATGGATGACATGAAATCAGAAAGGTTTTTATCTTTTTTAAACCTTGAAAAGGATGATGCGGGAATGGTTATCACATCAAGATTGCCAATTTCAAATTCCGTTATTGTTGTCAGGTCTTCGGGGATTATCTTATAGGCGATACCCTTGATTTTTGGAAGGCTGTCAAAATAATCACTTCTTGCCTCAAGCAGAAGTTCCCTGCTTGGAAGCCAGTGTTTAAGGGTAAACGGCCCTGTGCCAACAGGATGGGATGAAAAATCCACTTCCCATTTTTCTATTTCTTCTTTTGGAACTACATATGCAGCAGTCATCGCAAGGAGATTCAGAAATGGAGAAAAAGGTTTATCAAGGGTTATCTCAAGCATGTAATTGTTTACAGTCTTTATGCCTGAAACTTCTTTTGCTTTGCCATTCATAAACTCTCTTGCGCCTTTTATCTTGTCAAAGACCCATGTGTTGGGGGATCTTGTCTTCGGATCAAGAACCCTTTCAAATGAATATTTGAAGTCTTTGGCTGTTGCTTCTCTGCTGTTGGAGAACATCACGCCTTTTTTTAGTTCAAATCTGTATACCAGCCCGTTTTCTGATATTTTCCACTTTGATGCTATGTCAGAAATGATGTTTAAGTCCTTATCCATTTTGACCAGCCCGTTAAAAAGCTTGGCTGAGAGAGAGCCTCCTGTGACATCCACAATAAGCGCAGGGTCAAGTGTTGTCGGATTTGTATTAAGCCGGTAATAGATGTAGCCGGAAAGGCGGGTCTGTGGTGAGCATGCAAGCAGAAAGGCTAAGAGAACGTGAAAGAAAAGTATTCGTCTCAATCTGAATCTTTCTCCTCTTCTTTTTCTTCTTCAGCTTTTTCTCCCGGAATCTTATATTCCTCAAACACCCATTTGCCGAGGTCAAGGAGCTTGCATCTTTCAGAACAGAACGGCCTATTTGGATTTTCTTCCCATGTTGTTGTCTTTTTACACATAGGGCATTTAATTTTCATAGTATATTTTAACTCTTTTTCTATTTTTTAGCTTTCAAATATCCAGTGATTTCTGCTAAAATTAACTCGCAGTATAAGTTACAAGACAGTGGAGGTTTATAATGGATTATTTTTTAACTGAAGAACAGGTGATGATAAGAGACCTTGCAAGGCAGATCGCTGAAGAGAAGATTGTGCCTGTAAGGAGAGAGCTTGATGAGAAAGAGGAATTCCCGTGGGATATAATGAAGGTGATTGCACAGGCAGACCTGTTCGGGCTTTTTATACCTGAAGAATACGGAGGACTCGGCAAGGGCAGTTTTGAACTGTGCATTGCTGTTGAGGAACTCTCAAGGGCATGTCTTGGCGTCTCAACAACTTATGCTGCAAATGCGCTTGGAGCATATCCAATCCTTCTTTTCGGCTCTGATGAGCAGAAAAAGAAATATCTGCCTGACATAGCTTCAGGCAAAAGGCTTGTTGCATTCGGTCTTACTGAGGCGAATGCGGGAAGCGATGCAGCAGGCATCCAGACAACCGCAAAACTTGCAGGAAATGAATATGTGCTTAACGGCACAAAGCAGTGGATAACGAACGGAGGCGAGGCAGAGGTATATACAATAATTGCCCTGACTGACAAGACAAAGGGGCCAAGAGGCGCATCAGCTTTCATTGTAGAAAAAGGAACTCCAGGGTTTACTTTCGGCAAAAAGGAAGAGAAGATGGGAATCAGGGCATCCTCCACAACCGAGCTGATATTCGAGAATTGCAGAATCCCGAAGGAGAATATTATCTCAAAAGAAGGGGTGGGATTCATAGTTGCGATGAAGACGCTGGATAACTCAAGGGGCGGTGTTGGAGCTCAGGGGGTAGGAGTTGCGCAGGGCGCGTTTGATGAGGCTGTGAAATTTGCAAGGCAGAGGGTTCAGTTCGGGCATCCGATTATAAGCTTTCAGGCAGTGCAGCATATGCTTGCAGACATGGCGACAGACATAGAGGCTGCAAGGGCGCTTGTTTATGCTGTTGCCAGATTCATAGACAGCGGTGCAAAGGACGTAACAAAAGAGTCTGCCATGGCAAAGGTCTTTGCTACGGATGTTGGCATGAGAGTTACAACAAATGCTGTGCAGGTGATGGGCGGCTCAGGATATATGAAGGAGTATCCTGTTGAGAAGATGATGAGGGATGCAAAGATACTTCAGATATACGAGGGGACAAACCAGATTCAGAGGAATGTCATAGGACAGGCTCTGATGAAGAAGCAGAAATAAAGCTAAAATTTGAACTCTGATTTGATTAGTTTGTTATTTTCGTCAAATGTTACCCTTGCCGTAAAATGCTCTCCGGACATGAATGAATATGCAAGTTCCTTCCACAGCACTATTGTCCTGTTGCCTTCTTTTTTTATCTCAGGGTAGGGGTATTTTGCAAAGTAAAGAAAGTTTTTCACGAACTTTGTCTCTTTCGAACGCTCAATCAGAGGGTCTTTATCGTTAAAGGTAAATCTATCCTGAATGCATATCCTCTTTGTGAAAAGGTCGGCAAAGCCGATTTTTATCTCATCGCCTGATTTTGCGATAAACCACCACCTCAGAAAATCATTCGGCAGAGGACACATCTTGTAGGTGTTAGCCTCAAGTTTTCCCTTGAGAAAATCCTTTGTCGCATTACGCAGATAATATCTGCCGCCGAAATATGAGAGTAAAAAAATAATTGTAATGGCAGAGATAAGCGCTGCTTTTTTTCTGTTGAATATGCCGAGGACCACGCATAAAAATAGTCCGATGGATATATACGGGTCTATTATAAAACTGATATCCAGCGAATATGCATTCCAGTCAAAAGGCGAAAGAACACGCGTGCCGTACTGGTTTGTGAGATCCATAAATATATGAATACCATAGGCCAAGAAAGACAGGAAATAGTAATAAAAAAAACCTTTCCTGAAACCGGCTATAACGGCTATAATCAGCGGCACCAAAAACAGGGCAAGAATTCCGTGCGTTATTCCGCGGTGGTATCTGAGAAATACGTCCACTCCCCAGAATCTTGTTATGTAGTCAAGATCAGGCGCAATCGATGAAATCAGCAGCACACAGAAGGCTCCTTTTCTTTTGAATCCAAGCTGTGCGATTGCTGCTCCCGCAAGGCTGTGAGTTATCGGGTCCACTACAATGCCTCCATATCCCACTTTTCAAGGTCTGTTTTTATACGGCTTATATCTTTCTTTTCGTCCATTGCCTTTTTAACCTTTTTCCAGTTGTCAATATTACCATAAAGTATGCAGCCTGCAATACTATTGTCTTTTATAACGAGTTTTTTGTATATAAAACTTTCGCTGTCTTTTTGCACGATTGATTCAAGGTTTTTGTCAGGGTCTATATCTCCGGCTGAAATGAGATTTATTCCCGCTATCTTCAGAATGTTTGAAGGCAGTGTGCCTGTATAGATTGCGCTGCCTCCTGCCATATTGATTCCTGCAATCTTGCCCTGTTCCTCTGCAGCAGGCCATATCCCGTAGCATATCCATCTGTGTTCTGCGATGTCGCCGGCAGCGTATATGTCATTAATCTCTGTTTCAAGCCGGTCATTTACAGGAATCCCTTTATTGCATTTGATTCCGAGTTTATCAGCGAGTTCTGCATTGGGTTTGACGCCGGCAGATATTATAACCATATCGCAGTCAATAATTGTTCCGTCATCGAGAATGACGCTCTTACCCTTTTCATCACCTGTTATCTCCCGTGTCTTTGCGCCAAGGAAAAATGTAAATCCCATCTTTTCCATCTGTGTTTTAAGGATCTCAGCGCCTTCCTTATCCATCTGCCTTGGAAGCAGTCTTGGAAAGAACTCAACCACAAATACTGAATGCCCTGTTTCCCTCAGGCTGTTTCCAACCTCAAGACCGAGGACTCCTCCTCCTATAATAACGACTCTCTTTGATTGTTCGGAATATTTTTTGATTTCAATGGCATCATTAAGTGTTCTTAGCGTAAACCCCCCTTTTTTGTCAGAGCCCGGGATTTGAGGGACGAATGAAAGACCTCCTGTTGCAATAAGAAGCCTGTCATATTTCAGTATATGCTCTGAAGATGTGATAACTTCTTTCTTGTTTTTATCTATTTCAGAGACAGGTGTGTTAAGAAGCAGCTTTATGTTGTTCTTTTCATACCATGCGTCTTTATAGATGACAAGACCGCTTTCATCCGCATCTCCGCTTATGTATTCCATAAGCCTTATGCGGCTGTAAAAAGGATAAGCCTCGTCAGAGAGTATGGTTATCTCTCCTTCATGGTCAATCTTTCTTATGTTAGCTGCAGCAGTTGTCCCTGCAACGCCATTGCCGATGATGATGTATTTCATTCAGTCTTTCTTGTCTCTAACATTATAGTTACCGGCCCGTCATTGGTGATATGCACCTGCATATAAGCCGCGAAATCGCCTGATGCTGTTTTTATGCCGGTTCTTTTTAGTTCTTCAATGAATCTCAGATACATCTCCTTTGCCCTTGCCGGCTCTTCGGCATTATCAAACGAGGGGCGGCTGCCCTTTCTGCAGTCTGCTGCAAGCGTGAATTGAGATACAATAAGTGCCTCTCCGTTTATGTCCTGAACGGAGAGGTTCATCTTTCCTTTGGAATCTTCAAAAATCCTGAGAGGTGATATCTTTTTAACAAGGTATTCAAGTTCTCTTGTTGTATCGCCTTTTTCAATGCCAAGGAAGATAAGGATTCCTCTCTCTATTGCGCTGATGGTTCTGCCATCAATCTCAACACTTGCCTTTGACACTCTCTGTATTAATGCCTTCATGAGAATTCAATTATTTCCTTCTCAATGTCAGGGTATGCGCTGTCAATTTTTGACTGAACCTCTATTGTCTTTTTTAGAGCAGTAACAACTTTGCAGTAATGCGTAATATCTTCAAGCGATAACGCTCTGCCTTTTCTGTCCTTAAGCCACTTGTCGCAGACCTGATAACCGCCAATCTGATATTCCCAGACCTCTTGAGGAATGCCTTCAAAATACTGTCCATTGTTTATATAAAGTTTCCCTTTTTCATATCTCGGTTTTTCAACTTTATCATTTCCTTTGCCCTGAAATTTGGCAACGGGCGCGTCAAGTTCTGAGGATTTCAGAAGATGCAGTTCAACAAGCTTTTCGCCATAACCGCCCATCTTTTTGAAGAGCTTATAATCTTTTGTGAAAGGCACTCTCGGAAAATCTATTTTTAGGAACTCGGCATATTTTGTTCTGTAGATATTTGAATATAGCACTGCATAGATGTAATAGAAGATTTCTTCGGGTGAGGGCATTTTTTTGAACTCTCTTGTCAGCTTTTCAATTAATTCAGGAGAAAGGTTCGGCTTCTTTATACCATATTCCGCCTCAGGCTCAAAGAGCATCATGACGCTGCCTAAAGATTTTTTCTTAGGGTTTGTTTTTGCTTTGTAGAGATAGAGCGGAAAGATGTATCCTGTCCCAAACTTTCCGGCAAGATCAATAAAGTTATAATTAGCCACTGTGTTCAGAACAAATGCGTGATGAAAATCAGTTAAAACTTGCCTTGAAGTCATAAGTCCAAGATTTTCTTGCAGCATGTGAGACATTATTTCTGAACGGTCTCTATCAATCAGTTCTGGTCTATAGCAGATGAATCTATCATCAAAGGGGCGATATGAAAATGGCAGGATTGATTCTTCCCACTCCTCTTTTTTCAGTTTAGCTCTAGTTTCTTTTAATTTGAAATCATGGGTATCCTTCAAATCCAATGACTGCCTTACTAATTCATCAGGCCAGTTACTTGTAAATGTCCTCATCCTCTGCTTTATCTCTTCTTTCGTAAAACCAACTACAAAATGGTCACGATGTGTTTTAACACCACTTGAAGAATGGACGAATATATCTTGAATGGGCATAAATTTATCGTGTCTTGCCTGCTCCGAAAAATCTTTTTCCACAAAGAAATAATACGGCTCGGATGGTTGCAGTGTCGTCCATTTTGTAGAACCAGTGTCGTATTTCTTAAGGTATGCATATTTTTTCTCTTGAATGCCATAAACATCACGATAAAAAACTTTCCCCAATCCTTTTTGTTTTTTATCCTTGACGAATATTGCGATTGATACGCCCTGCTGGATGTCAAAGACATTTTCGTCTTTACTTCCATCCGGGCATTTTTCACCGATGCGACTGTTTCCATGAAGATTGAGGATATAAATCTCATTAAAACTTTCAAGAAGACTCTTCCTCATCCCGCGATGAATTAAACCTGAAAGATAGGAGTTATTTGTAATCATTCCAATAACTCCCTTGCCTGCACCGTCTATCTTCCAATGTGCAAACCGAATGAACTTTATGTAATCATCAGACAACGGCTGAATATTTTTTTCGTCACGCACATTTTCTTTATATATGTCCATTTCCTTTTCTATGAACTCTGATTTATTGGCAGAACTAACGGAATACGGCGGATTGCCGAGGACGACGAGAATAGGCTGCTCTTTTTTAACCTTACCTGCAAGATGCGATTCTTCTGAAAGAGAAATCATGCCCGGAAGTTCTGTCTGTGCAAGCTCTTCCATTTCCAAAGTATTAGTGAGGTAAAGTTTAAATCTGTCGTCTGACTGAAGTTTATAGCCGAGTTCTTCCAACAGGAACGACATTTTCAGATGGCCGACTGCATAAGGCGCCATCATTAGTTCAAAGGCATAGAAGTTTTTGAGAATGTGTTCTTTGATAAAACCTGCTTTTTTACCCTCGCCGTATTTTGATGTGAATTCCTCGGCTGCAAGTTTTGCGGCTTCTGCTAAAAAGGTGAGAGTTCCTGCCGCAGGGTCAAGGACTGTTACGGACTGGCTCGCAAAACCATCCTTCTTATCAAAATATTCTTTGAGGATATGATGTAAAGAGCGGACAATATAAGAAACAACAGGCTCAGGTGTGTAATATACGCCCCTTTTCTCTCGCATTTTCGGGTCATATTCAGCAAGAAAGGTTTCATAGAAATGGACGACAGGGTCTTTGCCTTTATGCTTATTAAAATATTCGTCAAGCAGCTTATAAACATTGGTCGTAGCCAGAACATCCGAGATATCGTCAATAATCCACTCCATCGGTTTAGGAAGGTCGCCAAGCGAAATAAATCTGAAGACATCCCTTAAAATGCCGATTGTCTTTGGAATTTTGTCATAAGCAAGTTTTCTGTTGAAGCCGTTTTCTGTTCTTGTTCTGGCAGCGAATAATCCGTATGTGATGGTCTGCGAATAAAGGTCTGCAAAGTCTTCCTTAGTTAGTCCGTGTATAAGAAATCTCTGAAATGCCTCGTAAAAGCCGAGAATATTCCCCTTGCCCCTTTTCTCCTCTTCTTCCAGTTCCTGAGCGATTACTTCGTCCTTCAAGAACCGCGTTCGCTTTGCAAGCTCAACGGCAAGGTTTTTGGCGTCATAGACTTTTGGCAAAGAGAATGAAAAGAATTTTTCTAAGAGCTTAAGAAATTCAGTTTCTTTTTCAACAGGAGGTACAGTTTTGAGTTTGTGAATAACGTATGGCCTGCCTGTAAGAACTTTATCAATTAAAATGCCGTTACGGTAAAGCCTGAATTCAAAGAAATTGGTTAATAATAAATTCGGGAAGATATGTAAATACCGTTTTAACTGGCCTGATGTTTCAATCTGGTCTAAATACTCAGTGGCCGGCGCTTTGGCTTCGATGTAGCCGATAATCTGCTGCTTTCCATCCCATATCCTGAAGTCAGGATTTCCCGCATCAGTCTTTTTAGGCAGAGTGGTAATGTGAACTTGTTTTTTATTGATAGACTCAGCGTAGTTTTTAAGGAGTTCTTCGAGCGAGGAATAATAACTTTCCTCCCTTGCGTCTCCTCTTTTTGCGACTTCAAATATTCTCTTGAAATATGCTTTTAGCATAAGATGCATTTGTCGTTTAAAAACATATGGAATTATTTTATATGTATTATGCGATACGGTCAATAAAAAGTTTGACGTAAGAAGGAATAAAAATATATGAGAAAAGAATGATTAATAGGAGGTGCTAAAGGCAAAAAGCAACACAAGTCCAAGTATGCCAATAGCAAGAAAAAAGAAAAATGCCTTAACAACAAATTTTATATCGCATTCCCTATTCATATTTTTTAATACCACATAATCGCCTCAAAATCAGGCGTAGGGACTGTCACGCTTATATTCCCCCTCCATGGACAGCGCTCAATCTCTTCATCGCCCCTGTAAACAGTGATAAAGAGGTTGAGTTCATCCTCCGCTTTGGCTTTTATGTCTTTGAATGGTATGGCTATTTCCAGTATGTCCTGCATTGCCGCTTCGGTTATGTTTTTTATCTTTTCCCATTCTCCATTTTTCTTTTCAAAAAGTTCGGGTTGTACTAATCCATCTCTGTATGCCACATTGACTCTGAAAGCAAACGGCTTCGCAATATTTATGGAAAATGTTGTATCAGCCGGAAAGTCATTAAATGATGTCTTGGGGTCTATCCTCAAGAACAATGTGCTCTGGTTAAAACCGTAATAGATGTATGATACAAGGCTTTCTGCTTTATGCATACTGCCGCCTGATTTTCCGACTGCAATGTGTGCGCCCTGATACCATTCATAATAGCTCGTAACCATACCGTCTATTTTAGGGTTTATGAATCCTCTTATTATTACTTCAGGGGAGATTGCCCGATTTTCTCTGAGCACAGGGACAAAGAGACTTGGCGGCGTCTCTTGTCCAATTACCTTGTATACCTTCATAAGGTTTAATCTGAAAAGTTCATCAAATTCTTCCTGAGTCTCTGTCTGATGTTCATCTCCATACCACCAGTTCCAGTCGCTGCCCTCAGCAACATATATAGCCTGCCATGCCTCATCAACCGGTTTGTCATGATTAAGTTTTGTAAATGCTTCAAGGTCAGTTCTTGTATCATTCAGATAATCCCATGCGATATTGTCTTCCTCGTGGCCTATCCAGATGCTGTAATTTGCATTTATCCATGAACCGGCATGAAGCTTGCCGAGTTGCTCGCCG
The DNA here is from genome assembly GCA_026387575.1 of Nitrospirota bacterium. Taxonomy (GTDB): domain Bacteria; phylum Nitrospirota; class Thermodesulfovibrionia; order Thermodesulfovibrionales; family UBA1546; genus UBA1546. Next base: position 23,894 of record JAPLLK010000092.1, on the reverse strand, counting down.
GAGTCGTGTTTGAGAAATTCTGATACTGTTACAGCCTTTAATCCCTTTTCATTTGAAAGCCGATCGTAAAGGTAGCGCAGAAAATCCTGCCCGTCATTCCTGTAATGTTCCCATGCGTTTTCACCGTCTAAGATTATTGGAACAATGTATGGCCTGTCGTGAGGAAGCGAGGAACGGATATTCAACAGCCTGTTTATAAGGTCATCAGCGGCATTTTTAGGGTCCCATTCAGAATAGACAAACCCTATCATGTCTGATAGCTTATGATCCCTGAATACTATCGAGACATCAGAAAAACTGTAAGGCCTGTAAAAGCGTGACGGATCTGTTATGCTGCCTGAATAATCTCTCAGCCTTATATCAAGGGAATTTGCCAGTATGCCTTCGTCTGTGGCAACCCATTTTATACCTTCAGAATGAACAGCCCTTATTACATCTTCGCTTACAGAGCCTTCCGACGGCCACATGCCTGCTGGTTTGTACCCGAATGTTTTCTCAAAATACCCTACAGCATCTTTTATCTGCTTTATTGCATCTTCAGGGTTTGAGAATCTTTTCTGCGGCAGTCTGACATGAGGCATGGCGATTTTTGATAAATCCGTATCCCATAAGAGCGGCAGGATAGGGTGGTAGAAAGGAGAAGCTGATAATTCTATCTGTCCTTTCGCATTGAGTTCTTTATACTTTGGAATTATTCGTTTCAGGATTTCAAACTGTTTCTCTATCAGAAGTTTTTTTTCATCCTCGGTGTATCCCTTGCCTTTTCTTACGAGTTCGCTCAGGAAAGGATCTTTCCGCCTGTACATTGGGTCTATCCAGCTGAGGTTAAACAGCACCTGAAGGTCAAGAAAGTCATGTACGGTAAAATATTTTATTGTCCTTGCTAATTCTGTCTTTAAAAAGCGCACCCCCCTTTTGACAAGCAGTTCGTAATATCTCGGGAATGGCCTTATCATGTTGTCCCAGTTTGCGAGGAAGAAGTTCTCAAGCATGAATATTTTGTCGGCATCTGTCAGGTCCTGAGGATTTTTCATAGTGAGGTTGAGATAGATGTCAGTTGCATTGTTCTCAGTATAATCCCTTAGCTGTTCAAGCAGAGACGGCACAAGGTTAAATGTCTGTTTTATTTCCGGAAAATCCTCAAGTATTTCAACCATGTCAAGATAATCTTTTGTGCCGTGAAGCCTCACCCAAGGAAGCCTGTATATCCCTGTAAAAGGGTCTTTGTAATAAGGCTGATGCATGTGCCATAGGAAGGCAATGTAAAGCGGATTACCTGTCATACTGAAATATGTATTCGTCAGGTCTTGCTAAGCCGAACTCTTCCCGCGCGTATTTTTCTGCATAGAACGGGTTTTCTTTCAGGGATTTTATCTGGGTTTTAATGAGGGTATTTTCTTTTTCAAGTTCCGTTATTTCTTTTTTAAGGCTCAGCTTTTTGTTCGAAAGTTCTCTGTATTTCAACAGTCCGGCATCTCCCAGAAGAAGATTTGTTGCAAGATAGATGAAACTCAGTATTATGAGGATAAATATGATAAGCTTCTTTTTTTTAATCTCAGATACAACCTGTTTTCTTAAAAGGTTATCCGAACTCATTTTCTTAGATTATAGAATGTTTCAATGCCTTTGTATATAGCAGAATCAGCAAGTTCTTCTTCAATCCTGAGCAGCCTGTTGTATTTTGCCACTCTCTCGCTTCGTGCAAGCGAGCCTGTCTTGATAAACCCTGTGTTGCATGCAACTGTGAGGTCTGCTATTGTGGTATCCTCGGTTTCGCCTGACCTGTGAGAGACGACAGCTGTGTAACCGGCCCTCTTTGCCATTTCTATGGCGTCAAGGGTCTCGGTCAGTGTGCCTATCTGGTTAAGCTTGATTAGGATGGAATTGGCTATTCCATCCTTAATCCCTTTTTTAAGGATTTCCGTATTTGTGACAAACACATCATCTCCTACAAGCTGCACTTTTTTGCCGAGTTTCTTAGTGAGGATTTTCCATCCTGCCCAGTCGTTTTCCGATAAACCATCCTCAATGGAAAGTATCGGATATTTACCTATGAGGTTTTCATAGTATGAAACCATTCTGTCTGAAGATACATTTCTGCCTTCAAAATTATATCCCTTGCCTGAATAGAACTCTGATGCCGCCACATCAAGCGCTATATATATATCTTTGCCGGGCTTATAGCCTGACATTTTTATTGCGTCCATTACGAGCATGATTGCCTCTTCATTGCCTTTGAGGTCAGGAGCGAATCCGCCTTCATCTCCGACAGAGGTGTTCAGCCTTTTTTTCTTGAGAATACTTTTAAGATTATGGAATACCTCAACGCCTGCCCTCAGCGCAGAAGCGAAATCCTTAAATCCGGCAGGCATTATCATGAACTCCTGAATGTCAAGATTGTTGTCAGCATGCGCGCCTCCGTTAAGGATATTCATCATCGGAACAGGAAGTTCTTTTGCGTTGCATCCACCGATATATCTGTAAAGCGGCATCCCTGTCTCTTCCGCTGATGCCTTGCATACGGCAAGCGAGACCCCGAGTGTTGCATTTGCGCCAAGCCTGCTTTTGTTTTTGGTTCCGTCAATCTCTATCATCAGATTATCTATGTAAGTCTGGTCGCAGGAATCTATACCTCTAAGCTGAGGCGCAATTTCCTTGAGAACATTTCTGACAGCATTCGTAACGCCTTTGCCGTGGAATCTTTTGCCGCCGTCTCTGAGCTCAAGCGCTTCTCTTGCGCCTGTTGATGCGCCTGACGGCACTGCTGCACTGCCGGATACCCCGCTGCCGAGAAACACCTCAACCTCAACTGTCGGATTTCCTCTTGAATCAATTATTTCACGCGCATGTACATCTGTAATTAGTCCCATAAATGCCTCCCAGATAAAAGTTAAATAATTGTTTTCTCTTGTTTCCTTTGATTCTTTTTTTTCGCCACGTTTATTTCTTGGGCGGTACATGGATTGCCTCGTTGTGAACGTCTTCCGAGGCTTCCATGATTCCTTCTGATAATGTAGGGTGTGCATGTATTGTATTTGCAATGTCTCTGACCTTTAAGCCGGACTTTATTGCAACTGCTCCCTCATGAATAAGGTCGGATGCATGCGGCCCTATGATGTGCATCCCAAGAAGTTTGTCTGTGGCTTCATCTGCAATTACCTTTACGAAACCTGCTATCTCTCCCATTGCATGAGCCTTGCCGAGGCCTCTGAACTGGAAATGGCCTGTTCTTATATTGATGCCTTTTTCTTCTGCCTGGTGCTCTCTCAATCCTACTGATGCAATCTCAGGAGATGTGAATATGGCTGCCGGCACACTGCTGTAATCGATATTCTCGCTATGCCCCATTATATTTTTTGCTGCAATGATTCCCTGCGTTGATGCGGTATGCGCAAGAAGCCACGTTCCTGTGACATCACCTATAGCATAAATGTCAGGAATGTTTGTCTCCATTTTTTCATTTACTGTTATCTCTCCTCTTTTGCCCTTTTGAATTCCGGTGTTTTCAACGCCGATGCCATCGCTGTTAAGGGCCCTTCCTATTGATACGAGAACTTTTTCAGCAATAATCTCCTTGCCGTCTGACAGAAAGGCGTGAACACCGTCTTCCTTTACCTCAACCTTTTCTACCTTAACGTTCGTATGAAGTTTTATCTTTTTCTTTTTCAGTTCCTTTTCCAGAAGTCCGGATATTTCCATATCTTCGGTGACAACTGCGCGCGGCATCATCTCCACCATTGTCACATCAGCTCCGAGTTCTTTATAGATGCAGGCAAATTCGCAGCCTATAACCCCTGCGCCTATGATAAGCATGGATTTTGGCATCTCTGTGAGATTAAGCGCGTCATCGCTTGAGAGTATGTTTTTCCCGTCAAAAACGAAAGAAGGTATCTGTGCAGGCCTTGAGCCTGTTGCTATTATTATTTTTTCAGCCTCAATCTTTTCAGTTGAGCCGTCCTTGCCTCTTACTTCAATCTCTTTCGGTGAAAGCAGGGCGCCTCTGCCCTCTTTTAAAGTTACTCCCCAGCTTTTAAATAACCCTCTGATGCCTTTTACCTGAACGCTTACTATCTTGTTTTTTCTCTCGTTGATTTTCTGGAGATTGGGGATAAGTTCACCCCTGAGTTCTATGCCGAATTCTTTCAGGTCTTTTGCTTTGGAATATGCCTCTGCTGATGCGACAAGCGCTTTTGTAGGGATGCATCCTCTGTTAAGGCATGTTCCTCCCACCTCTATGTCTTCTATGACGGTAACCTGTGCTCCCAGTTGTGCAGCCTTGAGCGCTGCTACATATCCGCCAGGCCCTGCGCCAAGTATAGCAACTCTCATTTTGCTTCCTCTTCAACGTATTTTGCATAGTCAGCCGCGTCCATGAGGTCGTCAACTTCTGAAGCATTATCAATCTCAATGATGGCTATCCAGCCTTTTCCGTATGGCTCCTCATTGATTACCTCTGGAGATTCTGACAGGTCGTCATTAACTTCAGTGACAGCACCGCTTACAGGGCTGATGACAGATGAGGTTGCCTTTGTAGACTCAATTTCTGCGAGTTCGCTGTTTGCTTCAATAGTAGTATCAGTTTCTGGCAGGTCGATATATACAATATCTCCCAGAGCATCCTGCGCATAGTCTGTTATGCCGATGGTTGCTTTTTTCCCTGATACTCTGACCCATGTGTGTTCTTTGTGGTATTTAAGATCTTCCGGATACATTTTCTCCTCCTCTTTCAGTTTTTGACTGCTGCTGAATTAATTATCATATGGTTTTCCTATTTGTCAAGAAAGTAATTCACTTTAGACTATAATTTTTTTTCATATATGCGGTATTGCTTGTATAGCTTTCCGCCTACCATTTCCACAATCCTTTGCACAGGAATATTATCCTCAAGTATCCATGAAAACTCAACCCTTTTATAGCTGCCTTTTTTTATGCCTTTGAATCCCTCTCTGAAGAGGATTGCATCCACGCCTTTATTCCTGCAATCTTTTTTTATTCCAAGCAGCAGCAGCCTGAGGTCTCTTATCTTTTTTGAGTAATACAAAGCCTTAATTATTGTTATAGGGTTGAGTTTGCCGTTCATATGCTTCAGGACACGGTTAAAATCGGGAAGGAGGCCCAGAAAACCGACCGGATTGCCGTTGTCTTCCGCAATCAGTGTAAGTTCCGGAACAACTATCTGTCTGAGCCTGTTGCCGAGGCAGTCAATCTCATCGTCTGTAAACGGTATAAAACCCCAGTTATTTTCCCATGATGAATTGTAAATCTCTTTGAATGTCTTCATCTCGTCTGAAAATCTTTTCTTGTCCACGGGCCGCACAGTGATGCCGCGTTTCTCTGCTATTGCAGCAACCCTGAGAACTTTTTCAGGAAGAATATCTTTTACATCATAGATGTATGCATAAAGGTCTTTTGCCTTACCCATGCCATAGCTTTCCATTAAATCGGAATAGTAGGGCATGTTGTACGGGGTCATCAGCATCGGATGTTCCTCAAAATTCTTGATGAGAAATCCGCATTCTTCGTTGGTTGAAAAATTCATCGGCCCCCTGATTATCTCCATGCCTTCTCTTTTAAGTTCTTCTGCTGTCTTATCCAGCAGCGCTGATGAAACTCCGGCGTCATTGACGCATTCAAAAAAGCCGAAGAATCCTGCCTTTTCGTTATGAAACCGGACATGTCTCTGGTTCACTATTGAGATTATCCTGCCGGCACATTTCCCGTCTTTCTCAGCGATGAAATATTTGACCTTTGCGTGATTGAAGAAAGGATTTTTATCTGAAAATTGTTCCTTGAGTTCCTTTGTCAGAGGCGGGACATAAAAAGGATTTTCAGAATATAAAGAAAATGGAAATTTTATAAATGCATCAAGGCGCTTATCGGTTTTGACCTCTATGACCTTTATAGAGCCCAAGATTCGTCTTCAAGTTACTTTATCAGCCCTAGTGCCCTGCCGACTTTTTCAAAAGCGCTGAGGACTATATCAAGGTGCTTGTCTGTATGGGTTGCCATATAACTTGTTCTTATGAGCGCCTTTCCGTTTGGCACCGCAGGGCTTACCGCAACATTTGCAAATACTCCTTCTTCCTGAAGCATCATTGCGAACTTGAATGCTATTTCACTTTCTCCTACGAGGATTGGTATTATCGGTGTTTCGCTCGGGCCTGTCTCAAATCCGAGCGCCTTGAATCCCTTGAGCATTTTGTTTGTATTTTTCCAGAGCCTTTCTCTTCTTTCAGGCTCATTCTCGATAATATCAACTGCTGCGCTTACCGCGGCTATTGATGCAGGCGGAGGGCTTGCGCTGAATATCAGGGGCCGTGCAAAATGTTTTATGTAATGAACAATGTTTTCATCGCCTACTATGAAGCCTCCGATAGCGGCAAGAGATTTGCTGTAGGTCCCCATGATGAGATCAACTTCCCTTTCAAGCCCGAAGTGTTCTGCTGTGCCTCTGCCTGTTTTTCCGAGGACTCCGATGCCGTGCGCATCGGAAGCTTTGCAATGTCTCACTCCATGCTGAATACGCCGTCAACGACGATTAATTTGGATTTATCTTTATTTTCTTTCAGCACCCTTTTCAGGTCAGCCATGTCATTATGCCTGAATTTCTTTACCTCGCCGTAAGAGAGCCTGCAGCCGTCAATTATACTTGCATGGTCCATCTTATCTATGATTACAACATCATCTTTCCCTGTGAGGGCAGAGATGACTCCAAGATTGACCTGAAACCCTGTTGAGAAAATAAGCGCGGCATCCTTGCGCATAAATCGTGCGAGTTTAGCTTCAAGCGCGACATGAATATCAAGAGTACCGTTTAAGAAACGTGAGCCTGCGCATCCTGAGCCGTATTTTTTTACAGCCTCTATGGCGGCTTCTTTTACCTTTGGATGATTTGTCAGTCCAAGGTAGTTGTTTGAGCCCACCATAATCATTCTTCTGCCGTTCATTGTAACTTCAGGGTCCTGGGCGCTCTCTATGACTCTGAAAAATGGATAAAGTCCGCAAGATATCAATTCCTTTGCCTTTGTAAACTTAAGGCATTTTTCAAAGATATCGGGTGATTTGTTTACAGCCACTGATGTATCCTGTACCAATCCGCTGTCCATTTTACTCCTTCCTTTATTCCTATATTGGGGATAAACCCAAGCTCATTTCTTGATTTTGCTGGATCGCACGTCCAGTAAGAATGCTGCAATTCTCTTATCTTGTCTTTGTTTATAATATTACCCTGATTGCCAAGTTTTTGTCCAATGCTTGCAAGCATTGGCATTATAATTCTCGGTATTCTTAGCCGTATTGGCTTTGATCCCACAGCAGAAGATATAACCTCTGTTATTTCTTCGTTTGAATATATTCTGCCGTCGGACAGATAAAAGATTTCACCTTCTGCTGTTTTGCTTTCTGCGGAAAGAATTGTCCCTTTGACAAGGTCGTCCACATATAACATTGAATAGTAGCATTTCCCCCAGAAGAGAGAAATGCCTTTTTTCAGGAGTTTGAAGAGGATATAAAAGTCTTTGTCCCTTGGGCCGTATACAGCAGGCGGCCTGATGATAGTCACAGGGATGGTGTTTTTGTGCCGCATGACTATCCGTTCACCTTCAAGCTTGCTCCTGCCATAAGCTGAGACAGGCTTTGGTTCGCCTGTTTCTTTAGACGGTGTGCCATCGCAGCTTGGCCCTGCTGCTGCCAAACTGCTCAGGTAAACAAATCGTTTGATAGCAGGATTTTTTTCTGTTACTGCGTTCACAAGATTTTCTGTGCCGAGCGCGTTGGCAGAAAAGAAGTCTCTTTCATTTGCCGCCTTTGTGAGTCCCGCGAGGTGAAAGATATAATCAAAATCAGCGACTGCATTGAGGAGGGATTCTTTTATTGCGCAGTCTCCGTATATTAAGCTGACATTGAGCCCATCTATCCATTGAAGGTTAGAGGTTTTTCTTACAAGACAGGTGACGCTGTGACCTTTTCTTAAAAGTTTTTCAACGAGGTGGCTTCCGATGAAGCCGGTAGCTCCTGTTACAAGGGTCTTCATGGTTAGCAATATTGTGAGCAATCACAGCGTTAAGAGTCAACCCGAAAATGCATTTAACAAGATGTTAGTCAGGCATATACGTCTCAAAATCTTTATGAGGCAGCGGGATTTTGCTCAGGAGGCTGTGGCTGTCTTGCGGCAATATTAAACCTGTCAGCTCTCCTTACAGGCTCAGGGATTCCAGTCTTGCTATTCGTTCCTCTATCGGAGGATGGGTGCTGAAGAGTTTTAACAGTCCGCCGCCGCTTAGAGGGTTGACTATGAACATGTGAGATGTTGCAGGGTTGGCGTCCATGGGTATCTGCTGCGATGCCATGTGAAGTTTTCTCAGGGCGCTTGAAAGGTATCTTGGATTGCCTGCAAGCTGTGCGCCGCCTTCATCCGCAGAATATTCCCTTGAGCGTGATATTGCCATCTGGATGATAAGCGCGGCTATAGGGCCCACTATCATCATCACAAGCGCCGCAACAGGGCTGCCTCCTTTTTCATCATCACTTCTGCCTCCGAAGATAGCTGCCCATTGCGCCATCTGCGCAAGGTAACTTATAGCGCCTGCAATAGTAGCAGCGATTGTGCTTATCAGTATGTCTCTATGCCTGATGTGTGCGAGTTCGTGTCCGATTACTCCTGTGAGTTCGTCACGGCTCAGGAGACGCATAATTCCCGCGGTTACGGCAACAGCAGCGTGTTTTGGATTTCTGCCTGTTGCAAAGGCATTTGGCTGGTCTTTTTCCATCATGTAAACCTTTGGCATCGGTATCTGTGCCTTCTGTGCAAGCCTGCTTACGATGCCGTAGAGTTCAGGGGCTTCTGATTCTGTTACTTCCCGTGCACCGTACATCTTTAGCACGAGTTTGTCACTGAACCAATAGGCAAAGAGGTTCATCCCCAACGCAAAGATAAGGGCTATGGTCATCCCCTGCTTTCCGCCGAATGCACCGCCTGCCCATACAAGTATCAGTGTTAAGGCTACAAGCAAAAACATTGTCTTTATGTTATTCATTTAACTCCTCCGTTGTGCAAATCTCACCTTAACTTATTATATCGCAACCAAAAATAGAGCTTCAAGCGCTGTGCTATTCCATGCTTCCGTATGAATGGAGGCCTGAAAGAAGCAGGTTTACTCCGATATAAGTAAAGATTACAACGACGAAACCCAGCACTGCGACGATTGCAACTTTTTTGCCCCTCCATCCTCTGAGCAGGCGGCTGTGAAGGAAAAAGGCATAAACGAACCATGTTATCAGCGACCATGTTTCTTTTGGGTCCCAGCTCCAGTATGTTCCCCATGACTGGTCAGCCCAGATGGCGCCGAATATCAGTCCTCCGAGTGTGAAGACAGGAAAGCCGATAGATATGCTCTTGTATGTAATCTCACCAAGAAAGTCCGTGGAAATGTTAATGCCGGAAATTATCTTTTTTAAGATAGGGCCGTAACGCCATATCACATACAGAAAGACTATGAGCGCTGCATAACTGAGCACTGCAATAACAGGAGAATGACTGAGGAGTGTAGCCCTCAGCCCGATGCTGCCATCCTGAGCAGGCATTACTCCCATAACCCTGAACATCAGAAAGTCAATGCCCATTGCCAGAAGTACGAATACGAATATTCCTGAGGTTAAAGTCCAGAAGAGATAGTATTCTTTTTTCAGAATCAGATATTTTATCAATACAACGCAGAGGAAGAATATAAAACCGACAATTCCCATAATGTTCCCTGCGAATGAAGATGCCCGCGCCCCAGTGTCAAGATGTCTTAGCTTTGCCGCATCGTCTGCCTTGATAATCTGGAGCTTGACAAGCTGTATGAATATTAATATTGCCGCTATGCTGACAAGCGAAAGGCCGATTACAGTCATCAGTCTCTTTAAGGCGCCTGAGGAATTGCCCTCTTTCTTTGAGGATATGCGCTTGGCAATGTCTATGTTCTGTTTTATGTCCACTGCTATGACAAAGGCAAAGCTGATTATCCACAGCATTATTGTCTGAGGACTCTGGGAGATGAGCGCAAGCAGTATTGCAAAGACCGAAAATACAATCCAAAAGATATGTCTTTTTTCCTGTCTTTCTGATGTGGCTATGAGATACATCAATCCTGTACTGAATGCGATTGCAAATGCTGCGTAAGCAATAAAACTCATCATTACATGGGCAAGAAGCCAGTTGCTCTGGAGTGCAGGGACCAAGGGCTGTATATCTTGTGACATGCCTGACAGTCCGATAAACGCAAGCGCAATGCCTGCCACAGGGGTTATGAATGCTCCGAAGGAGCGGTTTTTGTATTTGAACTCTATTATCAAATACCCAAGTATAAGACACCAGACAAAGAATACCAGAGATTCGTAGAGATTCCTTAAGGGAGCGCTTCGCAGAAGAGACATTACAGATGAACTCTCAGGCATAAGCGTTGTCCACTGCATATAAGACTCAGACCATCTTACTGTAAATGCTAATGTCTGGGAGATAAATCCTGTTATCGTAAGCGCTGTTGCAACTGTGCCTGTCTGCGAATTTCTGAAGGCAAGATATGTGATGTAGGTTATCATTGCCAGTATGTAAGCCATTGTGGATATGCCGAATAAGGTAGAACTGCCCATTTATTTTCCTCCTTCTATTGATTTGCTCATAAGGGTAATAATTTTCCTTTGAAAAGCTTCTCTGTTTTTATTTGCGGTCATAGCAACGATTATCCGTGTGTTATTTTTTTCTTCAATAACTCTGAGCCATATTTTTTTATGACTCATGAAGAAGGCGATATAGAGGCCTATGCTCATTACTATAAATCCAATGTAAACGACCCATACTCCGGGGTCATTTCTGACTTGCAGGCCTGTGTACTGGATTCCCCAGAGATCAACGAACTCCACGACATGTCCTTCAGGCAGTTTCCATGTCTCAGGGTATCTTTTGAGTACCCATCCGTTGTATTTCTTCTTATTGTTTTCGTAGAAGCTGACTAAGACAGCGGGGTTATTCATCTGTTCTGCGTAGGTAAAGGGTTTGCCGGTGGATTGGTCAAAGCCAAGGGCAGGCGAAAAGTCCTCAATCTTCCCTGTGAGATTTGTGCCCGGGACGCTGAATGAACCTTCAAACCCGGATTCAATCTCTTCTGTTTTGCCGTCCTTAGGCGTTACCCTGAACCTGAACTTGCTGTTTCCCCCGCCTCCAGGAACAAGTCCATAACTTGACTGATAAAATGTTACCCCTTTGTATTTCAATGGTGTATTTACCTCTATCTCCTGTATTTCTTTCCCGTCTATTTTAACCGGGGTACCATTCTCTGTGATTGTAAGCCAGCTTTTATAAGTCTTTGGCATATCACTGTTACTATAAAAGTCCACATTGAAATCATTGCATCTGATGCTGAACCCGAGGGGCCAGATACCGTATCTCTTCATCTTTAACTTTAGTGATTGTTCCTCCATGCCTAATTTCTGGGAAGCCTTTAAAGTGCTGCCTTCCACTGACTGTAATGCTGCTATAATCATTTCCATTTCCGATTCTTGCGTAGGAGTTAAATGCCCTGTCTGAGCAAAAGCAACGGAGTATGTTTTGCCCTCAGGCAGGTTTAGAGAGCCCTTAAACCCGAAGAATATGCCTATGATTGCGCCAATTAATACCAGAATAATGCTGAAATGTGTTATGTAAACGCCGAGCCGTGTGTAATTGCCTTTTTCTGAGTATAACTGATAGCCGTCAGCTTCTTTTGTTTCAAGGGGCCTAAAGCCTGCTTTTTTTATGGCAGCGCCGGCCGCCTCCTTTATCTTTTCAGGCGTGCCTTTAAGGACTATTTCCTTTTTGCCGAGATTTTTGAGCTGTTCATCAGTCAACGGCTTAACAGGCTCTTTGACGAGTTTCCATATCCGTGGAAGCCTGTCAATAGAACAAACCGTAAGATTTGCAACAAAGAGCATAAGCAGCGAAACAAACCACCATGAGTGGTACATATCCATAAAGCCCATAACTTCAAATGCGTTATGCAGTGCCGGGGCAATTGAATCTCCAAAGAGTTTGCCGATGAGTTTAATATTCTTTTCAGACGCTGCATTCTGCTCTATGATTGTCCCTATTATTGAGGTAAGGGCGATAAGGGTGAAAATCACGACAGCAAATGTTACTGATGAAAAGAGATTCCATATTTTGTCTATAAGCGTTTGATTTTTGTTTTCTTCCACTTCAATATTCTCCTCTAAAAGCCAAGCCGTTGGCTAAAATTTTGACTCCTATACCATAAAATTTTTTCTCTTAAAAAATCAAGGACTCGCCGGTTAATTTCTAATCAGGCGAGGATTATCGGCTTGTCTCTTTTTGCGTTTACTATGCAGAGAAATCCAAACGGCGATTTAAACGGATTCCTTAATTGGTGTGGTGTGTTTGGAGATATATATAGCGTATCCATAAAGTTCATTTCATAAAGCCTTTTGCCTGCCATAACTTTCCCCTTTCCCCTTATGCATGTCACAACATGTTCATGTCTGTGCATCTCAAAACTGCTGCATCCTCTGGGTGCGATTTCAAAATACCTGACATGAAACTTTGATGTCTCTCCCTGATTTCCGATTAATGTCTGCCTTACAATATCAGCCCAGTCTCCGTTGCTCTGCTTATATTTCTCAATCTTAATCCCCTGCCATCTGAATTTGCCCTTGTGTTTGTAAAGAGCGCTTTTGTTTTCTGAATGTGTTTTTGCGCCTTTCAAAGCCTGCCCGGGTTTTTTGCCGCGGCGAATCCGCCCGAGTGCAGCCCAGTCGCAGGATAGGGGAGTTTTTTTGTTCGGCATAGTAAGCATAGTTTAACATGTTTTAAAGTTTGATTTTGGCGGGCTGGCGCTATGGGCTTATCTAAAACCGGTCGGTAACCTAATTATTCCTTTATTTTGGCAAGAGGCAAGATATTGACAACTGTCACGTGACACGTTATAATTCATGCAAGTGATTAAAACATTTGCCGACAAGCACACGCATGAACTATATACAACTGGCAAATCAAAGCGGTTGCCGGCAGATATTTTAAGGAGGGCTTTGCGCCGTATGGAATACATTGATCATGCCGTGTGCGTTGACGACCTGAGAGTTCCGCCAAGTAACCGGTTGCACATTCTGAGAGGCAACAGGGAAGGACAGTATTCCATATCAATAAACGAACAATGGAGAATATGCTTCCGTTTTATTGACGGAGACGCATATGATGTTGAAATAACAGATTATCACTGAGAGGTGTGTCATGAGCATAAAGAATATTGAAACAAGACAGATTAAGCCGACCCATCCGGGCGAGATGCTGATGGAGGATTTCATGCCCGACTTCGGTCTTACTGCGACTACCCTTGCTGAGAAACTAGGGGTTTCGCGTCAGACAGTGAATGAGATACTTCGTGAGAGACGCTCTGTCAGTCCTTCCATGGCACTGCGGTTCTCCCGTCTGTTTGGGAATACGCCCGAATTCTGGCTCAATGCCCAGCGGTCAGTTGATCTCTGGCTTGCACAGAGGGAAAACAAGACGACACTTGGCAGGATAAGGCCGCTGAAAGCAGCGTAAGGGTTTGGGGAAGAAAACCGGGAAGTGTCCCTAATTTTCCCTAATTTTCCTAATTTTCCCAGCGCTGCGATCCGGCGGCTGGGGATTTCCATTTTAATTTGAAATATGCTATAAAGCGTAAACGGTAGAATATCGCCTAAAAAGGGAGGCTTATGAAAAAACTACTGCATTTTTCAGTTTGGAGCAGACTCTTAGTCGCATCACTCTTATTCTGGGCTCTCGACCGCCATAACTACGGCTATTACACATTCCTAAGATGGATCACTTGTGGTATCGGAGCGTACTACACATATATCGCCTATAAAAACGGCAAGAATACTTGGGCGTGGATTTTGGGGATCATTGCTCTGATATTTAATCCAGTGATACCATTTCATCTCGACCGTGATATATGGGCCTCTATAGATTTTGTTTCAGGGATACTGATAGTAGTTTCAATTTTCTTTGTACGCCAGAAGGAATAACACACAAGGGGAGATTATGAGCGAAAGGTTTAGGTTCAGCTATTTTAGAAAAGTAAATTTCAGGGACATATACGAAGAAATAAAAAGCATTATCTTCTTTTTTGCTGTTTGGGTCGGGCCGATATTCCTTCTTGCATTAATAATGCCAAAATCAAATGACGATGATTTAAGTAAAGAGTTCATGTTGGGCGTACTTACAAGCGCATGGACAATATTATTTTTTTGGTGGTATTTTGTTAAAGCAGAGAAAGATATCAAAAAAAGAGAGAAAGAAATATGTTGAAGCACTCATGGCGATAAGAAAGCACATATCACCAGAAGAATATATTGAGGCAATGGATGCTTATTTACTCGGCAGAATTGATATAAAGGATATATTTATTCGGTTCCATATAAAAAATTATGAACGATTAAAAGAAGACGCTGAGAGGAAGACTGCTGGATAAGGAATATATAAGGAATGCGCGATAGAAAGGAAATTGCAGGCAATGTGAACAAGAACTGCAAAAGCAAATAAAGAAGCTTATTCCATTCAGAGGGGGACTTATGAGAAAACTATTTACAAAGGAAGAACTTAAGACGTATGCATATTTGTATCTTATGACCGCACCGTTCACTTATCTTGTAAGCAAACTGGGCGGAATTTATGGTAGGCGGGATGATGAAACATGGCTCTTTTTAAATATTTTCATAACGCTGTCTATCTGGTTATACATTAGGAAAATTCGACCGCTTCTAAATATAGAGAGCGGAAGCAACAAAGCTAATATATTACTCTTTTTACTAATTACAACGGTGGCTTTTCTCTCTATTAAGTCGGTGTCTCACATTTCAAGATTGGAATCTGATATTTCGAGCATGGAATATGATATGTCAGAACTGAAAACCGACCTTTCAAACATAGAATCTGATTTGAAAAGCCTAACGTACAGGTATTAATAAACAATAGTACTTCCTCAAATACAAAACAAAAATAAGGTCAGCGCCTGTTTAAATCCTTCTACTCAAACACAATCACGCTCTTCAGTGAGTCTTTTGCCTCTGCCGTCAACCTGAATGCCTCTGCAGTTTTTTCTATCGGGAATCTGTGCGTAACAAGCTTTTCAGCGCTTACAATTCCGCTTTCTATTATTTCAAGCGCATCCGCTGTATCAGTAGGGCCGCATGAATAGCTCGTGACTATGTCAATATCTTTGAAATACAAATCATTCGGTTCAATTGTGAGGCGTTCGCCGGGCTTTGCAGGAGTAAAAAACAAGACTTTTCCTCCGGCGCCTGTGCACTCTATGCCCTGCTTCATTGCATCAGCGCTGTTTGGCCCGACCACAACCACATCCGCCATTATGCCGTCTGTCAGGTTTTTAAGCTCATCAATGAGATTATCTTTTGAAACATCAATCACCTCATCTGCGCCCAGTTCTTTCGCCTTATTTAATCTGAATGCAATCATGTCAGCTCCGATTACCATGCCTGCGCCGTATCTTTTTGCAAGAAGGATATTTAGCTGTCCCATGATGCCCAGCCCTATAATAAGGACTGTGTCTCCTCTTCTTATGCCGACTCTTTTCAGAGCTTTAACAACACATGCAGTTGGCTCTATCAATGTGCCGTCTTCGTAGCTGAGCGTATCAGGAAGGCTCAGGGTATCGTTTTCAAGATTAATCTGAGGTATGAGAATGTATTCTGAAATCCCTCCGGGAATTATCTTTGTGTTTTTCCATGTCTCGCACTGAACATAATCCCCGCGCCTGCATAATCTGCACGTAAAGCACGGCGCATGATGATGCGTAAAAACCCTGTTATTGGATTTAAATGAAGTAACGTCTTTGCCGACTTCTACTATCTCGCCTGTGGGCTCATGCCCGATGACAACCGGAGCTTTTTTCTCTATATACCACGGCATAACATCTCCTGAACATATGCCGCAGGCATGTGTCTTTATGAGGGCGTCTCCCCGACCAATTTTGGGAATTGGAATATCCTCAATCCTGATATCATTAAAACTGTAGAGTTTAGCGGCTTTCATATGGAAACAGTTTTCCAATTCCGGAGAAACGCGTATTCAGGGAATAATCGCATATTTTATCCCTTCGCCTTCCATGAGCTTTAGAAACGCCTTTTCAGTATCGGTCAGGAGATATTTCCCTGAGATTAGCTTTGATACAGGTATCTCCCGTTTTTTCAGCAGGCTATATGCCTCTTTAACATCAGCAGGTGTGAAATGGAATACTCCCTTTAATGTTATCTCATCATAGTGAAGCCTGCTCGTATCATAAGTTACTGTTGTGCCTGTCTTGCATCCTCCGAATAGAATAACTGTCCCGCCTCTTCTGACATAATATACCGCTGACTGCCATACGGCAGGTTGGCCTGTGCACTCAAATACATAGTCAACGCCTAACCCTCCGGTAAAATTTTCTACCTCAGATTCAATGCTATCAGGCGTTACTGCTGATATAGCGCCGAGTTTTTTTGCAAGCGCAAGGCGCTTTTTCTCAAAGCCTGAAATTATTACATCAGCGCCTTTATTTTTCAGTAAAAGAAGATGGAGAAGCCCGATTGGCCCCGCGCCTATTATCAATGCCCTGCCACCTTTTTTTATCTGCAATCCATGCATGCCATGTATAACACATGACAGCGGCTCAAGGAATGCAGCCTCTTCAAATGTCAGATTTTTAGGTTTGCGAAATACATTCTGTTTCACGATATGCTCCGGTAGCAGGATATACTCTGCAAATGCTCCGAGCACTTTGGTCTCCATTATATTTTTGCAGATATTAAAAAGACCCTTTTTACAGTAGCTGCACTTAAGGCAGGGAGCGCTGTGGACTGCCATTATCTCGTTGCCTTTTCTGAATTTTTTTACTCCTTTGCCTGTTGCCTCAATTATTCCGGAGAATTCGTGTCCAAAGACTCCAGGCATTGGAATTACATGGTGGCCTCTGCTGAAAGCCTTAAGGTCTGTTCCGCAGGTAAGCGCTGCCTTAATCTTTACAAGGATTTCTCCACGGGAAGGTTCTGGAACTTTCAACTCGCGAATCTCTATCTTACGCGGGCTTAGGAGGATATTAGCTTTCAAGATTTAAACTCCAGCTTTCCGCCCCAGACCTGGCCTATTACTGCGGCTAACAAGAACAAGGGGATATATGTCATATCAATATTGGATAATATTCTTGCAAGCATGACAAACGGTATTGGCAGGTGTATATAAAGAAACCATTTGAATGAAAACTTTTTTGTTTTTCCCCGCAGGTAACCAAAGGGCATGTTAAGCATGAATGTGAGGGAAAAAAGACCTATAACAATGGCAGATTTTATGAGCCAATCCATGATGAAGAATAACCAAAAAAATGCGTAAAGTCAAATAATCGTCTCTCTGTGATAATTCAGAAGATGTTTGACATATAAAATATTTTCGTGATAGACTTTGAGCACTTTCAGAAGATGAAAACCTATCAGAAATCTCAGAAATATTTTAATCAGGCAAAGGCTGTGATTCCGGGAGGAGTGAACAGCCCTGTGAGGGCTTTTAAGGCTGTAGGCGGGAACCCTATTTTTATCAAAAGGGCGAAGGGCTCTAAGATATACGATGTAGACGGCAATTCATACATTGATTATGTGCTTTCGTGGGGGCCTCTCATACTCGGGCATAGCCATCCAAAAGTAGTTAAGGCTCTGAAATCAGCGATAGAACGAGGAACAAGCTACGGCGCTCCAACCCCTCTTGAAATCGAACTTGCAACCCTTGTTATTAAGGCATATCCGTCCATGGATAAGGTAAGGATGGTAAATTCAGGGACCGAGGCAACGATGAGCGCAATAAGGGTTGCGAGGGGATTTACAAAGAGGGATAAGATAATAAAATTTGAGGGCTGTTATCACGGACATGCGGACGGCCTGCTTGTTAAGGCGGGTTCAGGAGCAATGACCTTTGGAGTCCCTGACAGCCCCGGAGTTCCGAAATCCTATGCTCAGAACACTATAACTCTTCCGTTTAATGATCCAAACGCATTGAGGAGGGTGATTGACAGAGAGAGGAAATCAATAGCATGTGTGATAGTTGAGCCTGTTGTTGGCAATATCGGATGCGTTCTTCCGCGTCCGGGATTCCTTGAGGCGCTGAGAGAGATAACAGAGGAATGCGGAATCGTCCTGATATTTGATGAGGTTATGACAGGTTTCAGGGTTGCGTATGGAGGCGCTCAGGAATATTTTAAGATAAAGCCTGACATGACATGTCTTGGCAAGGTGATAGGAGGCGGGCTTCCTGTTGGCGCATACGGAGGCAAAAAAGAGATTATGTCAATGGTGTCGCCGGAGGGCCCTGTTTATCAGGCAGGCACGCTTTCAGGGAATCCGCTTGCAATGACAGCAGGGATTGAAACCCTCAAGATTCTATCAGGCAAAGGGACATATAAAAAGCTTGAAAAACTCTGTGCAATGCTTGAAGAAGGGCTGGTTGATGCAGCAAGGAAGGCTGGTGTCAAGACCAGATTTTACAGGGCAGGCGCTATGTTCTGCACATATTTTACGGATAAGGATATTTTTGATTACAGCAGTGCAAAGACTTCGGATACTGCAAAGTTTGCAAGATTCTTTAGAGGGATGCTTAAGAGGGGTGTTAATATTGCGCCTTCCCAGTTTGAAGCAGGTTTTATGTCGCTTGCGCATACGGAAAAAGACATAGAGAAAACAGTAAAAGCAGCTTACGAGTCTTTAAGAGAAAGTTAAGAGTTGTAAATCCGTCCTTATTTTAACTTTTCATTTTTAACTTTTAACTTTCTCTTAACTTTTATGGCAGATAAACCATTATTCAGGCAGCTTCTTGAGGCAAGCACAATAGGGCTTAACCTTGTGCTTGCAACATTTGTCGGCCTTGCTATGGGATACGGACTTGATAAGCTCTTCAATACTTCTCCGTGGTTTACTATAATCTTCTTGATGCTCGGGATAATCGCAGGTTTTCGCGAACTTATAAGAATGGCGAGGAAGACATACGATGGAGATGACGGAAATAATAAAAAGGGTATATAGGCAGTCTGTTTTTGTACTGATACCTTTTGCGATAGTTTCGGCTGTAATTGAGTGGAAGAGGCTTCCACTGAGCATCCTGATTGGCGGGATACTCGCTCTTGCTAATCTCAAGGGGCTTGCATGGGGTATCGGAGGACTAGTCGGCGCAGCAGAGCAGGTAAGCGGAAAGCTTGTCTTCTTCAGCCTTATAAGGCTTTTTATTCTTTTTGTAATTCTGCTTATACTTATGTGGCTTAAGGTCATAAATATAGCTGGGATTTTTGTGGGAATTACAACAGTTTTAATTGTGCTTCTTAAAGAGGGATTCAAGGCAGCGAAAGAGGCCTGAATCTATGGAGGAATATTATGCTTGAGCTAAATTTTTCAAATATGATGGGAGAGGTGATAGGCGAGAAGGGCGTCTCCGAGAGACAGATAGAAGGCATAAAGGCAGTGGTGCATGAGATTGATAAAAGGATAAAAGCCAAAGAAAGACCTGAACTCGCCTTTATAGACCTTCTTGAACAGGACACAGCAGAGATAAAAAAAATCGCATCAGATGTCAGGGAAAAATCTGAGAACTTCTTAATACTCGGTATCGGCGGCTCTGCGCTTGGCCCGAGGGCAATACTTGAGGCGTTGAGCCCTTTCCACAACCTTGACAAAAAGCCAAAGGTGTTTGTTTATGATAATGTTGATCCGAGGACACTTCATCGGATTTTATCGCTGGCAGACCTTAAAAAGACAGCGGTTAATGTCATTACAAAGTCAGGAAGCACTGCCGAGACAATAGCCTCTTTCATGATCCTCTGGGATAAGATGAACAGCGCTGTTTCTGATCCAACAAAGAATTTTATTGCGATAACTGACCCTGAAAAAGGCAGCCTGAGAAAGATTGCGAATGAAAAGGGATTCAGGACACTCTCAATTCCGCAGGGTGTTGTAGGAAGATATTCTGTCCTTAGCCCTGTTGGTTTGCTTCTTGCTGAGGTCATAGGCATTGATTCAGGTGAAATGCTTAAAGGCGCAGGGGATATTCACAGTAAATGCTCGGATGCAGAGATATGGAAAAACCCTGCATATCTTTTCGGAACTCTTCTTTATCTCATGGAAAGGGAGGAGAAGAGAAACATAAATGTTTTGATTCCTTATGCAGACGGACTGAAACCAACGGCAGAATGGTTCTGCCAGTTATGGGCAGAGAGCCTCGGGAAATCGGGATTAGGACTTACGCCTTATCCGTCACTCGGCACAACAGACCAGCATTCCCAGCTTCAGTTGTGGATGGAAGGGCCGGAGGATAAAGTTGTCGTATTTATAAAAGTTGATGATTATGGGGTTGACTTTGAAATACCAAGGGTTTTTAAGGATGTGGAAGGAACGAGCTATCTCGGAGGGCACACGCTATCAGGGCTTATTAAGGCAGAACAGGAATCAACAGAGCTTGCCTTGTCAAAGATTAAAAGGCCGAATATGACAATAAGCATTCCGAAGATAGATGCTTATCATATGGGACAGTTATTCCATTTTTTTGAGGTGGCGACAGCGTTCACAGGTTTTTTATATGGCGTGAATCCGTTTAACCAGCCCGGTGTTGAGGAGGGCAAGAACTTCACTTATGGCATGATGGGAAAAAAAGGATACGAGGCGAAAAGGAAAGAGGCTGAAAAGGCTTCAAATGCAAAACGCGTTTCATAGCAGCACTGATGATAATCCTGAAAAAGTTACGATACATATGCGACGTTAGGCAGTAATGGGCCATTAAGCACGAGCGTGCTCGGTTTGGATGTTATACATGACAAGTCTCTTTTTCACTCGCATCTCGCAGAATACCTGCTTTTCTACAATACCAAGAGAATTCACAAGTCTCTTGGTAAGATGACTCCAATCGGCTACCTTATCCAGAAAAGGGGTATGTCGCATTTGTATGGAACTTATACAAAATATTGACAACCCTTCTTCTGTTTGATAGGGTTGTCTTATGAAGAGACAACAAGACGATATGTGCGCTCTCTGCGGTGAACTGGCTAGGGCGCGCGGCCTCGATACCACACTGAACATTCTCGCAAAAAATATCACAGAGATTATGGATGTTAAAGGCTCAACGATCAGGCTGCTTGATGAAAAGAATCAGACTCTTGAGATAGCGGCTGCATATGGCCTGAGCAAGAAATATCTGAAAAAAGGCCCTGTTATCCTGAAGAAACATCCTGTTGATCAGAAGGTTCTTAAAGGAAAGGCTGTAAAGACCAAAAACATATTAAAGGAGCCGCATGTCCTTTATCTTGAAGAGGCTAAAAAAGAAGGCATAAAATCAGTGCTCAGCGTTCCGCTTATGGCGGATAAGAGGGCTATAGGCGTTGTCAGGGTCTATACAGCAGCGCCTCATGATTTTACTGCCGGAGAGATAGACAGACTCAGGGCACTTGCATTTCTGGGAGGCATACTTGCAGACAGGGCAAGGATATGGGACGAAATGCGCGCCTTGATAAAAATATCCCAGTCAATAAGTTCAACCCTTTCACTTGAGAAAGTTCTTCAGATGATAGTAGAAAATGCAGCAAAGACACTGGGGATGAGGGCTTCATCAATCAGGCTTCTTGACGAGGAAAAAGGAACGCTTGAGGTCAAGGCAGCTTACGGCCTGAGCAGGGCGTATCTGGAAAAAGGACCTATTGAAGTTGCGAAGAGCCCCATAGACAGAGAGTGTCTCAAATGTAAGGTTGTATCAGCGCCTGACATCAGGAAGGACAAAAGGCTTCAATATCCAGATGAGATAATAAGGGAAGGCATAATGTCGCTTCTTTCTCTGCCCCTTACTGTCAGGGGGAAAGCAATAGGAGTTCTCAGGTTATACACGTCTGTACCCTATACCTTCAGCGAGTCAGAGATAGATTTTCTTTCTGCCCTTGCATGTCAGGGCGCTATCGCAATAGAAAATGCACGCCTGTTTGAGCATATAAAAACCGAATATAAAGACCTGACAAGGGATGTCTGGAAATGGTATGACTGGGGAACGCACTTTCCAAAAATTTAAACGTCTGATTCCTAAAAAGGCTTTTCTCCTGTGGCTTGATTCTTTGAAGAAAGATTACAAGCTTATAGGCCCTGTCAAAACAGGCAATCATGCTGTTTTTAAGGAGGTGAATTCTTCAGAAGAGCTTTTTATGGAGTATGAAATCACTATGCTCTCTCCGGGAAAACTTTTTCTCTATAAACCGAATGAAGAGCTTTTCAGATTTGCTATGAATGGGAAGA
This sequence comes from Nitrospirota bacterium, assembly GCA_026387575.1. GTDB lineage: Bacteria > Nitrospirota > Thermodesulfovibrionia > Thermodesulfovibrionales > UBA1546 > UBA1546. The sequence continues at coordinate 1,586 of JAPLLK010000092.1, read as the reverse complement.
TAACAATAGATGAAATTGCTCCGATTGCAGAAAAGCAGGTAATTGTCGGAGTGCATCCCTGCGATGTGAATGCGATACTCTACCTTGACAGGACATTTCTTCGTACGTTTAAAGACCCGCACTATGAAGCAAGGCGAAAAAACACTATAATCATCGCGTTGAACTGCACACGCGTCTTAGAGAACTGCTTCTGCTCATCAGTTGGTGCCGGACCTTTTCTTCACGCAGCATCAGGCTATGATATGCTCCTCACAGACTTTGAAAACGAATATCTCGCAGAGATAAAAAGCAGAGAGGCAGAGGAATTATTCGGGTTTGAAGGCAGGGGCGCCGGCAGGGAGGAGATGAGGCTTAAAGCAGAGAAGGAAAAAACAATGAAGGGTAAATTTAGAAAAACTATAAATGTTTCAGGGCTTGACAATATTTTTGCAGAAAACATGGAACACCCTGTCTGGCAGCAGACAGCGGAAGATAGATGTCTTTCATGCGCAAACTGTGTCATGGTATGCCCGACATGTTTTTGTTATGACCTGAGAGATGAGATGAGCATGGATCTTAAGACAGTAACAAGATACAGGTGTTTTGATGCATGTCAGGACATAAGGTTTGCAGAAGTCCACGGAGGCAATTTCAGGCAGAGGAGGGCTGCAAGGCTCAGACAGTTTGTTACGCACAAATTGGATCAGACAAATCAGTACGGAGTTTTCGGAACTGTCGGATGCGGCAGGTGCATAACATGGTGTCCGACAGGAATTGACCTTACAGAGATAACAAAAGAGATACAGAGATATGAATCCGCTTAAACCATTAAGGGCAAAGGTAGATGATGTAAAAACAGAGACAGAGGGAGTTAGGACATACACACTCTCAACAGAGTTTTCTTTTTTAGCAGGACCGGGACAGTTTAATATGATAGGTTACCCTGGTGTCGGCGAAGCGCCTATATCCCTGAGCGCAATTATGCAGGACGGCTCTTTTAAGCACACGATAAAGTCCGCAGGAAGAGTGACGGATTTTTTGAAGGATTTTAAAAAAGGTGACGAGCTTTTTTTCAGGGGTCCCTATGGCAGGGGCTGGCCTGTTAAGAAGGCAGAGAATAAAGATATTCTCATCGTTGCAGGAGGCGTGGGGCTTGCGCCGTTGAGACCTGTTATTCAGATAGTTTTAAATCAAAGAGAATCATTCCGAGATGTGAGCCTCATCTACGGGGCAAGAAATGAAAAGAATATGCTTTTTATGGATGAGTTTGATGGATGGTCAAAAGAGGTAGCGATTTATCTGACAATTGACGAAGCTGTTCAACCTCAGAGATGGGAAAATCATATAGGCCTTGTTACTGATTTGATTGACAGGGTTAAGATAAAACCTGAAAGGGCAATTGCTTTTGTCTGCGGGCCTGAGATAATGATGCATTTTGTATGCAGGGGGCTTATCATGCATGGCATGTCACAGTCATCGCTTTATGTATCGCTTGAAAGAAGGATGAAGTGCGGCATTGCCCAGTGCGGGCACTGCCAGCATTCAGGTTTATTTGTGTGCAAGGACGGCCCTGTATTTTCATATAAAGAAGTGCGCGGGCTGCCGGA
>JAPLLK010000015.1 GCA_026387575.1 Nitrospirota bacterium | reverse complement strand
AAAGGCGAGTTCATGGCCTTTTCAAAGAACTCTGGTTTTAGCGAGACTCTCACCGCTTTTCCCGTCTTCGCATCAACAAGGGTGAATGCCATCTTGTTGTAATAGAGTTTTTGGATGTTTGATTTCCCGTAGGTGCAACCTGTTGCAGTCATTATTCCATCAAGAAAACATCCTGCAGCATGTCCTTTGCCTGTCTCAGCTTCGACAAAAAGCTCCTTGTCCTGTGATCTTTCAACACCAAGGACTTTCATTGCCGCAAGACCTGCCCGCAACCCCATAGGCATTGCAGGACACTTGTGACCATGAAACTTTAAACCTATCTCAAGATACTCATTTAATCTGCTCATCTCTTTCCTCCTTTAAAAGTTTTTATTTAAATATACAGATAGAAACAGCGCTGCCTATCTGTATGCCAGCACTTACAGATTACGGTAAATCTTTTAATTCGTTACCCTCGTATTTCTCCCTGCCGGCATTCAGCTCCTCACGCGCCTTCTGAATAAGCTTATGCTCTTTAATCAATTTGTGAACATAGCTTAATGCCGGGAAGCTTATGGCATGCTGCGGACATGCGTTTGCGCAGGTTACACATGCCACCGTGCAGTTTAAAGGAGCAGCTACTACCGGCTTTTTCTTTTCATAATCAAAGCGGTAAACCATCCTTCCGCATCCGGTTACACACATTCCGCAACCGATGCAGAGTTCTTCATCTACCTCGGGATTCCATCTGATTTCTTCTCTCTGAATCCCGTGCCACGGTTTAATGACAACGTCCATTGCAGACCTCCTTTTTTTATTGTTCAAAGCCTGCCTTCAGCCCCTATATGAGCAGCAGTCCCAAGCCAATCATCAGAGCCTGAGCGAGAAGCTTCCCGTCCTTCACAATATCTTTTCAACTGAGAAGTAAGCAATTATTGCCCAGGCCATTGCTGTGACAGCGCTAAAAAGATTGAATGCAATGACCTTTGTCCTGCTGAATCCGCCATATATGCAAGAATTCCGAAGTTTCCTATCTCTTAATGAGATGAGGCTTATAATTAACGTCGCCATTATGATGTATCCGAGAATCATGGCTGTTTCCTATTGAATAGGCACATTCTTATAATCATTGTCTTTTCTTTTGCCCAAATCCCTGCATGAGGACGCAGGCCATTTGTAATCTTTTGTTTCTTCAACGATAAAGGATTCTCTGAGCGGCTTATTTACCATCCTCTTTGCGTATGCCCATTGGAGTTCCTGAAAAAGGTCAATGTCTTTCGGTTCAAACGTTCCCGATTCTATTTTTTTCATCTGGGTCTTGACCTCTTTGGGATAAACATCGGGGTTGAGTTTCACATGAATGGTTTTGCCTGTCGAAATCTGTTGAACATAGAATTCGCTCTCGGTTAGTGAATTGTCTATGACATGACTGTTAAAGCGTGTCCGAGCACCAGTCAGATACGTCGCCACATCACCCCCGCAGGCAGAGTTGTTTGAAACAATCCGTAAGTCAGTGCGGTCAACAATGCCGTCTGCGAAGAGTAGATCAAAGGCAACCCTGAGCGATGCCGCGCTCTCAACAAGGCCGCCGCAGAAGTGGCCGTGGAGTTTAATGAGGTCTTTGATCGTGACTGCTTTTGTTCGTTTTGCGTAACGGCCGTACTTGTTTTCCGTGTCTCTAACCTTAAAAACAGGGGCATAGGGTGCTGAGGTCAGCCATTCAGGTGAATACCATTCCTCTCTGACATCCCCTCCTGCTATGGAATCAGATGGCCATACAACTGCTATTGTAAAAAGCGACAGTAAGACAACAAATAGTTTCATAGACAACCTCCTGATATTTATCAAAAATAATACCTTAAGTTCGATAGGCCGAAATACAGGCCAACCACGATAAGTAAGGCTCCGCTCAATCTTTTTGAATAAAGCGAAAAGTTCTTTAGTCCCCTTGAACTTAAAATGCTTTCCGTAAGGCCGATTGACAACCCAGCGAAAAAAATGAGCGCGCAGTGCCCGATGGCATAGGTGAATAGCAAAGAACTGCCGTAGAAGATGTCTCCCTGTGCTGAAACGTATGCAAGGATGACAGCAAGCACAGGAGTTGCGCACGGAGACGAGACAGTACCTGTCAGAAGTCCAAGAAGAAAAGCTCCCATAAGTCCCTTTGTCTTTACTCCCCGTGTTTTTTGAAACGGAAGGTTGAATGACAGAATCCCTGTGAGTTGAAGTCCCATCATTATTGCAATTACAGCTGCTCCGAGATAAAGCCATCTTCCTGTGAATAAGAGGGCTTGTCCCATTACAGAGGCTGCTGCTCCGAACAGGGTGAATGTGATTGAGAGCCCGAGAACGAATATCAGTGAGAAAAGCGCAGCCTTCTTTTTATTGCCTTCAGAATATCCTCCAACATAACCTATTATTAG
>JAPLLK010000061.1 GCA_026387575.1 Nitrospirota bacterium | reverse complement strand
TTGACACTACCTGCTCATACTGTGGGACAGGATGCAATCTCACCCTTCATGTGAGGCAGAATGAAGTTGTAAGAGTGACTTCAAAGGAAGACACGTGGAACGAGGGATGGCTCTGCGTTAAAGGCAGGTTCGGCTATTCGTTTATCAACAGCCCCGACAGGCTTAAAAAGACTCTCATAAAAAGAAATGGGATATTCGAAGAGGTCTCATGGGATGAAGCGCTTGGATATATTGCTGCAAATTTTAAAGAGATAAAAGAGAGACACGGCGCTGATTCAATAGCAGGCCTTTCTTCTGCAAGATGCACTACAGAAGAAAACTATCTGTTCCAGAAATTTATGAGGGCCGCAGTAGGGACGAATAATGTGGACCACTGCGCCCGTCTCTGACACGCTCCAACTGTAGCCAGTCTGGCTACAATATTCGGATCAGGAGCAATGACCAATTCCATAAGAGAGATAGAAGGCATGGAGGTTATCTTCATCATCGGCTCCAACACAAAAGAAACTCATCCTGTTATCGCAAACAGGATGTTGAAAGCCCTGCGCAAGGGTACAAGACTAATAGTGGCAGACCCAAGGAGAGTTCCACTTGTCAAATTCTCAGAGATATTCCTAAGGCTGAAGCCGGGCACTGACGTAGCCCTTTTAAACGGAATGGCACACGTCATATTAAAAGAAAGACTGCATAACAATGAATTCATCAATGAAAGAACCGAGGGTTTTGATGAATGGAAAAAATCAATAGAGGCATTCACGCCTCAGAATGCCTCAAAGATAACAGGGATTCCTGAGGAAGAGATAATAAAGGCAGCAACGCTTTATGGCGGCTCAAGAAAGGCAGGAATATTCTACACTATGGGCATTACCCAGCATACGCATGGGACAGACAATGTAAATACAATAGCAAATCTTGCCCTTCTTACAGGCAATATAGGAAGGGAGCATACAGGGATAAATCCTCTCAGAGGGCAGAATAACGTGCAGGGCGCTTGTGATGCCGGCTGTCTTCCTAATGTATATCCCGGCTACCAGAGGGTTGACATGCCGATGGTCAAAAAGAAATTTGAGGATGCATGGGGAGTCCAGCTTTCCGATAAAGAGGGGCTGAAATCAACAGAGATGGTAGGATCAGCCTTAAAAGGCAAACTTAAGGCCCTCTATATACTCGGCGAAAACCCTATGCTCACAGACCCAAATATTGAACATACACGAAAAGCGCTCAACAACCTTGAGTTCATGGTAGTTCAGGATATATTCCTTACAGAGACAGCAGCTCTCGCAGATGTAGTCCTGCCTGCGACCTGCTTTGCTGAAAAGAACGGCACTTTCATAAATACAGAAAGAAAAGTTCAGCTCGTAAGAAAAGCGGTAGAGCCGCCTGGAAACGCAAAAGAGGACTCATGGATAATAGCTGAATTGTCCGGCAGAATGGGATACCCCATGAAATACTATCATGTGGAAGAGATTTCTGAAGAACTCGGCAGAGTATGGCCCGCTCTTTCAGGCATATCCTACAGCAGAATACGCACCCACGGCATCCACTGGCCGTGTCCCACAAAAGACCATCCCGGCACAGAATATCTGTACAAGGCAGGTTTCCCGCGGGGCAAGGTCTCATTTACTCCTGTAAAGTATATTCCTCCCGCAGAGGTTACAGACAGTGATTACCCATTCATCCTTACAACAGGAAGAAACCTTTTCCAGTATCACGGCGGTTCAATGACGCGGAGAGTCGCACCTATTGAAAAGCACGCAGGCGAACCTTATGTTGAGATAAACACAGAGGATGCGAAAAAAGCCGGAATAAAAGACGGTAAAAAAATAAAGGTCACATCAAGGAGAGGACAGATTGAGATAAAGGCGCGGGTAACAGACAGTATATCAAGCGGCGTTCTTTTTATTCCTATGCATTACAGGGAAGCCGCTGCAAATATGATAACCACAGATGCCCTTGACCCGCATGCAAAAACACCTGAATTTAAGGTATGTGCAGTTAAGATAGAGGAATAAGAAAGGAGGGACTATGGTAAACATCAGCGAACTCAAAAAACAGATTCTTCTTGAAGACATCGCCGACTCCGAACTTGAAAGATTATCAAAGATTACACAAGAACTTTCATTGAAAAAAAATGAATTCATATTCAAGGAAGGCGAAGATACAAAGGACATTTATATGATTCGTTCCGGGAAAATTGAAATCAACAAGGTGACGCCGGACGGCTGGAAACAGACACTGGCAGTTCTGACAGCAGGCAGTTTCTTTGGAGAGCTTTCAATACTTGAAAAACGCAAACACGAGGCCAACGCATCAGCTATTGAGAAATCAGAACTCCTGAAGCTGTCAAAAGAAGACTTTGAGAAGATGGAAAAGGACGACATTTCACTGGCGCTGCAGATACTCAAAAAGATTGCACTGATTATGAGTAAAAATCTCAGGCGCATGAATGATAAGTTTTTAAATGCATTGATAAATTACTAAATAAGGAGGATTTTTAAAATGCCCTTTGATGCAACGAAGTTAGCTGACTGGCAGATTTCCGAAGAAGCTGAGAAAAATATGCCTACCCCTGAAGATTGGCGGGATAGGCTGGGACTGCAAAAAGATGAGATGTTACCCATGGGACGCCTGTCCAAAATTGACTTCCTCAAGGTCATCAATCGTCTCAAGGACAAGCCTGACGGCAAGTATATAGAGGTTACAGCTATCACCCCTACCCCTCTGGGCGAAGGCAAAAGCACCACCTCGTGCGGTTTGATGGAAGGTTTGGGCAAGCGTGGCGTAAATGTTGGAGGAGCACTTCGTCAGCCATCCGGCGGCCCCACAATGAATGTTAAGGGCACTGCTGCCGGCGGCGGCAACTCTTTACTGATTCCTATGACCGAGTTTTCATTGGGGCTTACCGGCGACATTAACGACATCATGAACGCCCACAACCTGGCCATGGTGGCGATGACAGCCCGCATGCAGCACGAGCGTAACTACAATGACGAGCAGTTGCAGCGGCTCACCAGAATGAGGCGGCTTGACATAGACCCCACTCGCGTGGAGATGGGGTGGATAATGGACTTCTGCGCCCAAGCTCTCCGCCATATAATCATCGGCATAGGCGGCAGGCAAGACGGCTTTATGATGCAGTCGAAATTCGGTATTGCAGTAGGCTCAGAGTGCATGGCAATTCTTTCTGTAGCCAATGACCTCGCAGACCTGAAAAAGCGCATGAACAATATCACAGTCGCTTTTGATAAGAGCGGCAAACCCGTTACCACAGGTGATCTCGAAGTCGGCAATGCCATGGCCGCCTTCATGCGCAATACTATTAACCCAACCCTTATGTGTACTGCTGAATACAACCCCTGCTTTGTACATGCCGGGCCTTTTGCCAACATTGCCGTAGGCCAGTCCTCAATCATTGCTGACAGAGTTGGACTGAAACTCTTCGACTATCATGTAACCGAGTCCGGCTTTGCAGCTGACATCGGTTTTGAAAAATTCTGGAACGTCAAGTGCCGCTTCAGCGGACTGAAGCCACACGTATCCGTGCTCACCACTACTGTCCGAGCCCTGAAGATGCACGGCGGCGGTCCAAAGGTAGTGGCAGGCAAGCCTCTGCCTGAAGAATACACAAAGGAAAATCTGGCCTTGGTCGAAAAGGGCTGCGCCAATATGGTCCATATGATTAACGTCATTCGCAAGTCCGGCATAAACCCAGTGGTCTGCGTCAACCGTTTTTATACTGACACAAATGCTGAAGTGGCTGTTGTCAAAAAAGCCGCTGAAGCAGCAGGCGCCCGCTGCGCTGAATCCCAGCATTGGCTCAAGGGCGGAGAGGGAGCACTTGAACTTGCCGACGCAGTCATAGACGCATGCAACCAAAAGAACGACTTCAAATATCTTTATCCGATAGAGATGAAACTGCGCGACCGCGTAGCGCTCATAGCCAAGGAAGTTTACGGCGCCGATGGCGTCTCATGGCTGCCTGAAGCAGAAGCCAAGGCCAAGATGCTCGAAGACGATCCCAAGTACTCTGATTTCGCCACCATGATGGTCAAGACTCATCTAAGCCTCACCCACGACCCGGCCGTCAAGGGAGTTCCTAAAGGGTGGACGCTGCCCATCAGAGATATATTGATTTACTCCGGCGCCAAATTCCTCTGCCCCTGCGCAGGCACTATCAGCCTCATGCCCGGCACAAGTTCCGACCCTGCATACAGAAGGATTGATGTGGACGTAAACACCGGAAAAGTAAGCGGATTGTTCTAAGAGATATAGAATTAAACTTCAAAAGCCTCCGGAACTTACCGGAGGCTTTTTTACTCACTTTCGCGCTGAGGAGGGGCATCATATTTTTACAAGATTTCATTTTACATTTCTTCAAGTCGTTAGTGGCATAAAACTTATCCAATTCTCTTCCTGAACCTTAAAGAACTGAGTGTCATAACTACTATGCCCAGTATAAGCAATGCCGTCATCTGTGGCCAGAGAATTTCAATGCCATTCCCTTTCAAAAATATTCCTCTTGTAATTACGAGGAAATATCTCAGGGGATTGATATAAGTTCCATATTGTATTATCTTCGGCATATTTTCTATCGGAAACATAAACCCCGACAGCAGAACTGCCGGTATAAAGAAAAGAAAAGTTGCCATCAGCGCCTGCTGTTGTGTCCTTGATATGGTAGAGATGAAAAGCCCTATGCCGAGTACTGACAGAAGATAGATTGCTGTTGCCAAAGGCATGATTTGCAAAGAACTCTTAATTGGTATATCAAACCAGAATACAGCGACGAGCGTCACAAGAAAAACATCGAAAAACCCTATCATTGCAAAGGGAATGGTTTTCCCGAGCATCAGCTCTATCGGCCTCAATGGCGTGACCATAAGCTGCTCCATGGTGCCAATCTCCCTTTCCCTTACAACAGCCATTGAGGTGAGCAAGAGACAGATGAGCATGATCACGATTGCAATAACCCCTGGGACATTGTAGTTCCGGCTCCTGAGGTCGGGATTGTACCATGCCCTTGTGTTAAGATTTATCCCGGGCGAACTGGTTGGAGTATTTGAACCGATATCCTTTGCATATTTCATAATAATTCTGCTTGCATAGTCCATGGCAACAGTTGCAGTGTTGGAATCAGTTCCATCTACAATCACCTGGACTTCTGTGGAAATCCCTTTTTTCAGGTCTTTAGAAAATCCATTATTAATCTGGATTGCGCAGAGCACTTTTCCCCTGTCAACCAAAGGCTGAATCTCTCGCGGAGATTCCGGAAAGTATGCAATATTGAAGTAGCCTGACGACTCAAGCCTCCGTGCAAGCTCCCTGCTCTCGAATGTTTTATCCAAATCATAAAATGCAGTTGTTATATTGTTTACGTCGGTAGTAACCGCATACCCGAAGAGCATCAGCTGAATGATCGGAGTGATAAAGACGATCGCCTTCATCCTCTTGTCCCTGAGGACCTGGATGAATTCCTTTATCACCATCTGTTTTATCCGTTCAAACATCGTCAGATAACCTTTTTCCTGAATTTTTTATTTGCTACGGCGAATACAAAAAGGCCAAAAGCAGAAAGAAGCATTGTCTCAAACAAAAGAAGTTTTAGCGTACTGCCCTTCAGGAATATCCCTTTCAGCATGGTCACGAAATATCTGGAGGGTATGGCAAGGGTAAATATCTGGAGAGCCTTCGGCATATTCGATATCGAATACATAAAACCGGAAAGGAGAAATGCAGGAAGAAAGGTTGCGATCATCGATATCTGGCTCGCAACAAGCTGGGATTTTGCTACTATGGAGATGAGGATCCCCAGACTGAGACCTCCAAAAAGGAATATGCTCGAAAGCAGCATAAGCAGAAGGGGACTTCCCCTCAAAGGGACCTCAAACAGAAAAACAGCCAGGAGTACGGAGAATATCACATCGATAAAGCCTATAAAAAAATAGGGGATAAGCTTTCCAAGAATAAGCTCCGGAACCTTGACCGGTGTGGATATGAGCTGCTCCATAGTGCCCCGCTCCCATTCCCTCGCAATAGTGAGAGAAGTGAGGAGTGCGGTAATAACCGCCATGATGACAGCGATGAGGCCAGGGATGATGAAATTCCTTGATTTCAGTTCAGGGTTATACCAGACGCGCACACGGGGGTCTATGAGAGGTGTTATTCGGACACCTTTAATCCGCTGGGAATACATATCCGTTATGGCAGAAATATAACCGAGGGCAATGGTCGCTGTGTTGGAGTCACTGCCGTCAACAATGACCTGAAGTGATGTGTCCCTTCCTGTTTTCAGCTTTTCAGAGAAATCCTTTGGAATGGAAATTACGACAAAGGCCTTGCCTGAGTCGAGGTAGCTGTCAATCTCCTTCTGCTCATGTATATTGCCGACAACCTCAAAATTTCCTGAAGCCCTGAATGAGTCAACCAGTTCACGGCTTAAGCTGCTTTTGTCTAGGTCATACACAACGGTTTTAAGGTTATTAACGTCAAGGGTTATCGCATACCCGAAGATAAAGAGGAGCATAACCGGCATCAAAAACGCCATAGCAAGGCTCAGTGGATCACGCCATATCTGGATGAGTTCTTTCTTTGCGATGGCCTTAACACGAATGAATTTCATCTAAACATTCCTTCACTTAAAAAACCATATTTGTCATCCCAGCTTTTAATACCCATTCGGGTCAATGGCAACAAAAGAAGCATCACCTACGACACCTCGATCAATGCCACGAACACATCCTCAAGCGACGGCACAATCCTCTCTATTCTGTTAAGAGGGATATTCGATTCTTCAAGCAGATTCTTAATCCTTGGGATTGCCTTTTCCATATTGTCCACTGTAGCATGGAGGAGACTTCCAAAAATCGCTGTCTCTATCCCGTTCTTGTACATAACTTCCATCGCTTCAACAACCTTGTCAACCTCTACTTCAAGGACATAGCGCGTCATGTATTTCTGTTTCAGCTCGTTCGGCGTGCCTTCTGCTATGACCTTCCCCCTGTAGATAAGAGCAAGCCGGTTGCAGTAGTCTGCCTCGTCCATGTAGTGTGTCGTGACGAAAATAGTAATCTCTGCCTTTGACATCTCATTAATAAGGTTCCAGAAATTGCGGCGTGAAATGGGGTCAACGCCTGACGTCGGCTCATCAAGGAAGACTATGGGCGGTTCATGCAGGATTGCACAGCCAAGGGCGAGCCGCTGCTTGAATCCACCGGGAAGGGTCTTTGTTACCGCCTTTCTCTTGTCCTGAAGTCCTGCCATTTCAAGGACCCATCCCAGCCTTTCTTTTTTTCTGCTGTTTGTAACGCCGTAGATACCGCTGAAGAAATGGATGTTTTCCTCAACGGTCAAGTCATCATATAGAGAGAACTTCTGCGACATGTACCCAATGTTTTTCTTTATCTCTTCAGATTGCTTCATGATATCAAACCCGCCGACGGTACCGGTCCCGCCTGTAGGCAGCAGAAGGCCGCAGAGCATCTTAATCGTTGTTGATTTGCCTGCACCGTTTGGTCCGAGAAATCCGAATATCTCACCTTTTTTGATACTCAAATCTATATTGTCGACTGCCACAAAATCCCCGAACCTTTTTGTCAATCCACGGACTTTTACCGCAATGCTGCTTCGCATCATTGTCCTTCCACCTGTGAAATGAATATGTCTTCGATTGATGGGAGGATTTCCCTGTGCCCCCTTATTACTATCCCGGAACGGCTCAAATTTATAATAATATCATCGACAAGTTCGCTTCTCGAAATGGCAACGTGCAATTTATTTCCGTACAGGCTTACACTCTGAACACCGTCAATGCCCTTGATTATCTCAATGGCGTTCCGTGCATCATCTGACCACATCTCAACCATCGGCATACCCAATGATCTCTTGATCGCTGCCGGATTGTCATCCATAAGGATTTTCCCCTTATGCATGAGGCAAATCCTTGTACACCGTTCTGCCTCGTCAAGATAGGCGGTAGAAACAAAGATGGTCACACCCTCCTTAAGAAGGTCATAGAGGATCTTCCAGAAATCTCTACGCGAGACCGGATCAACACCATTCGTTGGTTCGTCGAGGAAAAGGACCTCCGGGGTATGTATTAGCGCGCATGCGAGTCCGAGCTTCTGTTTCATACCTCCTGATAGTCTTCCCGCAAGCCTGTCTTTAAAGGGAGTGAGATTGCTGAATCCGAGCAGCCGTTCTATCCGCTGAGGACGTTCTTTCTGCGGCACTTCGTACAGGTCGGCATAAAAAATGATATTTTCCATGACAGTCAGGTCTTCATAGAGGCCGAATTTCTGGGACATATAACCAATCTTTTCCTTGATTTTTTCGCCTTCGCTCAGGATGGAATTACCTGCTACCCATGCCTCGCCGGACGAAGGCATCATTGTAGCCGTGAGAAGCCTCATTATCGTTGTCTTTCCCGCTCCATCAGGGCCGACAAGTCCGAACAACTCGCCCTTTTTAATTCCAAGGTTGAGATTGTTTACGGCAGTGATATTACCAAAGGATTTTGTGAGATTGAATATTTTTATTGATATGTCAGTATTCATCAGATATCTGCGGCAGGTTATAACATTTTCGCTTTCGCCTCGGCGAATCCGCTGAGGCGGACATTCTCAGGCGACCTCCGAGGCTTTTGCCTCTTTATTATTTGAAGCAATTACTGTCGGAATATCAGCAAAAGAAACTGCTCAAAGACCATAACCTGCCTTTTTGTCAACTTGTTCATTCCAGCATTATCCTCACATCTGCGGGCATTCCCGGTTTCAGTTCATCGTTGATATTTTTCACGCTTACTTTTATTCCAAATACAAGCTTGACCCGTTCTTCCTGTGTCTGGACATTTTTGGGAGTAAACTCTGCTTCTGAAGATATAAATGTAACCATACCCTCGTATACCTTCTTTGGATATGTATCTACCTTAACCTCTGCTTTTTGGCCGAGCTTTATAAGGCCAAGCCTATCTTCCTTCACATAAATCTTTATCCATGGGTTAGCAATATCTCCTATCGTATATACCGGTACCCCAGAGTTGACAGTTTCTCCAAGTTCTACATTTTTCTTGAGGACAACTCCGGAAATAGGAGCATAGAGCACAGTATCTTTTAATCTCTCCTCAGTCGCTTTTAAAGCTGCTCTTGCCTGTTCTACCCTGCTTGCCGCAGCCTTGATATCTTCTTTTCGCGGCCCTTCTTTAACCAGACTTAACATTTCAACAGCCTTCTTATGCTGCGATAAAGCAACATCATATGTCTTTTTTGCATTCTCCATCTGCTGGACTGATATGAGTTCGTCTTTATAGAGCGCATTATACCTCTCACGGTCATTCTCTGCCTTAATGAGCTCTGCCTCGGCATTGGCAACAGAGGCTTTTGCCTGTTCTATTTCCTGAGATCTTGAACCTGCTTTTAATTCTTCAAGCTTTGCCGATGTTTCATTCAGGAATGCTTTGTTCTGTTCAGCAATGCTTTTAAGTTCTGCATTGTCGAGCAGGGCAAGCCTCTTATCCTTATTAACCTTTTGTCCCTCTTCTACTAAGAGTTCCACAATCCTTCCGGGTGTCTTAAACCCAAGATTTATGTCAGTTACCTCGACATTCCCTGAAAGAACAAGCGCCCCTTCTTCATGTTTATTGCTAAAACGATTTATCAAGAAGACTGCAATAACTACTAAAATAAGGATTCCGCCTATTAATAATTTTTTCTTCATTTAAATAGCTTTTGTCAGCCTCATAACAAAAATCCTGCTAAAGCAAATCTTGCTTTTAAAAGAAAGAGGAAGCAATTGCTTCCCCTCTAAATGAGCCTATTTTTTAGCGGCTTTTTCAGCCCTTAACTTTTCTGCCTCATCCTTTATTCAAGGAAATTGTTACACCCCTGCATTTTTCAATTGAATCTCAAAAGTATCATGCGTAAACAACGGTACAGCTGGATATTTTTTAAATATCCATCCTGTATAAATTATCTTGTTTTTTTCAGTGATAACAACCCTGGCTGCCGGGTTTTTCAATTCATTAGTTTCTGATATTATGCCTTTCTCACCCATTATAAAATGAGGGAGAAAATCCTTGACCTCTATCTCCATATTAGTGCCGGGTATATTACTTTTGCCGTTGGTGGAAATAGTAAAATCATTTCCACTTTTTTTCGTCTTATCCGTAACAGTAAAGGTGATGTTCTTCCATTTTGCTTTCACCTCAGGTGAAACAATAACTGGGACATCCTTTTTATCTTTTTTATCAGCAGGCATAGGCTCATGGAGCGGCTTTGCAAGGTCTTGCTTCAGTACATTCTTTAACCTGTCTTCATTTTCAACTGCCTTTTGCTCTTGACTTTTTTTACACCCTGCAATAACTATAAAAAGGGCTAATACAATAACTGCTGTTTTTTTCAATTACGACCTCCTATTTAGGGAAATTTTACCCCGTCAGGAATGCATCCTGACGGGGTTTGTTTTTGATGCTAACGGCTATGCTATTTCTTCTTTGCTGCGTGTTCTTCTCTCATCTTTTTTGCTTCTTCCAATATTACATTTACTGCCGTATTGGTCGGAGCCCATCCATACCAGTGCATATAATCGTTGCTTACATGGAATGCGCCCTGGAATGTCCTCTGGCGGTGCTCAAGCATGATGAGGTAAAGTTCCTGCTCTATGGATGTCGGAGCATTGTAGTACTGAAGAAGGTCTGGGGCATAATCCCATCCCTTTGGTTTTTTGAGGATGCCGTCTTTGTAAAGGCCCTGCACTGCTGATATTGCCTTTGCATATAAAGCGTCAACTTCCTTTATGGTTGTATCTGCCGCCTTGAAGAAGTCATTGACATAGGCCATGCTGTGGCACTCATTACAGGTTTTTTTCATACCAGCTCTGAGTTTGTTGAACTCCTCAGGACCTCTTGCTATTCTTCCTTGCACTACTCCCTCAACAAATCTCTTTGTAGGCTGAAGATTGGCGTCCAGCACTCCTGCTGCCTGAAGGATAAGCGCCCTGTTAAATGTCCACTGCGGGTCGTCATCAACATCTACAAAATTGCCGGAAGGCAATGCAGCAGCCAAAGACTTTAATTGTTTTTCAAGTGATGGAGCCACTTTGACAAGCGCAAGCACATTTTCCTTTGTTGGGATTCTCAGTCCAAGGAAGCCCCATGATGTTACTACATTGTGATTACTGTTGGTCATGTGGCACTTCTGGCATGTAGGCGCCCTTCCATCGCTCTTAGTTCCATCAGCGGCCCATATAATCCCGTGTTTTGAGGATATGTACATCTCATACTGAGGATGGTCAAATCCCATATGGCAGTTTGAACATGCCCTCGGGTCCTTTGCCTCTTCCCTTGAGAAGGAATGCCTTGTATGACAGGCGTCGCACTGGGCGTTTCCATAGCGATACTTGGCAGCCTCTGTTCCGTCGTCATGCGTAATCGCTCCCATATTGCCCTGAGCTGCGCCAACTAATCCCTTTTCTCCCATCTTGTGGCAGCCTGAACATCCCCTGTATCCATCCTTGCCTATTGAAGCGGGGATTCCGTGCCACGCCGCCTGTGTTTTCATGGCGAACCATGCCAAGTTATGCTTGCCTGCACGGTACTGCTCAACCCTCTGGGCATGGCATCCCTTACATGTCTCAGGAGTCGGCATCTTTGCATTTTTGAAATCATCCATAGTCTTGTGGGCGGAGCCGTGACATGCTGAACAGTCAATGCCTGCCTGTGCCATTTTGCCTGCAAGGTGCTGTTTTACTAGTCCAGGGTTGACATTTTCATGACATGTGACACATTCTGACTTCGCCTGAGCCAATGCAACCGCCGGCAAGGCGGCCATCAAAAAACTAAAAAACAATAATCTGAGAAACTTCATCGAACTGCCTCCTTTATTAATATGTGTTTACTGCCAATAAAATATTGGCCGATTGATAACGCTTATTTTGTATCACCTCCTTATTTTTCGATAGGTTTAGTCATCATCTCCACATCCTACTGTTTTACAGAAAAATGTGGACAGATTCCTTAAAAACCGCCTCAGTAAGCTGCTTCTTTTTTAATGCCTATTTTACAGGCTGATTATTTTACAGGCTTAATAACGCTCATGTCAACAGCGCCTGCCTATTATTATTATAAAGTAAGAGACTAAAGTCACATTTATAATGTTATACTATAATAACAAATATAACAGGCAATGGGATACAAAAACTTTTGAGGATATGGCTATGACAATCGCTTTCCAAAAAGGACTGCCGCCCGAGACATCAAATCAGCTCTCTGCTTTTTTGAAATCACTTCATATCTTTGCCAGACTTAATGACAATGAAATAGAAGAAATGAAGAAACTACTGCAAAAAAAGAAATTCAAAAAAGGGCAGAGCATCTTTATGGAGGGAGACCGCGATATCCCTGTCTATATTGTGGAATCCGGCAAAGTAAAGGCATATAAATGCTCTTCCTGCGGAAAGGAGCAAGTCGTCAGGGTGGTTAATGCAGGAGATGTCCTATGCCTCGCCACTCTGTTCTGCGGTTCCACATGCGCACGCACTGATGCATTAGAGGATTCTATAGTCTATGCCATAGAAAAATTGGCTATGCTCGAATTCATAGACAGGCATCCCTCAATTGCGGTAAATTTCCTGCAATATTTTGCAAGTCATATGAAAAAGTTTTATAAGCTGGCAGGAGATCTCTCACTTAAAGATGTTACCGTCAGAATTATGGGATTGTTGCTGGAGCACAGCGTCCCGAATGACAAGGGTGAAATAGTCTGCACCCTCACACAAAAAGAGATTGCCTTGTTTGTCGGAACTGTCAGAGAGGTGGCAGGGAGGGCATTGAAGAAACTTCAGGAGAGGGGATTGATTGAAATGAAATATGACGAAGTCGTAATATTAAAAAAAGATTCATTAATTTTTTCTTTATACCCTTAATATAAGGGAAGGCCAAACATGAAAATAGCAATTTCTTCAAATGAACTATTCTCTCCAAGGGCAGACTGCCTTTCTGCGTTTATTCACAGCATACCTGTATTTTCAAATTTTAATGAGACAGAGATTAATGAAGTAAAGAAACTCCTTTGCAGAAAGAAATTTAAAAAGGGACAGCTTATCTTTGCCGAGGGAGATACTGACACGCCACTTTATCTTCTGGAGTCTGGAAGGGTAAGGATATTCAAGAGCTCTGCCGATGGGAAAGAACAGGTATTATGGGTCATTAAGCCGAACAACATTTTCGGCTTAATGGCATTATTCAGTGACCAAACCCCGGCGATTGCAGTTGCGGTTGAGGATGCAATGACCTATGCCATACAAAGGAGGGATGTTTATTCTTTGATTAATGTCTGTCCAAAAGTTGCAATCAATATGCTCACCCAACTGTCAAGACAGATAGTAAATTTTGCAAGCATTATAGAAGGCCTCTCTTTCAAGGATGTCTCCACGAGGCTGGCAAAACTGATTTTAGACAACAGACATGAAAACACAGACGGTCAGCAGATTTGCAAGTTGACACAGAAGGAAATGGCTTGTATGGTCGGCACAGCGCGAGAGGTTATATGCAGAAGGCTTAAGGAATTTGAGTCAAAGGGCATCATAAAGGTTAGGTATAATCATATCCTCATTGAAAATCCTGACAAACTTTACGAATTAGTGTAACAGGGCCACCGTCAAAATGATTTATAAAAAGGCCTGTCAAACACAAAAGGGGTAGAGAATTGTTAATCAACTCTCCACCCCTTTTGTTCAGTTAAAGAATCCGGTTACGAATCAAACGTCTTCAAGCCTATTTAACTATTGTTTTCTTCATTTTCGATATTTCGTCCTTGTTTCTTTCAAGGATTACGTTGTCAATTGAGTATTTCTTCCAAGAGTTGTGACAGCCAACGCAGGCATTAAGCATATCATGGTATTGTTGC
>JAPLLK010000079.1 GCA_026387575.1 Nitrospirota bacterium | reverse complement strand
AATACAGAGCAAGGTAAGCAGCCTCAGCGACCAGCAGATGCACAAACTGGCGCTCCAGTTGGATGATGTCAAGGTTGGAGGAGACGGTCTCGGTATAGTGGTAGCTCTTCTTGTAATAGCTATACTTGTTGTAATTCTGCTTTATCTTTTGGACCACAAAGTAGTAGTGACAAAATAAGCATGAGTCCAAATTTTCAGACTGTAAATAAACAGGCATGGAGAGTATCCATGCCTGTTTATTTATTCCTTCTTCTTGCATTTTTTTTGCATTCATGTGCTGTTGTCAGCAATGGTAATATTCCTGAATCAAGACAAAACAGGATTATCAGTAATGTTCCCTTCTATGCTCAAGAGGCTTATCAGTGCGGACCCTCGTCTCTGGCAGGCGTTATGAATTACTGGAAGATAGATGTTACGCCTGATGATATTGCAAAGGAGATATACAGCAAATCTGCGAAAGGCACCCTGAATATTGATATGGTAATTTATTCTCAAAAAAAGGGATTATTTGCAGAACAATATTCAGGAGGGATGAAGGATCTAAAGAAAAACATAGATTCAGGGTATCCGCTTGTTGTGCTTGTTGATTATGGCTTTTGGGCATTTCAGGCAAATCATTTCATGGTTGTTGTCGGGTATAATGAGGATGGAGTGATTGTAAATTCAGGAAAAGATAAGGGTAAGTTCATAGCCGAAGAGGATTTTATAAAGACATGGGAAAAGACAAAGTTCTGGACGCTGCTTATCAAAAGAAAGTGAAAAGTTTAAAGTTTAGAGTTAAGAGTTTTAAGATTATTTTTTATCTAATTGCATTCTCACTTTTAACTTCTTGTTCCCTTCCGCGAATAATTATCCTTGATGACCCGCTGAGTCCGGAGGAGCACATAAACCTTGGGGTTACATACGAGAAAAAAGGCGAGATTGACAATGCATTGAGGGAATACAGGCTTGCATCAAAAAAGCTTCCTCTGGCGTATCTTTACATGGGGAATATATATATTCAGAAAAATGATTTTGATGAGGCTGAGTCAGCGTATAGAAAAGCGATAAAGAAAGACTCCCAAAATGCCGATGCTCATAACAATCTTGCATGGCTTTATTACAAAAAAAAGGAAAATCTAAATGAGGCAGAGGAACTCGTTCTTAAGGCAATCGAACTTAATCCTTCAAAGAAGGATATTTATCAGGACACGCTTATAAAGATTAGAGAATTGAAAGGGCAGAAGTGAGTGACAAGAGTCTGTCTATATCAAAAGATCTTTTTGAGGAAATGATTTCTCATTGCAGGGATACATATCCGAATGAGGCTTGTGGTATTTTGGCAGGAAAAGGTGAAGAGGTTCTTAAGGTTTATAAGATGGCTAATATTGAAAAGTCTCCAGTGAGTTACGAATTTGATTCAAGCGAGCACATTAAAGCCATAAGAAATATGCGAGAGAACAACCACACAATGCTTGCGATATTTCATTCGCATCCGTCCTCTCCGGCTTATCCGTCTGCAAAGGATATAAGCCTTGCATTCTACGAAGACTGCATATATGTCATTGTCAGCCTTATCGAAAAACAGCCCGTAATAAGGGGATTTTTGATAAGGGGAGAGGATATAAAAGAGGCTGACATCTCTGTCTCATAATTTTTTGTATGGATATTGCCAACGGGAGCAATTTAAAAATAATATCCGGCCATTCAAAACTTAAAGAATGTGTCTCATTCGATTGCCCTTTAAATTTTCTTTCATTTTGAAGTAAAATATTACTTGTTTTTCAATTGAACTCGGGAGGTGTTTATGGGATATGTGAGCGGACTTAAGTGTAGAGAATGCGGCAGGGAATATCCTGTTGATCCTATATATGTCTGTGAATTCTGTTTTGGCCCGCTGGAAGTTGTCTATGACTATAAAAAGATAAAAAAGGTGCTGACGAAAAAGAACATAAAGAGCAGAGGGGAAAATCTCTGGCGGTATAAAGAGCTTCTTCCCATAGACGGAGAGCCGCAGGTGGGACTGGAGTCA
>JAPLLK010000001.1 GCA_026387575.1 Nitrospirota bacterium | reverse complement strand
ATAATCATAATATTCATCCTTGCAATCCTTTCCCCTGTTATTTCGCCTTATGCCCCTGAAAAGATTGACCTTGACACCATAAAAGAACCGCCGGGCATAAAACATCCCTTCGGCACCGATAATAAAGGAAGGGATATTTTTTCAAGAGTGCTTTACGGCGGAAGAATATCCATAAGCATAGCCCTGATAGCGGCGTTTATCTCCATGTTCATCGGGCTTATTATGGGACTTTGCTCAGGCTATCTCGGAGGTAAAGCTGATACCGCAATCATGGCTGTTGTAGACCTTATTCTTGCGTTCCCTTCCCTGCTGCTTGCAATAGGAGTATCCATAATATTTCCGGCAGGCGTATATACTGTAATGATAGCAATAGCATTTGTGGGATGGGCGTCATTTGCCCGGTTGATCCGTGGACACGTCCTGACTTTGAAAGACGCAGCGTATATAGAAGCCGCTCAAGCCATTGGATGCGGCAGATTCAGGATACTATTCGTGCATCTGATGCCTCAGTGCCTTCCTATCGGACTTGTTATGGCCGGCATCAAACTCGGAGGCTATGTCCTGACAGAAGCGTCGCTGAGTTTTTTAGGGCTTGGCGCCCAGCCTCCAATGCCGACATGGGGCTCCATGGTAAGCATGAATAGGGCATATATTGCGTCAGAGCCGTGGATGGTTTTATTCCCGGGGATGGCAATAGCCGTTACAGCGCTGTGTTTTAATGTTTTAGGCGATGCTCTCAGGGATAAATACAGTTTAAAAGTAAAAATATAAGGAGGTTACGACTCCCGTATCCTCTCTTCTTCTTCCTGCTGGGTCTTGCATTCCATGCAGAGCGTCGTTACAGGCCTGGCATCAAGTCTTTTGATGTTTATCTCCATGCCGCAGTCATCGCATATCCCAAAGGTACCGTTATCTATTCTGTCCAGCGCTTCGTCAATTTTCTTGATTAGTTTCTGTTCCCTGCTTCTGAGCCTGAGCATAAAACTCCTGTCTGTTTCTGCGGTTGCCTGGTCGCCCATATCAGGGAATACAGTCTGTCCCGGCAGGGCATTTAAAGCCTCCCTAGCCTCTCCGAGCAATAACTTCCTCTGTTTTAATAATTTTCTTCTTATGTCCTGAAGTTTCTTTCCCCTGAAAGTAGGTTTCTTCGCCTTTTTCTTCTGTGCAGCGGTTTTTACTTTTACTGCCTTTGATTTTACCCGTATCTTTGGGGCTGCAGGCTTTCTGCTTTTCTGCTGCTTCTTTGAAGGTTTTGTCGAAGACTCGACTCTCCGAGAGGAACGGGCTGATTTATTTTTCCCCGCCTTTTTAGCTGCTGCTGAAGTCTTAGTCTTTTTCTTCTTTGTCATTATCAACTCCTGAAAGAATTTTTTTAAACTAACAGAAATAGCATTGCTTAGTCAAGGTGCACCCCAACACAAGGAATTATTGTTGACAAAAAAAGAAGTATATAAAACAATAGTGATATGACAAAAGTTTAATGTCCCGATTCCATGCACAATAGGCAGAAGAGACACAACTTTGAAGATACTTTTTATAGCAAGCTGAACTGCCCTGCAGCAACACTACAGGGGATTATCAAGTTAAAAACATTAGCAGAAGGAGGGCATGGTGGTAATAGGGAAACCTTTTTTTACAGCAGAGCAGATTAGCAGTAAGGTAAAAGAACTCGCTGACAGGATATCAGCGGATTATGAGGGGAAAAATCTTCTTGCTGTTGGAATACTGAAAGGGGCATTCATGTTCTATTCTGACCTCGTGAGGATGATAAAAGTTCCTCTCACAATTGACTTTATAACAGCTTCAAGTTATCTGAAAACGACCTCAACGGAAAAGGTCAACATCCACTGCGATATCAGAGAAGACGTAAGAGGCAAAGATGTCCTGCTCATTGAAGACATCTCAGATTCAGGTATAACCCTTAATTATATCCGTGAGAGAATACTCGCTGCATCACCCAACAGTGTCAGAATATGCGTATTCCTCAATAAATGCGGCCGCAGGGTAGTGGACGTGCCCCTTGATTATATAGGCTTTGAGATACCAAATGAATATGTGGTAGGCTATGGCCTTGACTATGACAACAAATTCAGAAACCTCCCTTACATATCCATTTTTAAAAAGACTACTGATGAGGTGTAATGAATGGGCAATGACAATAAGGGCAAATCCATGACAGGAGGCAAAAATAGCTATGTTTGAACTGATGGCAGATACAACATTTGCTGCTGCACACCAACTGAGAGGCTATAAAGGCAAATGTGAACAGCTGCACGGGCATAACTGGAAAGTTCAGGTGCATGTTGTGGCCGAAAAACTTAATGATATAGACATAGCAATAGACTTTCACGATTTAAAAGAACTCCTGAATGAAGTTGTAGCTCCGTTAGACCACTCTTTTCTGAATGAAATCTTTCCGTTTACAGAGAAGAATCCGTCATCTGAAAATATAGCAAAGTGGATATACGATTCCCTTAACAAAAAGTTGTCCAATGAACAGGTACAGGTCTCTGCGGTCACGGTATGGGAATCAGAGACAGCAGCCGCAACATACTATGAAAACTAACTGGAAATTTGCATCTGACTTAGTTGGGATTGCCCTCAGAAACGGCGCGGAGCAGGCAGAGGTATATATAAAGTCATCAAAGAATCTGTCTCTGGAAGTGAAAAATCAGGAATTAGATGCTGTAGAATCCTCTCTGAGTTTCGGTTATTCCCTGCGCGTTATACGTGATGGAAAACTCGGATTTTCCTACTCAACTTCTCCCGATGAGTCAGAATCAGTCGTAAGAAATGCGATAGAGGCGGCAAAGTGGGCAGATGCGGATGAATACCTTGATATGCCGTCAAATGGCAAGCACGGTTTACCGCAGGCAATGGAATACGGAAGCCTTGAAATATTTGACAGAAAGGGCTGGAACATAAAAGAAGATGAGGCAGTAAAGCACGTTCTCATTATAGAAAAAGCGGCAAATGATTTTGACAAAAGGATAAAGAAAACGAGAAAGGCCACAGGAACCTTCAGCAGCGGCGAGATACTTATATTGAACTCAAAAGGGATTGACATATCATATCCATATACAAAATTTACCGCGCAGGTTATGACCGTGGCTGAGGAAAACGGCGAGAGCCAGATGGGGTGGGATTTCAACGGAAGCAGGCTTCTACAGGACATATCATTTGGAGATGTCGGCAGAAATGCCGCAAAGCGGGCAGTCCAGATGCTTGGCGCAACAAGGATTAACACCGTAAAAGCGCCTGTCATCCTTGACAATTCAGTGGCATCCGAATTTCTGGGCATATTTGCGTCGTCATTTTCCGCAGAATCAGTGCAGAAAGGCAGGTCGTTATTAAAAAAAGATAAAATCGGACAGAAGGTTATAAGCCCGAAGGTAAATCTTGTTGACAGCGGCATCATTCCGCGCAGGCTCGGCACAAGGCCTTTTGATGATGAAGGAGTTCTAACATCAGAAAAGGTCTTGATAAAAGAGGGAGCACTGATGGGCTTCCTTCACAATACTTACACCGCAAAAAAGGATGGGGCATATTCCACAGGCAATGCAGTGCGCGGAGGATACACGGGGCTTCCATCAGCAGGGATATTAAATCTGTACCTGAAAACCTCTTCCGAATCCGATGTCATACCTTTCAACACTCTTATTGCATCTATGGACAAAGGGCTTTACATAACAGAGGCAATGGGTGTGCATACGGCAAACCCTATAACAGGAGAATTTTCCATTGGAGTTTCGGGGCTATGGATAGAAAACGGGACAATAAGATTCCCCGTAAAAGAGGCTGTAATCTCAGGAGACATGCTCGGTCTTTTCCAGAGGATAGAGGCCACAGGCGATGATATGAGATTCTACGGCAATATAGGAACTCCAAGCCTGCTTATCGGGCCAATAGACATAAGCGCGTAAAACAAACTTTACCCTGTTAGAAAGTCCAGTACTTTCTAACAGGGTTTACAGCTTCTATAACAAAATCGTATAATTAACATCCGTATCGTCTGTTATTAAAATAATCTTGGAGAAATTAAATAGCGATGAACATTGTAGTCTGTATAAAACAGGTTCCTGACAGCGCGGAGGTAAGGATCAATCCTGAAACCAACACCCTCATCAGGGACGGCGTGCCTACCATAATAAACCCATACGATATGCACGCAATTGAGGCAGGGCTGCAGATAAAGGAAATGACAAAAGGAAAGGTTACAGTAATAACAATGGGGCCTCCTCAGGCAGAAGCAGCCTTGAGAGAGGCGATATCAATGGGAGCTGACGATGCAGTGCTTTTGAGCGACAGGGCATTTGCGGGCGCTGATACCTGGGCCACTGCTTTTACAATCTCCAAGGCAATAGCAAAAATCGGAGCAGACATAATCATCTGCGGCAAACAGGCAATCGACGGTGACACAGCGCAGGTAGGCCCGGAGATGGCAGAGTTTCTGGATATACCTCACATCGCATACATAAGAAAGATAGAGGATATAAAGCCTGATTCAATAAAAGTCCAGCGCATGATGGATGAAGGGTACGATATAGTGGAGTCCTCATTGCCGGCGCTTCTGACAGTGGTAAAAGAACTGAACCAGCCACGGCTTCCATCCTTAAAGGGCAAAATGGCCGCAAAAAAAGCGGAGATAAAAAAATTCGGGCATAAAGAGCTTGAGATTGATGAGAAAGATACAGGGATTAAAGGCTCTCCGACTCAGGTCAAGAACATATTCGCTCCGGAGGCGAGAGGTGAAAGAAAAATACTTACCGGAAATATTGAAGAACAGGTTTATCAACTTGCAGAGGAGTTAAAGCAACTGAAATGCCTATAATTGTTGACAGGGATAAATGCACAGGCTGTGAGACATGCATAAGCGTATGTCCTTTTGATGCTATAAAGATAAAAGATGACGGCAAGGCATTTATAAATGAATACTGCCAGATGTGTATGGCATGTCTGAGCTCATGCCCTGAAGGCGCGATTATTGAGATAAAAGAAGAAGGCGCGCCTATCAGCTATCAGCCATCAGACTACAAAGGTGTCTGGATTTTTGCAGAGCAGAGGGAAGGCAGCATCGCCTCAGTCTCGCTTGAACTGCTCGGCGCAGGAAGAAAACTTGCCGATGAACTTAAGACAGAACTATCTGCTGTCCTGTTCGGAGCAGATGAAAAAGATGCAAATGAACTCATAAGATGGGGAGCGGATAAAGTATATCACTCAGGCAATGCTGTATTTGAAAAATTCAATGATGAGCCGTATTCACGACTGCTTGTTAACCTTATTAAAGAACATAAACCTGCCATAGTACTTGCAGGAGCAACCCCAATCGGACGTTCATTCATTCCAAGGGTAGCGGCAAGCCTGAGGACAGGGCTTACTGCAGACTGCACATCTCTTGGGATTGATAAGGATACAGGGAATCTCTTACAGGTGCGTCCTGCATTTGGCGGAAATATAATGGCAACGATATTATGCCCGAATCATAGGCCCCAGATTGCAACAGTAAGACCGAGAGTCATGAAAAAGGGGGAGTACAATCCTGAAAAGAAAGGCGGGATAATTTCAGTAAAAGCAGAAAATCTCATATGCAGGACAAAAGTTATAGACACTGTAAAAGAAACCTCTGAATACCGTGTCAACCTACAGGAAGCGGATATTATCATAGCAGGCGGAAGGGGCCTTGGGGATGTGAAAGGCTTTAATCTCCTCTTTGAACTCGCAGAGATACTTGAAGGCAGTGTTGCAGCGTCAAGGGCAGCGGTGGACGAGGGCTGGATACAGTACAGCCATCAGGTAGGACAGACAGGCAAAACAGTCTGCCCTAAGATATACATAGCATGCGGAATATCAGGAGCAGTGCAGCATCTTGTGGGCATGCAGTCATCGGATATAATTATTGCGATAAATAAAAATCCTGAGGCTCCGATATTCAATGTTGCAACTTACGGAATAGTCGGCGACCTCTATGAAGCGCTGCCTCTGCTGATAAAAAAACTGAAAGAGATTAAGTCGTGAAACTCGCCTTTGTATTTCCAGGACAGGGTTCGCAGCATGTAGGCATGGGGAAAAACCTATATGAAAATTTCGATGAAGTAAAAACACTTTATAAAGAAGCCTCGGATGCGCTGAACTATGATGTAGCTGATTTAAGTTTTAACGGCCCCGCTGAAGAGCTTAACAAGACTCATAGAACCCAGCCGTGTCTTCTTGCGGCGAGCATGGCAGCATACACAGTTCTGAAAGCAAAAGAAGTAAAACCCTCTGTAGTTGCAGGCCACAGCCTCGGCGAATACTCAGCGCTTGTTGCATCATCGGTTTTTTCATTCAGAGATGCGGTAAAACTTACAGAGAAACGCGGACAGCTCATGCAGCAGGCGGTTCCTGAAGGCAAAGGTCTCATGGCTGCTATACTTGGACTGGATAAGGATAAAGTCAATGAGATATGCTCTTCTGTGCGCTTAGGTTATGCTGCGTCTGCCAATTATAACTGCCCCGGACAGATAGTAATATCAGGCGAGAAAGAAGCAATTGAAGAGGCAATGAAGCTTGCGAAGGATGCAGGCGCAAAAAGGGCAATAACGCTTGCAGTAAGCGCTCCATCACACTGCGCCCTGATGGAAAATGCTTCCAGAGCGCTCTCTGCATTTTTATCACTTGAAAATATGGCAATGAATGCCCCCTGTATTCCTGTTGTAAGCAATGCAGATGCAATATTTCTGGACACTGTTGACAGCATAAAGGCATCGCTTGTAAAACAACTCAGTTATCCTGTTTTATGGGAAGATTCCATAAAGACAATTTTTCGCTCCGGGATTAAGGTGTTCATCGAGGTAGGCCCCGGCAAAGTCCTTTCTGGATTGATCAAGAGAATAGAGCCAGAGGCAGTAACCTTTAATGTGGAAGACATGGAAAGTCTGGAAAAAACAGTTGCAGGGCTAAAGAGATTAGAGGATTGAATTCATATTAAGTATGTAATATCCCATGCCGGTAAAAAATAGAAAGCAAGTCATAAGCTGGTGTTTATTTGATTTTGCGAATTCAAGCTACTCCGCAGTAATAAGCGCTGTTATCTTCCCTGTCTATTTTGCAAACTATATCGTCGGCAATGAAGCAGGGCTTGGCGACCTATGGTGGGGAAGAGCAGTGTCTTTAAGCATGATATTTATAGTCCTTACATCTCCTTTTCTCGGCGGAATAGCAGACCTTGGAGGGATAAGGAAAAGACTCCTTTTTATTTATACAATGCTGTGCATCTCGGCAGTTGCCTCGTTCTCTTTAATTCATAAAGGTATGATTGCTGAAGGTTTCGTGCTCATAATCCTCGCTAATATCGGTATGGAAGGAGGATTTGCATTTTACAATTCATTCCTTCCGGAGATAGCTGAAAAGGAATATCATGGAAGGGTATCTGCATGGGGATACGCTGTAGGCTATGCAGGCTCAATACTGTCCCTCATTCTTGCGCTTACGCTGATAAACAGGGGATACTTTGATTTAACATGGCTGATGATTTCAGCCTTTTTCGGCATCTTTTCCCTCCCCGCATTCTTATTCCTTCCCGCAGACAGGCAAAAAGATTCGAGTCTGATGCATGCGGCATCAAAGGGAATGCGTGACACATGGATGACATTCAAAAAGATATGGACCAATAAAGAGACAAGAAAGTTTTTAATCTCTTATTTCATCTTTGAAGACGGCGTAAATACAGTGATTGTATTTTCAAGCATCTTTGCAGCAACAACACTCGGATTCAATACTAAGGAACTGGTAATGCTTTACATCGTTGTTCAAATATCAGCCCTTGCAGGCTCCTTCATAATGGCAAGACCGATTGATGTCCGGGGACCGAAGAAAGTTGTCTCTTTGTCTTTACTGATGTGGTCTTCTGTGTCAATCCTCACTTATTTTGCAGAAAGCAAACTCCATTTCTGGATTATTGCCTCCATAGCAGGTTTCGGTCTCGGCACTGTTCAGGCAGCAACAAGGGCTTTTTTCACACAGTTTGTGCCTTCAGAACACGAATCAGAATACTTTGGCGTATATTCCATGGTAGGAAAATCATCCGCTATATTCGGACCTCTGCTGTTCGGATACATATCTTCATCTTTTGGAAGCCAGCGTCCTGCAATATTATCAGTGGCAGTGTTTTTTCTGGCCGGTCTTATAAGCCTTCAATCTGTAAAAGGCGGCGGTCCGAATGTCAGGGATACTTAAGCTGCAATCTCTGGATTGCGGTTGATTTTCCTGTCTTTTCATCTATCTCTATAACTACTGCTGACAATATCCCTTCGCCCTTAGCCACTTCAAATTTCATAGGCATCTGAAGCAGAAACCGCTCTATAATCTGCTCTTTCTCAATACCTATAACAGAAACCGCAGGCCCTGTCATTCCGACATCCGTAATATATGCGGTGCCGTTAGGAAGTATCTTTTCATCTGCTGTCTGCACATGTGTATGCGTGCCGATAACCGCGCTTACTTTACCGTCAACGAAATAACCGAACGCTATCTTTTCTGAGGTCGCCTCTGCATGGAAGTCCACTATGATTATATCCGTTGATTCTCTTAGTTTCTTAATCTCTTCCTTGCCCGTCCTGAAAGGGCAGTCAAGGGCTGACATAAAAACCCTGCCTGAGATATTCAGCACTCCGACCTTTGTTCCGTTTGAAAGAGCATGCACTGCGCTACCGCATCCAGGCACACCCGGCGGATAGTTCAGGGGCCTGAGTATCCTGTCTTCTTTTACAATGTAAGGAATAGAATCCTTTTTATCCCATATATGATTGCCGGTTGTAATGACATTAACACCACAATTCAGTATCTCATCGGCTGTTTTGTCTGTCACGCCAAAACCGCCGGCAATATTCTCACCGTTTGCAATTACAAAATCTATTTTGTACCTGTCAACGATATTGGGCAGGAGTCCCTTGATGGTTGTCCTGCCGACCTTGCCGACTATGTCGCCTATGAATAAGATTTTCATCTCGTTACTAATATAAACGCATTTATTGTTTTTACATTTTTTGTCATTTCCCCGATATTATCGGGGGAATCTTTCTTCGAGAACAAATCAGACGGATTGCGGACAAACCGCAATGACAACGTAACAGCAATTAGTATGTTTGTATTACTTTGCATATTCCACATACCTTGATTCCCTAATAACAGTAACCTTTATCTGGCCCGGATACGTCATCTCGGATTCTATCTTCTTTGCCAGGTCTTTAGACATTACCGCTGACATATCATCCGTCATATCTTCAGGCCTTACAATTATTCTTATCTCCCTGCCGGCCTGTATTGCATAACACTTTTCCACCCCTTTATACGACATTGCCATCTTTTCAAGATTCTCAAGCCGTTTCAGATAATTTTCTATGCTTTCTCTTCTGACGCCTGGCCTAGCAGCGGATAGCGCATCAGCAGCAGCAACCAATGCCGCCTCTGCGGTTATAGGATCGCCTTCTCCATGGTGAACAAGTATTGCATTTACCACCTTCGGATTTTCACCATGTTTTTTTGCAATATTCGCCCCAATCTCCTGATGCGAACCCTCAACCTCATGGTCCACCGCCTTGCCTATATCATGTAGAAGCCCTGCCCTTTTGGCAAGCTTGACATCAATGCCGAGTTCGCCTGCCATCATGCCTGCAAGATACGCCACCTCTTTTGAATGCTGAAGCACGGGCTGTCCGTATGATGTCCTGTATTTGAGTCTACCGAGAAGTTTTATTATCTCAGGATGTATCCCTGAAAGCCCGATATCAAAAACTGCCTTTTCTCCTTCTTCCCTGATGTTTGCATCTACCTCTTTCTTAACCTTTTCAACAATCTCCTCTATTCTCGTCGGATGTATCCTGCCGTCCGCAATAAGCCTCTCAAGTGAAATCCTCGCAATCTCTCTCCTTACAGGGTCAAAAGCCGAGAGAGTTACAAGCTCAGGAGTATCATCAACAAGAAGGTCAACGCCTGTAGCCGCCTCAAGCGCGCGGATATTCCTGCCTTCTCTTCCTATTATCCTGCCCTTCATTTCGTCATTTGGAAGACTTACTGCCGATGCTGTGGCATCTGCAACATACTCACTCGCATATCTCTGTATGGCAAAGCTTATCGTTTCTTTGGCTTTTTTCTCGGCTGTTTCTTTCACCTCATCTTCTATAGTCTTTGCAAGTTTTGCCGCCTCAAAACGAGATTCCTCTTCCACCCTCTTAAATAGTTCTGCCTTTGCCTCCTCAGAACTTATTCCTGAGATTCTTTCAAGCTGAAGAGTCTGCTCCTTTAACATCTGATTGTATCGGTTGTCTTTCTCCTGTATTGTCCGCTCTTTTGAGGTATATTCTTTTTCCCTTCTTGTAAGGTCGTGTTCCCTTTTATCTATCTGGTCAAACTTGCGGTCTAATGTTTCCTCTTTCTGCCTAAGCCTTTTATCAAGCTGGGTTAACTCAGAACGCCTCTCTTTAAGGTCTTTCTCTGCCTCCGCCTTAGCCTGATAGATAATGTCCTTTGCCTCAAGAGATGCCTCCTTTTTTCTGGTCTCTGCTTCTTTTTTTGCCTCTTCAAACAGTTTTATTTTTTCTTTCTCAATATCTAATTGCCGCGGCTTCAAAGAGCTTCTATATATAAAGCTCGCAATCACTCCAACACCAACGCCGACACCAACAGCAATCAATACTATATATACTGTATCAATCATTGGATACTATCCTCCTTTTCACTCTATATTTAACGCAAAAATACGGCATCAATAAATACCGCATACGCGCTCACTCATCGGGTGCAAGTTAAAAAGTTTTTTGCGCAACAACAAAAATCTGTTCTTACGCGTTTCAGGCAGGAGATATGGGTTCAGTGTTTCTGTTAAGGAGTAAGCGGGAATATATGCCTGGCATGTATTCTACCGGCATACTTTATTATACGGCTCAATAAGCTGAGCCAATAATCAAACCCTTTATTTATATTTTCCCTCAGAAACATAATTTCCACTATAAACGCCTGCCCGGCCTTTCTAACTAAGCGAAAGGGAACAAAAGTTTCCCCATTCAAATGTAAAATAAACCCGCCCTGCCGTGCAAATGAATAATCAGATCCGCCCATAAAATAGGTGGGTGTCTTGAAGGGAACTTCAGGCTTTCTCATTATTAATGAGACATGCACACCGTCCTCCTTACTCAGACTCCCTAAAGATCTAATTTGCCGGATCAACTTTTTCATCTGTCACCAACAGGGCAGGTACCCCTATCGCCCTGATAGTTATTTTATAACAAAAGCAGCGCATTTAAGCAAGAAAAAATCTTTACCAAGAGCACTTTTAGCTTGTATTAAAAATATTTTTTAAATAAACTATTGCGATAACTAAAAATGGCTATGACAGGAACAATCTTAGCAGGCGGAGAGAACCAGAGGATCCCATTGCTGAAGGGACACATTGAGATCAATGGGAAAAAAATAATTGATTCCAGTGTCAATCTGATGAGAAATTTATTCGGAAGGGTGGTTATAAGCACAAACACACCGGAACTTTATGGGGACCGCTCACCGGCATCTTCTCTGTACTGTCAAACATTAAGGATGATGCGATATTCGTAGTCGCCTGTGATATGCCTTTCATAAATGGCCAGCTTATGAAGTATATGGTTGACAGATATGAAACAGAGCAGTCACCAGTCAGCAGTCAGCAGCAGTCAACACAAGAAAAATGGGATGCTGTGATACCTGTATTTGAAGGGAATCCGCAGCCTCTTTTCGGGATCTATTCAAAAAATATTCTTGGCATCATTGAAGAAAGACTTAATAAAGGACTAAAGAAACTTAAGGATATGTTGACAGAGATCAATGTTTTATATATAAAAGAGGAAGAGGTAAGGCAGATAGACCCTGAAGGCAGGTCATTTCTGAATATCAATACAATGAAAGACTTAGAGAAAGTTAGAGGAGGTAAGATATGTTTGGTTTAGGGATGCAAGAGCTAATCGTTATACTGGTAATCGTAATTGTCCTTTTTGGAGCAAAGAGGTTGCCGGAACTCGCAGGCGGTATTGGAAAAGCTATAAAAAATTTCAAGAAATCCATGTCAGAGCCTGACGAGATAGACGTCACACCAAAAAAACCA
The DNA here is from genome assembly GCA_026387575.1 of Nitrospirota bacterium. Lineage (GTDB taxonomy): Bacteria > Nitrospirota > Thermodesulfovibrionia > Thermodesulfovibrionales > UBA1546 > UBA1546. Next base: position 623 of record JAPLLK010000001.1, on the reverse strand, counting down.
ATTGAAGAAGACAAAGAAAAGAAAGAAAAAACAGGACAGGAAAAATGATGAGTTGAGAGTTAAGAGTTTGGAGTTCGCAGCATTTTTAAAAATTCTAAACTTCTAACTCAAAACTCCGAACTGCCTATGGACAGAGGACCAATAGCAGAGATAGACCTCAACGCTATCGCACATAATCTTAGAACAGCAAGAAAGATAACAGGAAACAGAACAGTCATAGCTGTTGTAAAGGCAGACGGCTATGGCCACGGCGCTGTTGAAGCTGCCCAACGGCTTGTTAAAGAAGGGGCTTCTTATCTTGCAGTGGCATACACATCAGAAGCTATTGCCCTGAGACGTGCAGGCATTAAAGTGCCGATAATTGTACTTTTTGATAAAAATAATATAGAAGACTATTTAAAATACAGCCTGATACCTGTGGTCCATGATGTTAAAACAGCGCAAAGATTCTCTAAAGAAGCAAAGGCAAGAAAACATAATGTCAATCTGCACATAAAAGTGGATACAGGCATGGGAAGGCTCGGCTTTAATATGGAAGACATAGAAAAAGAGATGAGCGCAATATGTAAAATGAATTTCATGTCGGTCAGGGGGCTTATGAGCCATTTTTCCGATGCCGACCT
>JAPLLK010000027.1 GCA_026387575.1 Nitrospirota bacterium | reverse complement strand
ATAAACGCATCCCTTGGGTCTTCCCTCTTGCATATAACAGCGAGATGAAGTCCTTTCGGAAAGTCAGTAGGCACATCCTTCATGCTGTGGACAGCAAGGTCTGCCTCACCGTTGAGAAGCGCTTCTTCTATCTCTTTTACGAAAAGCCCTTTCCCGCCCACCTTTGCAAGAGGCACATCAAGAATCTTGTCCCCGGTTGTCTTGATTTTGTTGAGTTCTATCTTTAAATCGGGATTAAGTTTCTGTAGTTCTGACTTGACCCATGCCGCCTGCCAGAGAGCAAGCTTGCTTCCGCGTGTGCCTATTATGATTTTTGCTTTTTTCAATTATGCCCCTTTCAAAAAAGTCCTTAAGGTTTTATAGTATAATATCTTTATAGAAAAGCTTCAAGGAAAAGCAGTTGCAGATGTCAGCAGGGCAGGCAAATCAGGGTTAAAACTTTTAAATGCGACATGCCTTCCTGAATATTAATTAAAAGAATGCAAGGTATCAAAGACAAAATCCTTTCCGGCAAAAGGCTCACAAAAGAAGAAGCGATTAGGTTGTTTGAGAGCGATGACATATTCACTCTCGGAAAACTTGCATCCCATGCGGCAAAAAAGAAGAACGGCAATAAAACATATTTTATAAGAAACATCCATATTAACCCCACAAATATCTGTGTCAATCGCTGCAAGTTCTGCGCATTCAGCCGCTCTAAAGGAGAAGAAGGCGCCTATCAGATGACACTGGATGAAATTATTCGGAAGCTCTCAGCTTTCAACTCTTTCGCCTCAGGCGAACCCGCCCGAGGCGGGCAACTCTCAACTTCTTTTAAAGAGGTTCACATTGTTGGAGGCCTGCATCCTGATTGGCCTTTCGAATACTATCTGGAGATAGTATCTTCAATAAAAAAACACTTTCCTAAACTCCAGATAAAGGCATTTACAGCTACGGAAATTGAATATATGTCAAGGATAAGCGGCAAGAGTGTGTTTGACACGCTGACAGCTCTCAAGAAGCACGGTCTTGACACAATGCCCGGCGGAGGCGCTGAGATATTTGATGAAAATGTAAGAGACAGGTTATGTCCCGAGAAACTCTCAAGCGAGGGTTGGCTTAATGTTATGGAGACTGCGCATAAAGCAGGTATAAAGACGAATGCAACTATGCTATACGGACACGTTGAAACCTATGCGCAGAGGGTTGACCACTTGATGAAACTGAGAGAATTGCAGGGCAGGACAGGAGGATTTCAGGCATTTATTCCGCTGGCATATCATCCTAAAAACACTGAGATAGGCGGTTCGTATTCATCAGGAATAGATGATTTAAAGACGATTGCCATCAGCAGGCTTGTGCTTGATAATTTTACACACATTAAGTCTTACTGGATTATGCTTGGAGAGAAATTATCACAGCTTGCGCTTTTATTCGGCGCTGATGATATTGACGGAACAATAATAGAGGAAAAGATTACGCACTCGGCAGGCGCACTCAGCGGGAATGCAATGACAGCAGAACAGTTAAAGAATCTCATTAAAAAAGCAGGAAAGGTTCCTGTTGAGAGGGATAGTTTTTACAGGGAGTTAAGAGTTAATGAATAAGGATAAACGCATAACAAAAAAGGAAGGGCTTGAATTACTAAAAAACTCTGGCCTGCTCGAGCTTGGCCAGCGGGCAGACAAAATAAGGGCAAAACTTCATCCCGAAAAGACCGGTACATTCATTGTTGACAGGAATATAAACTACACAAACATCTGTATAAATAAATGCACTTTCTGTGCGTTCTGGAGGGATAAGGAAGACAAAGATTCCTATATATTGAGTGAAGATGAATTATTCAAGAAGATTGAAGAGACAATAAAGCTTGGTGGCACACAAATATTAATTCAGGGAGGATTACACCCTGATTTCAATATCGAGTATTACATCAGCTTGCTAAAATCAATAAAATCACGCTTTGACATTAATGTCCATGGATTTTCACCTCCTGAGATATGCTATATCGCTGATAAATCAGACCTGACAATTAATGAGGCTTTGAGAATATTGAAAGGCGCAGGGCTTGATTCCATCCCAGGAGGAGGCGCAGAGATACTCTCTGACAGGGTGAGGGAGATACTGAGCCCAAGGAAAATAAAATCATCATCATGGCTTAAGGTAATGGAGGAGGCGCATAGGCTTGGCATGAGGACAACTGCGACAATGATGTTCGGGAGTGTTGAAAAACCTGAGGACATCATTGAACATCTTGATGCGATAAGAACTCTTCAGGATAGAACAGGAGGTTTTACTGCATTCATCCCATGGACATTCCAGCCGAAAAATACAGAGTTAGTGAAAAGTGAAAAGTTAAAAGTTAAAAGTGAGAACTCGTCACTGTTTGCTGCTACTGCTGTGGAATATCTCAGGGTTCTTGCCTTATCCAGAATATATCTTGATAACATTAGAAACATACAGGCGTCATGGGTTACGCAGGGATTAAAGATTGCAGAGGTTGCACTGAGATTCGGTGCAAATGATTTCGGTTCAACAATGATTGAGGAAAATGTTGTTGCATCAGCAGGCGTAAGCTACAGGGTTTCAAAAGAGGACATAATCAGGGCAATAAAAAATGCCGGATTCACACCTGCACAGAGGGATACTTACTACAACATAATAAAAAGATTTTAAACGTAAAAAATAAGCAGTCTGGCACTTAATACTTCATTGCTTCTTCAATCGCTTTCTTTATCCTCGCAACTGTGGGTATGTAATAATCTTCAAGTTTTGGGAAGTGTATCACCAAAATTAATTGTGTCAAGTTATGGTGTTTGAGGTAAGATTGCAATATAATATTTTAAGAAGCAGCATATTTCGCATAAGGAGTCCGGAATGATAATAGGCGTGCCTAAGGAAGTCAAAAAAGAGGAATACAGGGTTGCAATGACGCCTTTTGGAGTTGAAGAACTCAAGAAGGATGGACATACAATACTTGTTGAAACAGGCGCAGGTGAAGGAAGCGGATTTTCTGATGACGAATATCTTCAGGCTGACGCTGATATTGTTGAGAGGGCAACTGTTTTCAGAAAGTCTGACCTGATTGTGAAAGTTAAAGAACCGCTGGCTCAGGAATATGATTTATTGAGAGAGGGGCAGGCGATATTCACATATCTTCACCTCGCTCCGAACCGTGAACTTACAGAACTGCTTCTTAAGAAAAAGATAACAGGTATTGCTTATGAGACTCTTCAAAAAGACGGCGCTCTTCCTCTGCTCGCTCCAATGAGCGAGATTGCAGGCAGGATGGCGCCTTTAATGGGCGCATATTATCTCCAGAGGGTTCATCACGGCGAAGGCGTTCTTGTAACAGGGACGGTAGGCGTGAAGCCTGCAAAAGCAGTGATACTCGGCGCAGGGGTTGTCGGTACAAACTCAGCTTATGTATGCATTGGCCTCGGAATGGATACAGTTGTAATAAACAAAGGCGTTGAGAAACTTCAGAAACTTGACGAGATGTTTATGGGAAGGGTAAAGCCTCTGCCATTGACTTCACATAATATCGCTGAAGAAATAAAGGATGCTGATATTTTAGTTGGGGCTGTGCTTGTTCCCGGAGGAAGAACGCCGATACTTATTACCAGAGAAATGCTTAAGACAATGAAGAAAGGCGCTGTCATAATTGATGTGTCTGTTGATCAGGGAGGGTGCGTTGAGACATCAAAACCGACAACACACGATAATCCTGTATATGAAGTGGACGGGATAATACATTACTGTGTTGCAAACATGCCCGGCGCATATCCAAGGACATCAACCCTTGCGCTTACGAATGCAACGCTCTCATATGTCAAACTTCTTGCCAATAAAGGGATTGAAAAGGCGATAAAGGAAGATTCTGAAATAAAGACAGCCCTGAATACTTATAAGGGCGAAATCACTAACAAGGTGCTTGCAGAGTCCATAGGCATAACCTACAAAGGCATCTAGAGATAAGCGGCATCGCCTCTTACTACAGGTTCGGGATTTTTTAGCTGCGGCAGGATATCAGGGACAGACCTGTCAATATTTTCCGGGTCTTCTTTCTTCAGGGTCTCTACAAGTGCAGAGATGCCGAGCCTCACCCTTACGCGCTCATCTGCCATTAGTTCTCCGATAAAGGCATAGAGGGAGTTATCATGCTTGAACATGTCAATGATGTTTTCAAGAAACCCGTTCTCCATGTAATCAGCAATCATCTGTCTTAGTTCAGAGGGTTCTATTTTTATTTCACTCATGGGGATATGATACCAGAAATTGTTTTTTATAAATGCAGGACATTAAAGGTTGACAAGAGATGTGGAGAAGATGCCTATTTTGTCAATCAACTTCTACAGTATTTTTGTAAAATAGGGTATGGCTTTCAGGGTAAATAGGGAGCGATTCAGAGAGCTTGCAGAAAGGGCGCTTGAAAGATTGCCTGAAGAGTACAGAAAATATTTCATGAATATTACGATCGCTGTAGAGGATTATCCATGCAGGGAAGATGCAGAAAGATTGGACTTAAAGACAGATCGCCTGCTTGGTCTCTACAGCGGAGTTTCCCATACGGATAAGGGAGGGTTTTTTACCATTCCATATCCCTTGCCTGACAGGATAATCCTTTATCAGAGGAACATCGAAGACATATGCTCAACTGAAGAGGAGCTTGTTGAACAGATTTGGAAGACACTCATCCACGAAGTCGGCCACTACTTCGGACTTTCAGAGAAGGATATGGGAAAATACGAATGAAGACTATTTTTGTTTTATTGCAGATTGATCTCTATGAATCATCTTTAAAGCAAATAATGTTTTTATTGTATAATACGTATCCATGGGCTTATGGGGAGATATAAGACAAGATTTTAAGGCTGTTTTTGAGAAAGACCCTGCAGCAAAAAACAGTCTTGAGGTGATCTTTGCCTATCCGGGTTTCCACGCAATCCTGTTTCACAGAATAAACCATATCCTCTGGAACTTCCGCATCCCTGTAATCCCGCGATTCCTCTCACACATAGTAAGACTTTTAACAGGCATTGAGATACATCCCGCTGCAAAGATAGGCCCCGGACTTTTCATTGACCACGGCATGGGCGTTGTGATTGGAGAGACAACAGAGATAGGAGAAAAGGTTCTTCTTTATCAGGGTGTGACATTAGGCGGCACCGGAAAAGAAAAAGGCAAAAGGCATCCCACGCTCGGCAATAACGTTACCGTCGGCGCAGGCGCAAAAATACTCGGTGCGATAAAGATAGGAGACAACTCTATAATAGGGGCAAACTCCGTGATACTTAAAGATGTCCCTGATAATTCCATCTCCGTTGGAGTGCCCGGAAGGGTGACAAAAAAGAAAGTTATAAGGATGACTACAGAGGAGGGGCTTGTTGAGTTTTATGACTATTTCCCCGACCCTCTTTCTGAAAAGCTGAAGGAATTAGAATCACACGTTGATGCCCTTACAAAAAAGATAGATGTATTAGAGAAGGCTCAGAAGACAGGAGGAAAGATGAAGGTCTACAACACCCTCTCAGCAGAAAAAGAAGACTTTATCCCTCTGAATAAAGACATGGTGAATATGTATGTATGCGGCGTCACGGTATATGACAGCTGCCATATTGGGCACGCAAGAAGCGCAATAGTGTTTGATGTGATTCAGAGATACCTCAGACACAGAGGTTTTAATGTGACATTTGTGAGGAATTTCACTGATATTGACGACAAGATAATCAACAGGGCAAAGAAAGAGGGAATTCCGTGGAATGAGGTCGCAAGGAAATACACTGAAGAATTCTACAGCGACATGGACCGTCTTGGAGTTGCGCGCGCTGATATAGAGCCCAAGGCCACAGAGCATATAAAAGAGATAATAGAGATTGCAAAGGGGCTTATAGATAAAGGCTACGCCTACGAGAGGGACGGGAGCGTTTATTTTGAGGTGAATAAATTTTCTGAATACGGGAAGCTCTCAAAGAGAGACAAGGAAGACATGATGGCAGGCGCAAGGGTTGAGGTGGATGAAAGGAAAAAAGACCCGATGGACTTTGCTCTCTGGAAGGCGTCAAAAGAAGGCGAGCCTTTCTGGGAAAGCCCGTGGGGAAAGGGAAGGCCCGGATGGCACATAGAGTGCACTGCAATGTCAATGAAACATCTTGCTGAGAGTTTTGACATTCACGGCGGAGGCGCGGACTTGATATTCCCGCATCATGAAAACGAGATGGCCCAGTCAGAGGCATTTACAGGAAAGCCCTTTGTCAGATACTGGATGCACAACGGCTTTATTACAATTGACAAGGAGAAGATGTCAAAGTCGCTCGGGAACTTTTTCACCATCAAAGAGGTCCTTGAGAGATATGACCCTGAGGTTGTGCGATTCTTTATCCTGTCAACTCATTACAGAAGCCCGATAGAGTTCTCTGACGAACAGCTCAAGGAAGCAGAGGTTTCCATTGACAGGTATTATACGACACTGACAAGGATTGCAGATTTTACATCTAAAAATGAATCCGGAGAAAAGATTTCTTCTCTGGAAAAGGCATTTGAGAATGTAGTCAACGCATTCAGAGAAAAATTCCTGACAGCAATGGATGATGACTTCAACACCGCCCTTGCCGTAGGGCATATCTTTGAACTCATAAGGGAAGCAAACAAATATCTTGACAGCAAACCCTCAGGCCAGAATGCAAACGAACTCATATCAAAGACAAGGGCTCTGTTGATGGATGCCGGCAGTGTTTTGAATATTTTCAGGAAAACTCCTGATGAATGGCAGAGGGCATTGATGAGAACCAAGAAGATTTCTCTGACAGAAAAAGACATCCTGAGCAGGACAACATCAAGGGAAGAGGCGAGGCAGAAAAAGGACTGGGCAGCAGCGGATACTATAAGAAGAGAGCTTGATGAGAAGGGGATAATACTTGAGGATAAGAAAGATGGAACAGGCTGGAAGATTAAGGTTGGATAAATCAGGGAATAGTAAAATAATGCAGACATTGCTTCAAAATTTCTTTAACTCGATGGATTATTAAGATTATCCTGCATTCATGATTACAGACACCGCATTTTACAGAAACCCGCATTACCATGCTCACAGCGACACGGCAGAAAAACTTGATTACAAAAAAATGGCGGAGTTTGTGAAAGGGTTTTATAGCGCGCTGGAAGCGGTTATGGCAGAGGGAAAAAAGTAAATAACGCAACACATTTTTTTAACGTAAGAACATCGCCTATCAGCGAATATCTTCAAGATTGTCCGAGTCAATCCAGCAAATTTAAGGTAAAATAAACTATGCCTAAGGTAATTGTCGGGATGAGCGGAGGGGTTGATTCCTCTATAACTGCATATCTCCTCAAAGAGAAGGGATACGAGGTTGAAGGCCTGAGTTTTATACTCTTTGAGCCAGCGGGGAGGACTGATGCTACTACCTGCTGCTCTTTACAGGCGATAGAAGGCGCCTCAAAAACAGCATCTGCCATCGGAATCCCTCACAGTTCAGTTGATGTCAGGGATGATTTTATAGAGAAAGTCATTGAACCGTTTGTTGATTCATATACAAAAGGGTTAACTCCGAATCCATGCATATTATGCAACAGGCACATAAAATTCCCCTATCTTCTTAAAGAGGCTGATAGAAGAGGCGCTGAGTTCATTGCTACAGGGCATTATGCGAGAGTAGCAAGACAGTTGACAGTTGACAGTCGACAATCGGCAGTTCTTAAAAAAGGCATTGATATAAAGAAAGACCAGTCTTATTTTCTTTATGTATTGCAAAGGGAAGAACTTGAGAGGCTTCTGCTTCCGCTTGGAGAATATAAGAAAGAGGATGTAAGAAAAATTGCAAACAATCTCGGTCTTTCTGCTGCTCAGAGACCTGAAAGTCAGGAGTTATGTTTTGTTGAAGGCAGAAATTATTTTAACCTGACAGACAAGCTCCATCAATTTTCTGGTGTTTCAGGGGCGATTATGGACATGAGCGGGGAAATACTTGGCGAGCATAAGGGGATTTATCATTATACTATTGGACAGAGAAAAGGACTCGGGATATCTTCTCCCCATCCTTTGTATGTTGTGAGGATTGATGCTGAGAAAAACATAGTCTATGTCGGCTCTAAGGAACATGCAAAGATAAAGGAGTTGGAAGTCAGAGACCTTAACTGGTTCTCCGCTTTACCGCTTCCCCAGTCCCCCGCTTTACCTTTTAAAGCCGCCGTCAAAGTCCGTTCCATGATGAAAGATGAGCCCGCGGCAATACATCTAAGCGAAAATACAGATACAGTTAAGGTTATCTTTGAGGAGCCTCAGTGGGCTACTGCACCGGGGCAGAGCGCAGTCTTTTATGATGAGGATGTTGTAATAGGCGGCGGAGTGATTGCAAAAACCGGACTAAATGAAGTGCTCATGAGATAGTTTTGATGATATAATAGGTATAAGAAAATAAAAGGGAACTGTTTATAGCGGAGGAGGTATTGCCATGAAGAGAAAAAGAAAGATGCTGATGGTGAAAATTTTCTGTGTAATTCTCTCTTCTGTTTTTTTTATTTCCTGCGCCACAAGCTATAAGGCACAGCCACTGCCGTTCAAAGCGCCAAGCGCCTATCCGAATGCTCAGAATGTAGCAGGCGCCACAGTCGGAGCAAAGGCATATGCGGATGCCGGTGAAGCCCGGGAAACATTTGGTTTTGACATCAGGTCCGCCGGCATGCTGCCTGTTCAGGTCGTATTTGACAATCAGGGCACACATCCCCTTGAAGTAAATTCCTCGCAGACATTCCTTGAAGATAATGATGGCAACCTCTGGCCCATTCTTGCCGGCAATATTGCGTACGAGCGCGCAACGAAATATGCCCAGACAAAAGAGGTTTTCAAAGAAGGAGCTTATCACGGTTTCCTTGGCGCTATCGCCGGAGCAACAATCGGCGCAGCCATAGGCATTGTGACAGGACAGGATGTGGCTAAGATGACTGGGAAAGGCGCAGCTTTAGGCGCGGCAGGCGGCATTGTTGTTGGCGGAGCAAAAGGATATGATGCAGAGAAAGCACAACGCAGTATTATTGATGATTTAAAACAGAAGTCGCTTCAATCCAAACCGATACAACCAAACACTCTGGCATACGGAATTATCTTCTTTCCGGGTGAGGCAAAGTCAGTAAAGCAGATTAGGATGCAGATAGTTGAGAAAGACACAGGGACTACGCATGTTCTGATAATGAAATTTTAGGTTTTTTAAGCCTGAAATTTCATTATCAGAATCTCCCTCCGTTTGTAAACTTACACGAGATTTTTTATATTATATTTGGTTTTGGCATTTCTTACAATTATATGATTTATATCATTACTTCCATATGTGAGAATGATTTATAATTGGACATAAGGCAATAGATATTCAGAGGAGGTTTTAAATGCTTGACAAGACAAAGATACAGGAAGTGATTGACAGGGTGAGGCCTTTCCTTCAGCGTGACGGCGGAGATGTGCAGTTAGTGGATGTAACAGAGGACAATATTGTAAAGGTCAAACTTACGGGCGCATGCGGCAGCTGCCCTATGTCAACAATGACACTCAAGGGCGGAATCGAAGTGGAACTGAAAAAGAGCATACCGGAAATAAAAGCTGTAGAGGCAGTTTAATCAGACTGAGCGCTGTAAGCAGGTTATGTTTTGGAGATGTCTTATTTTTTTTCCAGAACTATCCTGTGTTTTAAGAGCGCAATCTCTTTTATATTTCCTTCAAGCACCCTTTGCTCGCCGAACAGATTTTTAAGGTATATCTTCCCCTGTTCGGGTTTTATTGTGTCAACATTCTCGAGGTAGAGTTCTTCCCTGCCATCTTTCAGTATATATACGTTTACATCACACATGGGTTCGTTCATACTCCATTCTGTTAGTGTCTTTTATAAAGTATAAATCAAATCCATAGCAGATAGCGACAGTTTTCTAATTAATCGCTTCCCCTTGTTGAAATCTTCTGTTTCATGCAACAATTATCAATGGGGAAGATGCTCAAAGATGCTGCAGGTTCAACGCCTGACCCTGAAAGGGCATTAAAAAACCTTACTACATTCTGCGGGAACAATCCAGATTATATCGATAAACTGAAGGCTGACATAACTCCGATATCTCTTCTTTTCAGCTACAGCCAGTTCCTCTCAAATTTCTGCATCTCAACCCCTGCGATACTGTTTGATACGCTCGCTGAAATAGAGAAAACTGTGGACATGGAATCCCTTTCAGCCTCTCTAAGAGAAAAATTAATGAGCGGTGCTGAGAATGCAAAGGTTGTATGCAGGTTCAAGAAAAAAGAACTTTTAAGGATAACACTCAGGGATATTCTCAAAAAGGCTGACCTTACAGAGACGATGTTTGAACTGAGCGTACTTGCGGATGTCATTGTAGATGAATCATTAAAGGTTGTTAAAAAATCGCTGACTGAAACATACGGTGAACCGGAAATGGACGCATTTACTGTCATTTCCGTTGGGAAGCTTGGAAGCGAGGAACTTAATTTCAGTTCTGACATAGACATAATGTTTGTATATGGGACCGCAGACGGAGAAACTACAGGCGTAACAACACCGCAGGGTATTACAGCGAACAGGATAACCAATCACGAGTATTACTGCAAATTGGGAGAGAATCTTAACAGATTTTTATCCGCAAATACAGAAGACGGTTTTATCTTCAGGGTGGATCTAAGATTAAGGCCTGAGGGACAGAGAGGAAGTATTGCATTGCCTGTCTCAGGTTATGAGACGTACTATGAATCATGGGGCAGGGCATGGGAGAGGGCAATGCTCCTGAGGGCAAGGCCAATTGCAGGCGATTCAAAGCTCGGCAATGAGTTCATGGAGATGATTAAGCCGTTTGTTTACAGGAAATATCTTGATTTCACTGCAATTGACGAGATAAGGCAGATAAAGACGCGCATAGATTCAGCATTCAAAAAAAATGATATTAAAAGGGGATATGGCGGCATAAGGGAGATAGAGTTTTTTACCCATGCCCTTCAGCTTATCTATGCCGGCAAGGAGCCATTATTAAGGGAAAGGGTTACTCAAAAAGCTCTGCATATGCTTTTGCAGAAAAATCTTATCGGACAGACCGACTATTCTGTGCTTCTAAATAACTACAGATTTCTAAGGATGCTTGAGCACAGGCTACAGCAGATGAATGACCTCCAGACTCACAGCCTGCCGTCCAATGAAAGTGAACTGAATGCGCTCAGCAGAAAAATGGGATTTTCAGGCAGGGAATCTTTTTTAAAGGAACTTGAGAACAGAAGAGAAAGTGTGAGGACTATATACAATTCGCTATTCAGAGAAGAAGAGAAAGCACAGTCAGACGGAGTGGCGCTTTTTGATGAGGAACTTTCAGACTCGGAGGTTAAAGAGTATCTTGGCAGGATAAGCATTAAAGATGTTGAGCGAGGGATGCGCAATATCCAGCTTATAAAAAATTCAACCTACAATTATCAGACGCTGAGGGGCAGAAGGCTTCTCGGTGAGATACTGCCGGCGTTTGTTGATGCGGCTGTCAAAAGCAGCAATCCCGACATGGCGCTGAACCATCTTCAGTCTTTTGCCTCATTTTTGAGCGCCAGAGAATCCTATCTTGATGCATTTAAAGAAAATAAAGAGCTTATCCCAGTGCTCACAACTCTCTTTTCACAAAGCGAGTACATTGCAAAGGCAGTGATAAGAAGGCCTGACTATCTTGAGATGATAGGGCATGAGATGCTCCTTAAAAAAAGCTTGAAGGCATTGCAAATAGAATTAAGACAAAGCATAGAAAGCGAGACAGCAATAAGCGATGCAATTCGCCTTATGCGCCAGGTTGAAGAGATAAGGCTCAGCCTTCTGTTTCTCCGGAAAGGGATAAATGTGATAGGCCTTATAAAAGGATTAAGCAGAACTGCTGAGGCAGTTCTTTCTGTAAGCCTTAAACATCTAAGCAGAAAACTGGCAATGATAGGTTTTGGCAAACTCGGAGGCAGAGAGATTACATTTAACTCTGACCTTGACATCATCTTTGCTTCTGCAGGCGATGTGACAGAAGAGGATACAAAGGCTGCTGAACGGCTGGTGAGGCTTCTTATTTCATATACACGAGAAGGGGCTGCATACAGAGTTGACATGAGGCTCAGACCTGACGGGACAAAGGGGCCTCTTGTTTCATCCCTGACATCATTCAGGGATTACTACTCAAAGAATGCCGCATTCTGGGAATTCCAGGCGCTCCTTAAGGCAAGGCCTATTGCCGGAGATAGGAAGGCAGGGCAGTGTTTTCTGGATATGGCAAAGAATATTTTAATTACACATGGGAACAGCATATCTGCCTCTGATATGCGCGGAATGCGAGAAAGGATACAAAAGGAACTTTCAAGGGAGACGGCAGGCTATGACATAAAGCTCGGATACGGCGGGCTTGAAGAGCTTGAGTTCACAGTGCAGTATTTGCAGCTTAGGAATTGTGCTAAATACCCCTCTCTTCTTGTCCAGAATACTTTTGATGCCATAAAGAGATTACGCCTTGCAGGAATAATTAATCAACCAAATGCAGAATCCATGAAAGGAGCATACATCTTTTACAGGACGCTTGAGAGTTATTTAAGGCTAAGGGAACGTGATATCCTGAAGAAAGACGATGAGAACATTTTAATCGCAGCGGCTGGATTTCTCGGATTTAAAGATAAAGGCGAATTTCTCCAGCGTCTTGAAGGGACAAGAAAAGGCGTGAGAGATGTCTATGATATTTATGTCTGATGGTAAAGCTGCATTACCTCATCTCTCAGGATTAGGGAGTCCACTTTATAGCCTGATGCCTCAATGTTTTCCCTGCCGCCTTCCTGCCTGTCAATGAGAGCGATTACCTTTACTATTTGAAACCCAGCCTCTTTTGCCCTTGTAATTGCCTCAATGGTTGATTTGCCTGTTGTAATAACGTCATCAACAATTACAACCCTGTCGCCTTCTTTAACATTGCCTTCTATCCACTGCATTGTGCCGTGTGATTTTGCTGATTTCCTCACCACAAATGTCTCAATAGGTTTCCCTTTCAGGTAAGATGTATATGAGCCAGCATATGCAACAGGGTCTGCTCCGAGAGTAAGGCCTCCGATGGCCTTAGCGCCTGAATTTTTTATCATGTCATAGATCAGATTGCCGATGAGATACATACCTTCGGGATGCAAAGTCACTGCCTTGCAGTTGAAATAATAGTTGGACATTCTGCCTGATACAAGCTTAAATACAGGCTCTTCGCTGTATTTGAATGCCTTTTCAAGGATAAGCTCTATGAGGCGTTTTTTCATTGTGATTGAAAATACAACAAATGCAAAAGGTTGTCAATGTCCGGGCTGATTTTTAAACTATTAGTAAACACGAAAAATACAGTTAGACATTGTTATTGCAGGCACATATGCCTGCCGAATATTTTGTTAAATACATTTTTCGGGTAAAATAGTGTAACTATGAAATTTGAACTATTGAATAAAGATGCAAGTTCTCGCCTCGGGCGTATTACAACAGAAAGAGGTGTTATAAACACTCCCGCATTTATGCCTGTGGGAACGCAGGCAACTGTAAAGGCAATGTCTCCTGACGAACTGAAAGAAATTGGCGCTGAGGTGATTCTCTGCAATACATATCATCTCTATCTCAGGCCGGGGCATAAAACAATAGCATCTCTTGGAGGGCTGCATAAATTCACGAACTGGGACAAGCCGATATTAACGGACAGCGGCGGTTTTCAGGTCTTCAGCCTCTCATCTCTCAGGAGCATAGCAGAGAATGGGGTGCACTTCAGGTCTCATCTTGACGGCTCAATGCACTTTGTCGGGCCTGATGAGGCGATGGAGATTCAGTCTGACCTCGGCTCTGATATCTGCATGACATTTGATGAATGCACACCTTATCCTGCATCTTATGACTATGCAGTTAAATCACTTGAACTGACTACGAAATGGGCAAGGAGATGTAAAGAAAGGGCCGAGGGGTCAAGGGGTCTCTCCTCGGCGAGTCGCCTGGGGCGAGAAGGGTTCAAGAATCAGGCGCTTTTCGGGATAAGTCAGGGCGGAATTTATAAAGACCTCCGCAAAAGAAGCCTTGAAGAGCTTGTTGAAATAGATTTTGACGGATACGCAACGGGAGGGCTCAGCGTCGGTGAACCAAAAGAAGAGATGCATGAAATAATAAATTTTATTGCTCCGCTTATGCCTGAAGACAAACCGAGATATCTTATGGGAATAGGAGACCTTAAAGATATGCTTATTGCAGTTGAAGCAGGATTTGATATGTTCGACTGCGTAATGCCTACAAGGAACGGAAGGAACGGCACGCTTTTTACAAGCAGTGGAAGAATCAGCATCAAGAGGACAGAATACAAAGCTGACAATTCTCCATTGGATGAAAACTGCGGGTGTTATGCGTGCAGGAATTTCTCAAAGGCATATCTGAGGCATCTTTACCTCGCAAAGGAGATACTTTCAATGAGGCTGAACACAATACACAATCTTTATTTTTACATAGACTTTTTTAGAAAAATGCGGGAAGCTATTAATAAAGGACAGTTTAAGGAGTTCAAGAACAGATGGGAAGCATTGCTTCAATAGACAATATGTCTCAGATAAGAAGGGTTCTTCTTTATACTCTTGTTTTAAATTCAGGTGTTTCCCTGGCAAAGATTATCTACGGTTACATGAGCAATTCAATAGCAATGACATCTGACGGATTTCATTCATTCTTCGACGGCGTTTCAAACATAGTCGGCATGATTGGCATCTGGATAGCTTCTCATCCGCCTGACGAAAACCATCCCTACGGCCATAAAAAGTATGAAACCCTATTCACTATTATCATTGGCGTGATGATATTTGTTACCTGTTTTCAGATACTCAAACAGGTCTATCACTCAATTGTTGAATACCATGAAACAGAGGTTACCGGAGTAAGTTTCGCCGTGATGCTCGTAACAATGGCTGTAAATATATTTGTTACTATTTATGAAAGGAAAAAAGGGATAGAGCTTAAAAGCGAATTTCTTATTGCTGATGCGATGCACACAAAGAGTGACATATTAGCCTCTCTCGGTGTAATTATAAGTCTTATAATCACAAAGTCTGGGTATCGTATCGCAGATACAATTGCAGGCCTTGTCATAGTATTTCTTATAGCAAGGATAGGCTTTGAAATCATTAAAAGGGCATCTGATGTGCTTGTTGATACAATCTGTATTGACACAGTAGCGATCGAGGCAGTAATAAACAGGGTTGAAGGAGTAAAAGGATGCCATGACATAAGGACAAGGGGCACTGAGCACTCAATA
>JAPLLK010000062.1 GCA_026387575.1 Nitrospirota bacterium | reverse complement strand
CTGCTGTCTTATTTCTTCCACAGTGCCTCGCTTTGCAATAACTCTCTTTATATCTTTTGTCCCTATTAACAATTCGTATACGCCGGCTCTGCCTTTGTACCCTGAATGGTTGCACTCATCGCAGCCCTTTGGTTTATAAAGGGTCAGCTTATCATCATACACTATCCCAAGTTGAGGGAACCGCTCGCCGTAAGATTTTGACAGAGATTCAAACTCTTCCCTGTCAGGGTGATACGGTTCTTTGCATTTTTTGCACAGGGTTCGGACCAGCCGTTGTGCCAGTATTCCTAAAATCGAATCCGCAAAGTTAAGAGGGTCTATCCCCATGTCAATAAGCCTTGTAATTGTTTCAGGCGCACTGTTGGTGTGAAGCGTGGAAAGAACAAGATGTCCTGTAAGTGATGCTTCTATGCCGATATGCGCTGTTTCGCGGTCTCTCATCTCGCCAACCATAATCACATCAGGGTTAGCCCTTAAAAATGAGCGCATCGCCATGGCAAAATCAAACTCTATCTTTGGCTTTACCTCAACCTGACGCAGTCCTTCCTGTGTTATCTCTACCGGGTCTTCAGCAGTCCATATCTTTTTCTCAGGCGTGTTTATACAGGCAAGGGCTGCATGAAGAGTTGTAGTCTTGCCTGAACCTGTGGGGCCTACAACAAGAATAATCCCGTAGGGACGGCTGATTATTTCTTTTAAGTTCATATAGTCCGGCTCTGAAAGGTGCAAAGCCTCCAATGGCATCGCCTCAGCTGAGGCAAGAATCCTCAGAACCACATCTTCTCCTGCTACTGTTGGCAGCGTAGCCACGCGCAGTTCAACAGGCTTGTTCTGGTAAATGAATTTAATCTTGCCGTCCTGAGGCAGTCTTCTTTCTGCAATATCAAGGCTTGCCATTATCTTTATCCTTGACACAACAGGACTGGAATAGGTTAGAGGTATCTCAAGATGTCTCATGCATACCCCGTCCACTCTGTAGCGGACAAAGGTTTTCTTTGCGATCTTGCTTGGCTCGATATGAATATCCGAAGCCCCTTTCTCGTAGGCGTCAATAATTATCTGGTTTACAAGGCGCACTATAGTGTTGGATTGTTCATCGTACTCCGATTCTATAGCAACTATTTCATCCTCATCCTCTTTTTTGATGTCTATCTCTGCGAGGATGTCTGACATTGAACCCGCAGCGCCGAAGTCAAACTCAGGAGCTTCGAGGAATTTAATTATGTCATCCCTTAAAGCAACCTGAAACTCATACTCATTTGCCCTAATAAGATTTTTTACATCAAGCACCTTGGCGTCTCTGGGATTATCTATCAGGATGACCGCTTTTCTATTCGAGAGCGAGAGCGGCACCCAGAAGGATTTTTTGAGATAGGCTACATTGAGGCCCTTAAACAGTTCTCTCTGGATAAATACGCTGGGACTGTACTCAACAAACTTGCATTTGTAGTACATGCCGAGGGACATTCCTATATCTGATTTTTTGACCTTATAATTTTCCATCAGGATTAGTAAATCTCGGCTGGCTCTTTTTGTTAATTAACTGTATGACTCCGAGGATTTTATTTTCAAAGAGTATCGGGGATGTAAGAATCTGTTTTGTGCTGTACCCTGTTTTCTGGTCCCAGCTGCTGTCAAATTTCAGGTTCGGATCTATGGCAAATAGTTCTTTTGTGTCATGTACGTCTCCGATATTTACCATTTTTAAGTCATGCGCTGTGTATCCTGCAATACTGGCATGAGATATGGGAAGCAGTATTTCCTTGATAGCAGAGCCTACGAGGTACTTTGAGACAAGCTGCCGCTTTACGGGGTCTATGAGGTATATGGTGATTCCTTCTGAGTCAAAGAGACCCAAAATGTCATTTTTAAGCTGGAACAGAATCTCGTTAACATTGTTGGCAGCATGTATCCTGTTCATTACAAATTTCAGCTTTTCAGTGAACTGGAGCTGGTTCTCCAGTATCTGAATCTTATATGTCTCGCCGGTTTTTTCAGCAGCCATGTTGCCCATGCCTTATTATCATATCTCTATTACAGGATAGTTTCAACCGTAATTTATGGGTTTCCCTATTGCCAAATCCTTTGCCTGACTTTAAAATGTCTTATGCCTGACATAAAGGTTCTTCCTGTTGACTTAAGAAATAAAATCGCTGCCGGAGAGGTTGTGGAACGGCCTGCCTCTGTTGTTAAGGAACTCATAGAAAACTCCATTGACGCTGAAAGCACAGAGATAAAGATAGAGGCGCTTTACGGAGGCAAGAGGCTAATCAGGGTTTCTGACAACGGCACAGGCATGGATGAAGAAGACGCACGTTTGTGTTTTGAGCGCCACGCGACAAGCAAAATCAGCAGTGATGCAGATCTGTTCAATATTAAGACAATGGGATTTCGCGGAGAAGCGCTTCCTTCAATAGCTTCAGTCGCAGGGATAAAACTTATTACAGGCTTAAAAGGCGCTGATTCCGGAATATCAGTAGAAATCGCAGGCGGAGAAATAAAAGAAATTAAGGACTCCCCTTTTTCAGGCACATCTGTTGAGGTAAAGGATTTGTTTTTCAATACACCTGCAAGGAAAAAATTCCTAAAGACAAACACCACAGAGCTTTTCCATATTATTGACACTGTAACAAAGGAAGCCCTCTCGCATTACGAGATTGGATTCAGGCTTTTGACTGAAAATCAGGAAACCATGATTTTTCCAAAGGCGTCAGGGCTCAGGGAGAGGCTGATGCAGGTATACGGCGATGAATTTGTAAACGGATTGATAGAGGTTTATAAAGAAGAGGGCCAGGGGCTTATAAAAATAAGCGCATTTGTCTCTGACATGGGAAATTTCAGGAACAGCAAGGCGCACCAATTCATTTTCATAAACAAGCGGCCGATAAAAGATGCCTCGCTTTCACACGCAGTGTACAGCGCTTACGAAGGAATACTTCCAAAAGATAAACACCCTGTATTTTTTCTCTTTTTGGAAGTGGAACCCCGGAAAATTGATTTTAATGTCCATCCGGCAAAGCGAGAAGTCAGATTTGAGGACAAGGAGGTTGTTTACCGGTTTGTGAATACAGGAATACGTGATGCCGTAAAAGGTGAAAGGGCAGGGCATGTAAAACCATTTACAGAGTCACCTGTCATGCCGTATGGCGGTGCAAATTATGAAGGGATAGATGAGGTTCTGCCTTCTCATGTCTCGGAGAATCTTGAACTGCCGTATAAACCGTCGCTGCCATTTATCTATCTCGGTGATACATTCATCGCTGTTTCAGGCAGAGGGGGACTGAGCCTTATAGACCATCACGCAGCCCATGAAAGAATTCTTTATGAAAAATTTCTTAAGAAAATAAATCTGGACTCGCACCAGATGCTTTTCCCAAGACAGATAAATCTTTCGCATAAGGAATACATGGTTATCCTTGAAAACAAAAACCTCCTGAATGAGCTTGGCATTGAGGTTGATGACTTCGGACATGACGCCGTAATTATCCGTTCGCTTCCTGACGCGCTTGCCGAGGGTGACCTTAGAGGAATACTCTCAGATGCTGCATCAGCAATCATGGAGGGAGACAGACCGGACAGAACCATAAAAGAAGAGATTGCAGCAAGGATTGCCTGCCACAAGTCAGTTCGGGGGAAAGAGATACTGAACCAGTCAGAGGTCTCGCAGCTTCTTTCTGACCTTGAAAATACAGAGCATCCTGACCAATGCCCTCACGGAAGGCCGACAAGAATTTTCTTTTCACTGGATGATTTAAAGAGGATGTTTAGGAGAAAGTAGTGCATAAAGGCTATCTTATTCTTGTCCTCCATGCCCATCTGCCTTATATCAGGCATCCTGAACACGGATACTTTCTTGAGGAAAACTGGCTTTACGAGGCAATAACAGAGAGCTACATACCTCTGATTGATGTATTTGACAGGCTTCTGAACGATAATATTGATTTTAGAATTACACTCTCTCTGAGCCCGGCGCTTGTTGAGATGTTCAATGATTCTCTTTTAAGAGAAAGGTATCTGAAATATATAAACAATCTCATCGAGCTTTCAGAAAAAGAGCTTCTCAGAAACAGAGGTGATATATCATTTGAGCCATTGGCAAGGATGTATAACGAGCGGTTCAAAAGAATCAGATTTCTCTATGAAGAATCCTTCAAAAAAGACCTGACGGCTGCCTTTAGAAGATTGGCTGAAACAGGAAAGGTTGAGATTATAACCACTGCTGCCACCCACTCGTATTTGCCTGTCCTGAGTATCTATCCTCAGGCAGTAAGGGCGCAGATAAGGACTGCAAAGGAGAATCACATAAAAAACTTCGGAAAAGCGCCTGCCGGGATATGGCTGCCTGAATGCGGATATTATAACAATGCAGACAGTTTGCTTGCAGAAGCAGGCATAAAATTCTTTTTTATGGATACACATGGGATACTGAACGGAAGGCCCACGCCGAGATATGGCGTGTACAAGCCTGTGTCCTGCCCTTCAGGAGTTATTGCATTCGGAAGAGATATTGAGTCATCAAAACAGGTCTGGAGCTCGATAGAAGGCTATCCCGGGGATTTTGCTTACAGGGATTTTTACAGGGATGCCGGATTTGACCTGCCGATAGATTATGTCAAACCACACATACATCCTGACGGCATAAGAACATATACAGGCATAAAATACTACTGTATAACAGGCAAGACAGAGGATAAGATGCCTTATGTAAGAGAACAGGCGTTAGCTAAAGCAGAAGAGCATGCTGAAGACTTTATGTCCAGCAAAAAATGCCAAATAGAGTTTCTGTACGATACTTCAGGGTTTAGGCCCGCGATAACAGCTCCTTATGATACCGAACTTTTCGGACACTGGTGGTTTGAAGGGCCGGACTGGCTTAACTTTCTTTTAAGGAAAATTTCAGGCGATCAAAAGGTATTTAGAACAATTACACCTTCAGAATACCTGAATGAAAATAATCCCCCCTCACCCGCCTTTAATAAAGGGGGGATGGGGGAATTTTCTGAACAAAATTCAGGATTACAGTGCGTAAATCCATCGCTGTCAAGCTGGGGCTATAAAGGGTATAACGAGGTGTGGCTTAACAGTTCAAACAGCTGGATTTACAGGCATATGCACAGGGCAGTCGAAAAAATGACAGAGCTTGCAAATATATTCCCGCGTGCTGATGGTTTGCTGAAGAGGGCGCTTAATCAGGCCGCAAGAGAAGTTCTTCTGTCACAGCATAGTGACTGGGCCTTTATAATAAAAACAGGGGCCGCAGCCGAATATGCTTCAAAGAGGTTCTCTGACCATATAGATAGGTTTAACGGTTTATACGCGGCAATCAGGAAAGGCGATATAAACGAGGCGTGGCTGCTTGAGCTTGAGAATAAAGACAAACTATTTCCGGAGATAGATTATCGCGTCTATTCAGACACCGGAAGAAGGTTGTCAAAAGGATAAGTCTTAAGGTACGACAGGAACTCATCCACTGCGTGGGATACTATCGCCTTTTTCAGGAAGATTAAGGAGAAATCCCGCAGCATTTTCTCTTCTTTAAAGCTCAAAGGCTTTAACGTCCCGTATTTGATTTCTTTTCTTACAGCCCATCTTGACACAATAGCGATGCCCATGCCATTTTCAACCGATTCCTTTATTGCCTCTGTGCTTCCCAGCACCATAGAAATCATCATATTTTGAGGAGTGATGCTGTATTTGCCGAGGTATTTTTCTATTACCTGCCTTGTGCCTGACCCTTCCTCTCTGAATATGAAAGGTTCTTTCGTAATTTCAAAGATAGAGACATTTCTCTTTTTTGCCAACGGATGAATCGGAGGCAAGATTAACGCAAGCTCATCATTGACAAGTTTATCAACAACCATCTTATGCCCTGCGACATCTCCCTCTACAAGTCCAATATCAATATTGCCGGCATTCAAGAACTCCACCACCCGCTTTGTGTTGCCGACAAGGAGGTGCACTTTTATTTTCGGGTGTGTCTTTCTGAAGTCTGCGATGACTCCGGGCAGGAGATAGTTTCCTATGGTTGAACTTGCGCCGACACTTATGCTGCCCTTTACAAAACCTATTATTTCGCCAATGTTCTTTTCAGCCGCAGCATAAAGATTAAGTATCTCCTTCGCATACTTGTAGAGCATCTCCCCTGAAGGCGTGAGGGTGATTGTATTGCTTGCCCTGTCAAAGAGTTTAGTCTCGTATGTCTCCTCAATTGCCTGGATTAAAAGGCTGACAGCAGGCTGAGTGAGATGTATTATCTCGGAGGCCTTAGAAAAACTCTTTGTCTCCGCAACTGTGCAGAAAACCTTTAACTTATGATCTTCCATTCCCATAACTTTTGTTAATTATAAAGGAAAGTAAAAAAATAATTCAATGAGAGGGTTTAACTGCTGCTTTTTTCGCAAGGGAGTCTGCTCTTTTGTTCTGTTCTCTGGGGATATGACTGATGGTGTAAGCCTTAAAAGACTTCAGGTGCGAGAGCGCCTCCTGATACAGCGCTTTCAGATTTTCATTTTTTACCTTATAGCTCCCTTGAATCTGTTTCACGATGAGTTCAGAATCAAGAAAGATCTTCAGCCTTTCTATCTTCAGCGCTTTGGCCCTGGAAAGCCCCTTTAGAAGCGCCGTGTATTCTGCGATGTTGTTTGTTGCTGTTCCGATATGTTCCGATATCTCGTATGTCTTGCCTTCAAGGAGAAGGACTGCGCCAATACCTGATTCCCCGGGATTCCCGCTGGAGGCCCCATCACAGTACAAAACACCTTCTTTCATTCGCCTCTTTCTTTCCAGTAAAGGATTCTGTCGCACAGCTGGCACTGAATTATCTCAATATTTTTCTTCAGCTCAACAAACATCTGCGGCGGTATGTTCATATTGCAGCCCTGACATATTTCATCCCTTGCCTCTACTACCGCAAGCCCACTGCATTTTTCAAGCAAGGACATATAATGACTGTACTCATCAGGGTCAATCTTATCGACTATCGCTATGCGCCTGACCTTGAGTTCTCCCAGTTCCTTTTCTGCTTCTGCTATCTCTTTCTCAACCTCTTTTCTGAAAGCCTCTACCTTATCTTTTTGGGCCTTCATTTTAAGCTCTTCAGCTTTTACCTCTTTGGCTGCAGCCTCAATGGCTTCCATGACGGAGAGTATCTCATCCTCTATCGCATACCGCTCTTTCTCTATGGTTTCAATCTCTTTAAGGTGCGCCTGATATTCCTTGTTGGTTTTTATATCTTTCGCGTGGGTTTTTATTTTCTTTATCCTCTCATTTATATCCTCAATTCCTCTCTCCTTGTCCTTTTTTTTCTTCTCAAGAAGTTCGCATTTCTGTTTTTCTTTTTCATAGAGAAACTGGATTTCTTTAAAAGATTTCTCAACTGACGAGAGCTTAGAAGGCAGCGAATCAATAACAGCTTTTTTTCTTATGATAGTGGAATCCGCTTCTTGAAGTTCGATAAGTAGCCTTATATTTTCCTGCACGCACCCTCCACCGATAGAAGTTAGAAGCTAAAAGTTGCTATATAGGAATCCGGAGTTTTAAATTTCAACCCTTAACTTGCAACTTTTCACTCTTAACTCTGATTTAGCAAAGCTAAATCAGTTGGTGGGCCCACCAGGACTCGAACCTGGGACCAACCGGTTATGAGCCGGTAGCTCTACCAGCTGAGCTATGGGCCCTGCAAGTAGTAATTGTAAATTTTAACGAGCATTTTGGTCAAGTGCGAAATGTCTCAGGTTTTGTTTGACATCACGCTTTTGTTTCTTATATGCTATTAAATAACAAAAACAGATATGAGATTCTTTCCTAAAGAAATAGACTTTTTCGAGATATTTGACAGGGCCGCATTAAATGTCACAAAAGCAGCCACTCTCCTTGTTTCTCTGATGGAAAACTTTGACAATGTCGATGCGAGGGCCAAGGAGATATATGATGTTGAGCAGGACGGCGATATGCTGACCCACGATATAATGAAAAAGCTCAACAAGACCTTTATCACTCCCATAGACAGAGAAGATTTACATGCCCTTGCATCAAGCCTTGATGATGTCCTTGATCTGATATGGGCTTCTGTTGACAGGCTGGCTGTTTTTAAGATAACCGAACCTACAAAAGAGGCTGTTGCAATGTCTAAAGACCTTCTTTTAACCGCTGAGGTCATTCATAAGGCAATAAAGAAATTAAAAGAAAAGGATTATTCTTATGTCCAGGAATATTGTATTGAGATAAACAGGCTGGAAAACAGGGTTGACAGGGGTTTCAGAGATGCGCTCGGAGCGCTGTTTAACGATGTGAAAGACCCTATCCTTATAATAAAGTGGAAGGAAATATACGAACATCTCGAAGACGCATCTGACAAGTGCGAGGATGTTGCCAATGTCCTTGAGTCTATAGTCCTGAAGTATGCATGATACGTTTTTTCTTCTCATATGTGTAATAGTCCTTGCGACAGTCTTTGATTTTATAAACGGTTTCCACGACACAGCCAATGCGATAGCCACATCAGTATCAACAAGAGTTCTTTCCCCTAAAGTTGCCGTTGCCATGGCAGCGGTCTTAAATATGGTTGGGGCGCTGTCAGGAACTGCTGTTGCCAGAACAGTAGGAGCGGGGCTTGTAGAGACTGCAAGTGTCACACAGGTAACAGTTATATCTGCGCTTCTGGCAGCCATAATATGGGACATAATAACGTGGTATTTTGGCCTGCCAACATCTTCAAGCCATGCAATTCTTTCAAGTCTGGTAGGCGCTGCGATAGCGACCGCGGGAACAGAGGTTATTATCCAAAAAGGAGTTTATAAGATTCTTCTCGGCCTGGTTTTTTCTCCTCTTATCGCACTCGCATTAGGTTTCCTGCTTATGTTATTCCTTATGTGGATATTTAAACGCTCTGCGCCGTCATTGGTTTCAAGGCTCTTCAACAGGCTCCAGATTGTTTCAGCAGCATACATGGCTTTCAGCCATGGCAGCAACGACGCACAGAAAACCATGGGCATCATAACAATGGCGCTGGTCAGTTATAAAGGGTTGTCTGATTTCCATGTTCCGTTCTGGGTAATTGCCCTGTGCGCTGTTTCGATGGCGTTGGGCACAGCGGTAGGCGGCTGGAGAATCATAAAGACCCTTGGCGTACGTCTGGTCCACCTGAGGCCGATTAACGGGTTTGCGGCAGAGGCATCAGCGGCTACCATTATAGAGATTGCATCAAGGATAGGACTTCCGCTCTCAACCACGCATATAATATCCTCAACCATAATGGGCGTTGGCGCATCCAAGAGGCTGTCAGCGGTAAGGTGGGGCGTTGGCGGGAATATCATAATGGCATGGCTGCTTACACTGCCGGTGTGCGGTGTTCTTGCATGGGCTATCTGTAAGGCAATTCTTCTGTTGGTTTAATGAAAATTCCGCGTATAGTTTTTTTATTAAGTGCTATTTTATCTTTATCTTCCATAGCAGGCGCCGAGGTTATATTCTTTGATGACATTTCACTTAAAGGCGAGCCTGTGATGCTGAAGGCTGTGACAAAGGGAAAGATCTTCAGCAAAGGCGGGCAGATGGTTGAATTTTCTGTTGACGGAAAATCCATAGGCAAGTCGCTTTCAGGCGGTGACGGCGCTGCATTCAAGGAATTCAGAGCGGAAAAATCAGGGCTGCACAAAATCTCCGCAGTATCAGGCAAAGATAAGGACATCGGCTTCCTGCTTTCTCTTAAAAAAGGCGCGGAGATTTTGTTTATTGATATTGAGGGAAGCATGTTTCAGCCCATGTCAGGCAAACCGGCGAAAGACAGCCGGAAAGTAATTAAGGCAATAGCAAAAAGATTCCCTGTTGTGTATCTTCAGGCAGGGATTCTTGATATCAGGACATTAAAAAAACTGCTGAAGGAGAATGAATTTACAGAGGCGCCTCTGCTTCCATGGAGAGAGGGGAATGTGTTTGAAGAAGCAGATAAAAAAGGGTTGAAGATTAAGTTTGTAATAGGCGGTAAAACGGTTATAGAATCAGCAAAAGAATTTAAACCGAAAACGTTCAGTTTTGGCGAGGTTGAAGGAGCGGAGGAAGTTAGAGACTGGGGGGAGATAGGGAATAAGATGCGTCTTGTGATAAAATAAGTAAAGGTCTATGAAGGCAAAAAAATCAGGCAGTGAACTTTTTTTTGATGTTTTTGAAAGCACTGTTGGAAGGCTGTTCCTTTTGTTTTCAGGGAAAAATCTTGCAGGCGTATCTTTTGAAAGGCCGGATTGCAGAAGAGGAGAGGCGCCGGAATCATTTAAGAAAGAACTGAACAATTACTTTGAAGGCAAGAGTGAAGATTTTAAGCAGGGCGCTGTATTGTTGGAAGGCACGGATTTTGAGAAAAAAGTCTGGCTTGCATTAAAAGAAATCCCATACGGAGAGACGCGCAGTTATAAATGGCTTGCAGAAAAAATAGGGAGTCCGAAGGCAAGCAGGGCGGTAGGGCAGGCGCTTGGCAGGAACCCGATTCCGATAGTTCTGCCATGCCACAGGATAATTGAGTCTGACGGCGAAATCGGAGGCTACTCATCAGGCGTTGATATAAAGAGAAGGCTGCTTGAGATAGAATTCTATAACGCTCTTTCAAAGAAACAATAAGGAGAATAAAAATGAACTTCTACAGGTGTCTGATATGCGGGGATGTTTATATGGGGAAAGAGAAACCTTCAAACTGCCCGTTCTGCGGTGCAAAGGATAAATATCTTGCGGATGCGGCTGAATGGGTTGATGAGAATCTCAGCATTGGTATGCTTTCTGAAATCTCAAAGAATAATCTTGTAAAGGCGCTCCAGCTTGAGGTTAATAATGCCCCTTTTTACCGCGATGCTATGTCAAGGACTAAGGATACAGCGCTTCAGGGTATTTTTAAGTATCTCTCCAAAATTGAGGCTGAACATGCGGCAACGCTTAAAAAGATTCTGAAATGTGAACCGCCTCAGCCTGAGGAAGGCAAAGAGGCCGCCACAGATGACGACATGGAGAATCTTAAGGCAGCGCATGGAAGAGAAAAGGCAGCGACTGTTTTTTACAGGAAGGCAGCTCAAGAGGCAGCAGAGCCGAGAGTTAAAAAAATATTTACAGCCCTTTCAGAAATAGAGGCGGATCATATAGCGCTGGAAGAGAGACTTCTAAAGGGAAGATAACAGATAAAGGAGAAAATATGGCAAAGGTAAAAGAAGGAGATACAATAAGCATCCATTACACAGGCAAACTTGAAGACGGAACAATCTTTGATTCTTCCGAGGGCGGCGCTCCTCTGGAATTCAAGGTCGGCGGCGGAGCGGTTCTGAAAGGGCTTGAAGCAGGCGTCATAGGAATGGAAGCCGGGGATGAAAGGACAATCAGAATACCCGCGGAAGAGGGATACGGCATTCGCATAGAAGAAAAGGTTTTTGAATTTGGCAGAGACAGGGCTGCTGAAAACTTTGACCCTGAGATAGGACAGCAGCTTCAGATGTACAGGGCTGATGGTATGCCTATAACAGTTAAAGTTACCAACAAAACAGAAAAGGCATTTATTATGGACTGCAACCATCCGTTGGCAGGAAAGAATTTAGCGTTTGATATCAAGCTTGTGGAGATTGCGTAAAAAGACTTGAGTTATGAGAATAAAAAAAATCAAAATAGGAATTAAAGACTTAAAAACAGCCTTAAAGGAATTTGCCGAGAGGGCGGATGCTATTGAGCGGGGAGAGACTGTTAAGAAAGAAACAGGCGTTTATTTCACCAGCTTTGAGGCGTTAAGGAAGATATTGACACCCAAGAGGCTTGAACTCCTGCATGTTATCAGGGCAAAGAAACCTTCCTCAATTAATGAGCTTGCGAGAATGGCAAAGAGGGATGTAAAAAATGTGGCAGAGGATGTCAAATATCTTGAACAAATAGGGCTGATTGAGAAAAAAGAGACAGACAACAAGACGGCGCCTGTAACTAAGTATGACCGGATAGCTTTGGAGATAGCGGTTTAAAAGGTAGGGATTAGGTGCGCATGCACTGAATGTCTATTCTCTCGGTGCTCTCTTAACGTGAAGGATCAGAGGCGCGGCTGTGCCGCGTCCGCTGGAGCCGTTTGTTCGGTGCGGGTCATTCATCTTTTCATATTCTTCTTTGCTGTCTTAATGAAGCGTCCGAATGCCCTGTCCTTTTTTCGTTTATCCACATACGACATCTCGTGGTACTCAGATTCCTTCTTAAGCTTCATATAGCTGGAATAGCGCTCTTGACTCAACTCACCGTTTGTAATTGCAGTAAGAACTGAGCAGCCTGATTCCTGAGTATGGCTGCAATCGGCATATCGACAAGCCATGGAAAGCTCAATAATATCTTCAAACCCTTTGTCTACACCGTCACTGGCACCCAGAAGGCCTAGTTCTCTCATCCCAGGTGTATCAATGAACATTCCTTTATCAAGAACAATGAGTTGCCTGCGCGCCGTTGTGTGTGTGCCTTCTCCTGTTCCACTGACAGCTTTAGTATCAAGAGCATCCCGTCCAATCAGGTGGTTGATCAGTGTAGTTTTGCCGACTCCAGATGATCCAAGCAGGCAATATGTGCGCCCCGACATTAATACCTCCTGGAATTCATCAAATCCGGATCCAGTTATGTTGCTAAGTGCAATAACTCTGGTCGTGATGCCAGCATGTCTAATAGCCGCAAGTTTCTGTTGCAGCTCATCGTGGGAGATTAAGTCCGTTTTGGCAAGAATGACAATCGGCTCAACATGACCGTCGGCTGCCATTACTAAATACCGATTCATTCTAGGTAGATTAAAGTCAAAGTGACATGACTGAACAATGAAAGCAATGTCAATGTTAGCTGCAATCATCTGATAGTCTACTTCTACGCCAGCACGTTTTCGGCGTAAAAACGTTCTTCGTGGAAAGACCCCATGGATTATTGCCGAAGTGTTGTCATTGTGATACTGCACGGTGACCCAATCGCCGACACATGGCAGCTCAAACGATGACTCAACATGGAAATAGAACTTCCCAGCAAGTTCAGCAGGAATCTCTCTAAGTTCATTCCTAATAATGTAGGAATTACGGTCTACCGCTGATACGCGAGCAATGCCTTGATCTTCGTGGCGGATGTCATCTACATGTGCTTCAAACCATGGATCAAAACCTAGGTCAATCAATTTCATCATATCTTGTCACCGAACAATTAATATACGAACTGTCGTAATTTCCGAAAACTGTTCTAATATAGCACAGATGAAAACCCTTTTAAAATAGAAAAAATCTCATAAAATCAACTTGATGGCAGTTTCACTATTTCGCCTTTTACGGTAATATGGACTAAAAGCGAAAGGTCGTAAAATACAGGGAAATTGTCAGAGCATAGCGAAGCTCTTTTGATATTGAATTAGCCGGAAATTTTATCGGATATACGCCTCGGTGACGTATCTTCTCATCATCCTGTGGCTGTTGAAGTAGTAGGCATTTTTGCCTATGGCGTTCTGCATCATGCGAATCCATGTGTGCCTGTCACCGCGATACATGGGGATTATGATGGCCTCAAGCTTGTTGTATAAATCGTCAGCGTCTCTCTGGTCCATTGCGTCAACATCGTTTGCAACCGTTGTTTCCGTAGGGCTTTGGCCAATAGCCCACCCTGTAAAACCTTCAATATGGCCCTCTATCCACCAGCCGTCAAGCACGCTGAAGTTTATTACACCGTTATGCGCTGCCTTCATGCCGCTTGTACCTGATGCCTCATGCGGCCGGAGAGGCGTGTTAAGCCATATATCAACACCGGAGACGAGCTTAAGGGCTTTCTCCATGTCATAGTTTTTCAGGTAGGCTATTTTAATCTTTCCTTTTAACCTTTCTTTTATGACATGGATTTTTTCTATCAGCCATTTGCCGTGGTCGTCTTTCGGATGCGCCTTGCCTGAATAAACAAGCTGTATCTTTCCTGAGGCAATTCTTTCTAACCTGTCAATATCGCTGAAAATAAGGTCGGGGCGCTTGTATGCGGTGGCCCTTCGCGCAAATCCTATCGTAAGGGTGTCATAATCCATGCCTGCTTTAGTTTCTGAATTTACAAAATCAATAAGAACCTTTTTTGCTTCAATATGGGCTGCCCATAATTCTTCTTCGGGGATTCTGTCTACTCTCACAAAAAGTTCAGGTTCGTTTGCCCAGCCCGGCAGGTATTTGTCATAAAGCCTTTTCAGGCTGTCGCAGGTCCAGGTATAGCTGTGCACGCCGTTTGTTATTGCAGATATCTCATAACCCGGGAACATGTTCTTTGAAACATCCCTGTGTTTTTTAGCAACGCCGTTGACAAACTCGCTCAGGTTTAAGGCGAGCAGAGTCATATTTAGATTGTCCTGCCCGCCGAGTTCCTTCAGTACATTTAAAGGTATTAATTCTCCCATTACCCGCAGGATCAGGTCGTACGAGAATTTGTCATGGCCAGCCTCAACAGGAGTGTGAGTTGTAAACACGCAGATATTTTTTACCCTGTCAACATCCCACACAAGCCGTTCATCCCATACGTCTTCTATCGGCCGTTTATATCTTAGCAGCAATTCCAGCGTAAGAAAACTGGCATGTCCCTCATTCATGTGGTATTTTTTTATCTCAAATCCAAGTTCATAGAGCATCCTTACACCTGCTATGCCAAGGACAATTTCCTGTTTGAGCCTGTATACATGGTCGCCGCCGTAGAGGCTGGAAGTAATTTCCCTGTCATCCGGGGAGTTCTCTGCAATATCAGTATCAAGAAAAAACACAGGGATGCTTCCGCCTGTTAGACTTTTCACTATGTAAAGCCACGGCTGCACTGCAACATCTCTTCCCTCTATCTGCACATATACCTTTGCCGGAAGAAGGGTCATTTGTTTCGACGGCTCCCATAGTGTCGGCATCTCCGTCTGCCTTCCTCTTTCGTCTATCTCCTGTGTGAAATATCCTTTTTTGCTGAGGAGGGTTACTGCAGCCATCGGGAGTTTAAGGTCAGCTCCTGACTTAATAGTATCACCTGCGAGCACCCCAAGGCCGCCGCTGTAAGTGGGGATGTTATTGGCAATTCCTATCTCCATTGAGAAATAGGCAATCTTCGGGTCTTTTGTGAACTCCTGCAACTCGGGTAAAAACTGGTTCATATATCTTTTATCCCTGCCTCTTTAAATCCTTTTGCTCTGAAGATACAGCTGTCACACCTGCCGCAGGGGACAAAAGAAGTTATGAGTTTAGAGTTTAGAGCTAAGAGTTTATCATTTTTATCTTTACTTTGAACTTTTAACTTTTCACTTTTCACTTTTACGGGCCGGGGGTCATAACAGCTCCATGTCAGAGAATAGTCCAGTCCTAATGCTGTCCCTTTTCTAATTATCTCTGCCTTTGTCAGGCGAAGAAGAGGGGCTTTAATGGCGAATCTGATTTTTCCTTCCACTGATGCCTTTGCCGCAAGGTTTGCCATTTTTTCAAACGCCTTCAGATATTCGGGACGGCAGTCAGGATACCCGCTGTAATCTATCGCATTTGCGCCAATAAATATATCCTCAGCCTTAAGTGTCTCTGCCCATCCAAGCGCAAAGGATAAAAATATAGTGTTGCGTGCAGGGACATAGGTGGCGGGGATTTCGGAATGCGGAATGCGGAGTGGAGATTTAAGATGCATCCTATCTTTTGGCACTTTCATATCTGATGTCAGCGCCGAGCCGCCGATTTCTCTTAAATCAAATTTTATTACAAGATGCTTTTTTACTTTTAATGATAAGGCGACTTTTTGGGCCGCCTCAAGCTCTATCTTATGCCTCTGGTTGTAATCAAAACTCAGGGCGTATACCTCATAACCCTCGTTCTTTGTTATTGCTGCCGTTGTGGAGGAATCTATCCCGCCACTGAGAAGGACCACCGCTTTTTTAGCGTTGTGCCTTCTGCCTTTAATAGACGTCATCCGCTGTGCCTTCTTTTCCGTCAGGCCCTGCGCTGAAGAGGACAAAATCATCAGCCGCCGGTTTATAGATATACTGTCTTCCCCACGCATCAGCCGGTTTTGTTATCTGATCGGTTGATTGTGGATAAGAACCGTTCTCATATTTGTATGCCTCAATAGTAAATCTTATGTTATCTATGTCCGCTGATGTTTTAATTCTGTCAGCGTAGTCAGACCGCTGCGGAGGAAATGAGATTATTGCAATAAAAAGGCTGACCATGAATATAACCGGAGTAATAAATGGGGGGTAGGGGATGCCTTTTTTCGCTGACGGCAAAGCCATATGCAAAGCAATCTCAGGAGCTACTTGAGCAGCCTCCTTAGGTCCTATAATGCCTTTTTCCATAAGAGATACGAGAGACTTAGATGCCTGAAAACTGTCCATATAGCTGGATTCAATTATTACGCTGACATCTCTTTCGCCATCCACAAGCCCGAGCATCTCTTCTTCCTCAGGGGTAAGCTCCACGCCTGGGTTGCCTATTCTTTCAAATATGGTGTCAGGGCTTAACTTGCCTTCTACCAGCGAC
Organism: Nitrospirota bacterium; assembly: GCA_026387575.1. Classification (GTDB taxonomy): domain Bacteria; phylum Nitrospirota; class Thermodesulfovibrionia; order Thermodesulfovibrionales; family UBA1546; genus UBA1546. Next base: position 3,137 of record JAPLLK010000062.1, on the reverse strand, counting down.
CATTCATCTACGATGCGAAGCCCTTCCATCAGGACATGCTGGGTATCAAGCGCTATAGGCATTTCCTTGTCAACAGGCACTCCTTGCGGAGAAAAATCATAGCTACCATCTTTCCAGCTGAAGAGGTTAATCACGGTCTCGGTTATCTGTGTTGTAAGAATCTCCTGTATCTGCTCTTTTCCAACAACACCGTTTTTCATAAGGATATTGCCAAGTTTTTCTCCTGTTGACTGCTGTTCCTCAAGGGCTTTCTGAAGGTCTTCTTCTTTGATAAGCCCGTTCTTTAAGAGCAATTTACCGAAGCGGTTTGCCTCAACCTTTCTCCTTGTCCCTGCTGATATAATATTGCCCTCGTAGAATAGCAGCCGAACCTTGTCCATCCTGCCTTCAAGCGTGAGAACCCCTGTTTTACGCTGGAAATATATAAGCTGCAGTATGTCTGCAAGCCCGAATTCTTTTAAGGAACCCTCGAAAGACATCTGTTTACTTCAGCCTCCTTCGCGCATCTATATTGGAGATAAGGTATAAAAAAGCCATAATTACCGATGCCGGCATTGTAATCCAGCTATGTGAAAAAAGCGAAAGCCCTGTAGAAAATAGCGGCTTAAGCAATATCAAAAGCAGCAGGAAAAGAAATAACCACAGGAATAAAGTCCCCGAGAGAATTCTCCCCCAATAAATATGGGCTATCCCCGGAGGAGCAAAAGAAAGGAGCCTGATTATCCGCCTTTTTTTCTTCTGGAGTTCCTGCACCTCAAACTGTTTTGCTACCCTTATCCTTGAATCAATAGCATCAAGTTTAACCAGAGACTTATAGCATAAGGAGCACATCTCCCCCCAGAGCTTTTCTTTCCCGCACTTTCCGCAGAGTATTACCCCGCACCTCTGACACCTGTAGGCCCTCTGTTTGAAAGTAGAGTTCATTATGTAAAACAGCGCCAAAAGGGCTATGGAGACGATGATATGAGAGGCAGAATTCAGACAAGAGATTTTTATCAGTCCCCGCACGTTATTTTCCGCATATTCCCACATGGCTGACATTGGAAGGGTTTCATCAATGACAAATCTGTTTGGATTCCGGCTTGCGGCTGACGAGAATTGGGATACAGCTTCACTGCTGAGCTTTAGGGCCTCGGTGAAATATTCCTCTCCCTTTGCAAAGTCAAGTGTTTCTCTTGATACCTGGCTGAGATTGTAATAAGACAATGCAAGAGGTTTCAATTCTATGGATTTTTTATATGATTCCTTTGCAGCAGCCATATCATTGACGCCGGCATACGAATTCCCGAGATTGATGTAAGCAAGGGGATTAGGATAGGAAGCCAAAAGTTTTTTATAGGAAGCTATTGCCTCTTCATAGCGTTCCTCCCGCTTGAGTGCAAGGCCGTAGGAAAAAAGGGATATATAATCATCTTTATTTTTAAGAACAGAGGCAGCGTATTTATTGTCCCTGCTTTCATTGACAGCCACAATAGCCCTGAGTTCGGGAGAGGGAGCTGAGAGAAACATATCTATAATGCGCAAACAGAAGGGAGACAGAAGGAGAAGCAGAACAGATGCATAAACAACAGTCTTATTCATTCCCCTGAAATATAATCCCAGCAGAAGCAGGGAGCCTGTCATGAAGAATAAAGGGCCGAAAAAGGAGAGCGGGATAAGGAGCAGAGCAATTAAAACCTTTTTCTTGTTTTCCTTAATATCGTGAGACAAAAGAGGGGTGTCTATAAAAAGCCTTATAGCTGTAACCACAGCAAGCACAACAACCAATGAGACGGTAAGGCTTACAACGAAGAGTCCCGAAATACTCATTAACCACCAGAAATTTTTTTTATAAGCTTTGAATCCCTTGATAGTATAGTCAAGGCTTTCAAATATGCCGTTTGCCGAAGGTGAGAAACTTATCTTTGCCATTTCAAAATATGCGGGGGGGAGATCCGGAGAATACTTTAGCGCCTCTGTTAAAAGGCTCTTGGCTTTTAACGGGTCTGCGTGGGCTTTTTTTATCAAGACGTACGAATAAGGCTCATTGTTTTTAAGCCCTCTGTCAAGGCGTGATTCATAGATATCTTCAGCGAAAGATGAGACTGAAAAGGCAAAAATAAAAATTAAAAGTGCAAAATTAAGGGGAAAAACATTTTTGGATTTTAAATTGTAATTTTTCACCTGTAAATACCCATCTCTGTCATGCTGGCTTGTCCAGCAGCCTTCTTTAAGAAAGATTCCCCCGAGCAGTTCGGGGGAATGACATTTTCATTGCCCTTTGTGTCTCTTTGAGGCGTGTATGTTTCATTTTGCCTTTTCCCCCGTTAGAAAGAAAGCGTTGCATTTTCTTCCGTTTAGAAACTGGACATTTCTAACGGGGTTAACTGCCATGGGCACGTTCTCCAATCTTTCTTTCCGCCCCTTTTATAAGCCTCTTTATATTCTCAATGTGTTTCACTAAAATTAAAAGCGTAATCATGGCTGAGATTAGCACTTTTATCCTCACAGGGTCAAACAGAAATACATTTACCGGAAGAAGCCCGAATGATACTATCGCTCCGAGAGAAGAATATTTTGTTATAAGCGCTGCAATAAGCCATATTATAAGTGTAAGCACAGCAACTTGAGGAGAATAAAGCACTAAAACGCCGAGGCTTGTGGCAATGCCCTTGCCTCCTCTGAATCTGAGAAACAGCGAGAAATTATGGCCGAGTATTGCAGAAAGTCCTGCAAGCCCTTCAATTGCTGCCTGCGGGTTAGAGAATACGGATTGTAAGATTCCTGCGCCAAATTCTGAGGCATAAAATCCGGGGCCGGAAACGAAAGCCCTTGCTATTGCCACGGCTGCTGTGCCTTTCAGCGCATCTCCCAAAAGCGTAAGCAGAGCAGCCCCTTTTCCTAAAGACCGAAGCACATTTGTTGCGCCTATGTTGCCGCTGCCAATTTTTTTCAGGTCAACGCCTTTAGCCTTTGCTATTATAACCCCGCATGGAATTGATCCGAGGATAAATGCAAAGGTTATCAAAAGCGCAGGCATCATCTTATCTTGTTCCAGAAAGAGATTGTATACTGAATTCCTGAGATTACACAGAGGACGAGCGCTGCCCATATAAAAATCATGCCGACATCATAAAGGTCTATATCAAATATGCTTC
>JAPLLK010000051.1 GCA_026387575.1 Nitrospirota bacterium | reverse complement strand
CGGAAAGATAAATTTTAACAGCGAACCTGTTGACGAAATTCTCCTGAAAAGGATGACCTCATGTCTTTCTCACCGCGGGTCTGACGATGAGGGGATATATCTTAAAGACAACGTGGGGCTTGGTCACAGGCGGCTCTCAATTATTGACCTCTCTCCTTCTGCTCATCAGCCGATGTCCAATGAGGATGGGTCGCTATGGATTGTTTATAACGGAGAAATATATAACTTTCCTGAACTCAGAGAGAATCTAATAAAAAAAGGACATATTTTCCGCTCAAGGAGCGATACCGAGACGATCATTCATTTATATGAAGAGTATGGAATTGACTGTTTAAAGTATTTGAGAGGCATGTTTGCATTTGCGATATGGGACAAGAGAAATGAATCCCTCTTTCTTGCAAGAGACAGGGTGGGGAAAAAACCACTCTATTACTGGCATACGAAAGATACCTTTGTGTTCGCTTCGGAGATAAAATCAATCCTTCAGGACAGCGGGTACACCCGGAAGCCTGACTATACTGCCATTCATCATTACCTTACATATCAGTATGTGCCTTCTCCATGGACCGCCTTTGAAGGGATTAAGAAATTGCCTCCTGCACATTGTTTAGTTCTGAAGAATGGAAATGCAGAATTAAAAAAATACTGGAAACTATCATATCTTCCCAAACATAAGATGGATGTGGGAGATTTGAAGAAAGAAATACTTGAAAGACTGATAGAGTCAGTAAAGATAAGGTTACTTAGTGATGTACCGCTTGGCGCTTTTCTGAGCGGTGGAATTGATTCAAGCGCAGTGGTTGCAATAATGTCGGGACTAATGAAGGAACCGGTTAAAACATTTTCCATCGGGTTTAAGGAAGAGGCTTATAATGAACTCAGATATGCAAGGATGGTTGCTGAGAAATTTAAGACCCATCACACGGAGTTTATTGTTGAGCCTAAGGCGGTAGAGATTTTCGATAAGCTGGTATGGCATTACAATGAGCCATTTGCAGATTCATCAGCTATTCCAACATATTATGTCTCCAAACTTGCAAAAGAGCATGTCACTGTTATACTGAACGGCGACGGCGGTGATGAAAATTTCGCAGGCTACGGCAGATATGCTGCAAATGAATTTTCTAAAGAGATGTACAGATATTTTCCTGTTTCAATTGCAAGGCTATTACTCCCCTTTGTTATGATGCTGCCTCACGGCAGTAATCCGACTAATTTTTCCTGGAGGCTGAAAAGATTTCTTCAGGAATATGCAAAATTTCCGGAGATGATGAATGCGCACTGGCTCTGCCATTTTTCAACAGGAATGAAGAATGACATTTATACAAATGATTTTTCGACACTTGTTTCAGCTGTTGACTCCTTTGCCCTTCTTTTTGAAAAATATCGGGAAGCAGAGGCGGACAACTTTCTGGACAAGACCCTTTATGCAGATGTGATGATGTATTTGCCGGATGACCTTCTCGTGAAAGTTGATGTTGCTTCAATGGCGAATTCCCTTGAAGCTCGTTCTCCATTTCTTGACCACAAATTTATGGAGTTTGTCGCAAGGATCCCGTCAGGATTAAAACTAAAAGGGAGGGAGACAAAATATATCCTTAAGGAGACATTGAAAGGCATACTTCCTGACGAAGTTCTTAATAGAGAAAAGATGGGTTTCGGTGTTCCCATTGACCACTGGTTCAGGAATGAATTAAAGGATATGGCGTATGATGTAATATTGAGCGAGAGAGCCATTGCAAGGGGTTATTTCAAAAAAGAGGCTATAAAAAAAATCCTTGATGAGCATACATCAGGTAAGTGGAACTGGCAGAATCATATCTGGAATCTTTTAATGCTTGAACTCTGGCATAGGATGTTCATTGATAGCGGAGAGATGAACTGTTATGCCTGTTGATGTGAATTTACCTAAAGAAGGAATGATATATCAGAGGGAACAATACCAGAAGGGCGGAATAGGAAGATGGTATTGGGATTACAGGGATAGGGCGATATTGAAATTTGTTGACGATAAGAAAATAATTGCTGATATAGGATGTGGAGAAGGAATATTGTTGGAAAAAATAATCCGGAAATTCCCTAATGCAAAGGTGTTCGGGATAGACCCTTCACCTGAAAATATACACATATGTAAGGAACGAGGGTTAGAGGTATATAACGGGAGTGTATATAATCTAGAACTGGATGACACATCGGTTGATAGCATTCTTTTTATAGAGGTGATTGAGCATCTGAAGGATGAGAAATTTGCTATGAAGGAGATTAGAAGGGTGCTTAAAAAAGACGGCACTCTGGTTTTGCTTTTTCCGCACGACAGCATGTTTAAACTGACACGGATTTTGACATTTAAATTCAGGAAAGCATTTTACGATGCCGGTCATGTAAAACAATGGACCCCGGAGGCTATGGAAAAATTACTTGAGTCCAGTGGATTCAAGATTATTTCCAAGAAGAATCTGCCGTTTTATTTATGGTTAATCAGTTTACATTGTCTAATAGTAGCAAAGAAAGCGTAGGGATTTCGAATCTGAAGGTCTGCATTGTATCCCCGCTGTTCAATCCACTAATTGGCGGGCCTAGCCGCCAGGCAGTTGCGATGACAAAGCAGTTAATAAAGAAAGGTGTTGACACTGTAGTGATCTCGAGACAGTTATCATGCATAAGAGGTGAGATAGAGGATGTTGAGGTGCATTATGTATCAACTATCAGCTCGCACGTCTATAATCTGACTGAATTTTCTATCCGAAATTTTCTCATAGCTGCCAACTTTGCGTTAGGCGCAGCGATAAAATTATTTAAATTAAGAGAGCGATTTGACATAGTGCAATTTTATAGTGCGAGCCTTCCTCTTCTTTTATGCCTGCCCTTATTAAAGATGCTCGGCAAAAAGGTGGTGGCTAAAACTACTGGCGGGAGAGGCGGTAAAGAAGCAGGGGGATTAGATAATTTTTTCTTGAAACCGTTATTGGTTCCTATATTTAAATATACCGACAAGTTTATTGCTGTAAGTGATGAGATAATGAATAGACTACTTAAAGAGGGATATTCAGAAAAGGTGATTATTAAGATACCAAACGGTGTTGATGCCGAGAGATTTTCTCCGTCTTTAGAGTCCAGACGAAAACAGTTAAAGGATAAATTCGGATTTCCACAAGAAAATGTTTTTTTATATTCTGGCAGGATAGTGCGGGGCAAGGGGTTAGAATCACTAATGAGAGCAATGATTGATGTTGTCAAAATTAACGATAAGATACTGCTTGTTCTGATTGGCAGCGGAGATTTAGATGAAAGTTTGAAAGATATGGGTTATGAGCTTGGACTGGAAAAGTATATAAATTTTGAAGGCCTTATAGAAAACGTTGATGAATACCTCAATGCATCTGATATTTTTATTTTGCCTTCCTTTAGCGAAGGCATGCCGAATTCGCTTCTTGAGGCAATGGCATGCGGGCTTCCTGTTATAGCATCTAAGATAGGCGGAGTTGTTGATGTTGTGGAAGACGGCAAGTCTGGAATTCTATTTGAGCCGGGTGATGTGTCGGGGCTGGCATCTGCTATGATCAAATTATTAAATGATAATGAGTTGAGACTCAAATTGGGTGCAGAAGCAAGAAAGAGAATAGTTGATAGCTTTTCGATTGACAGGATAGCAGACGAATATATTAGACTCTATGAAAGGCTATCGAAATAGTTGAGGAATCAAGATTGAGTAATACAGCGATCATAATGCCAGCTTGTAATGAAGAGGGGCGAATTGCATCTACAATCTCCGGCATAAGGAAATTCAGCAATGCTGACATTGTTGTTGTGAACGATGGTTCAGATGATGATACGGCAAGCGAAGCGAGGAAAGCTGGTGCAGTAGTCATATATCTTCCATCTAATCTCGGTTACGGCGCAGCGCTTCAAACAGGTTTTAAATATGCGTTGGACAAGGGATACGAATTTGCAGTTCAGATGGATGCCGACGGGCAGCATGATCCAGCATCGATTAAAGCGATTATTGAACCAGCGATTGCTGATGAAGTTGATGTTGTAATAGGTTCAAGATTTCTTGATAAGGGAAACTACAAGTCGCCATTTGTGAGAAGGATGGGAATGTATTTTTTTGCTGTCATAACATCTGTAGTTACTGGGAGGACGATAACAGATCCAACATCAGGATTTCAGGCTTTAAACAAAAAGGTGATGGAATTTTATGCAAGCGATGCTTATCCTACGGATTATCCTGATGCGGACGTAATTATTATGCTTCACAGACAGGGGTTCAGGTTTAAAGAAGTTCCTGTTATAATGCATAATGCAGCCAAGAGGTCTATGCATGGCGGAATTCTTAAACCGCTGTATTACATCTTTAAAATGATGCTTTCTATTTTTGTTACACTTCTTAGAAAGGAGTAAAGACTATGACTGTTCAACAAAAAATATTTGCCCTGACAATAGGCGCAGGCCTGTTTTTAGTCATTATAGAACTGGTAAGAAGAAGAAAGCTTGCTGAAGAATATTCATTTATCTGGCTTCTGACAGGTTTCGGGATTATTGTTCTTATTCTCTGGTATGACCTCCTTGAGTGGCTTACACACCTTATCGGAGCAAAGACGCCGACAACGACTCTCTTTATCTTTGGCTTTGTGTTCCTGCTATTGATTAATCTGTATCTCTCTATCAAGATTACTAAGCTTGCCTCTCAGGTAAAAGACCTTGTGCAGAAGCTGGCGATAAGTGAAAAAACTGATAGGCGATAGCTATATTTTTGAGATATGCATGCAATAAAAACTTTTAACCCTTAAGTTTATGCAAAAACTCTCTATTTTTAAGATACCAGTCAACTGTATTTTGTACGCCTTCTTCTATTGAAACGGTTGGTTTCCAGCCGAGCTTGTCTTTTGATTTTCCTATGTCTGCCCATGTTGCCAGTACATCTGCAGGGTGTATAGGCAGCCATTCTATCTCTGCCTTTTTCCCAAGGCGCTGCTCTATCAGGTTTATCACATACATCAGTTCCACAGGGCTGTCGCTGCCGAGGTTAAAGATTTCATAGCCGAAGGGCTCAAGGCATTTTATTGTTCCGTCTGCTATGTCATCAATATAGGTAAAGTCTCTTGTTTGTTTCCCATCGCCAAAGACAGGGATTGGTTTTCCGTTGTCAATATTTTTAATAAATCTGAATATGCTCATGTCAGGCCTGCCGGCAGGCCCGTACACGGTGAAGTATCTTGGGATGCTTATGTCAATGCCTGAAAGATAATGATAGCTGTGGCATATCGCCTCAGCGCCTTTTTTTGTAGCAGAATACGGAGCTAAAGGGTGGTCTGTGTTATCGGTTTCTTTAAAAGGCATAGCATTAAGCCCGTAGATGCTTGAGGTAGAGGCAAGTATGAATTTTTTTGTATCGGAGTTTTTACAGCATTCAAGGAGATTTAGTGTCCCCTTAACGTTTGTATCAAGATATATCCACGGATCTTCCACTGATGCCCGCACACCCGCCCTTGCAGCAAGGTTGATAACCGCATCTATTTTGTGATTGGCGAATACTGTTTTAACTGATTTGAAATCACCTATGTCGCACTGATAAAAATTAAAGTTTGGTGTTTTAACTCTTAACTGTCTGAGTCTCCACTCCTTGAGTTTAGGATCATAGTAATCATTCATGTTGTCAATGCCGACGACAGAATAGCCGTTCTCAAACAGCTTTTCCGAGACCTTCCACCCGATAAATCCTGCACAACCTGTGACTGCGATAGTCCTCATCCTGCCTCCAGAAATTTTGTGTATTTTTACAGTATAATACAACAAATTTGTGAAAACGTTAAAGTTGCAGAGAGAAAGGACTGTTGCATGAAAGCATTGATATTAAGCGGCGGAAAAGGTACAAGGCTCAGGCCGCTGACCTATACAACAGCTAAGCAGCTTATTCCTGTAGCAAATACGCCCATACTGGGATATGTTCTCAGGCATATTAAAGACGCAGGAATAAAAGATATAGGCATAATTATTTCACCTGAAACAGAAAATGAGGTGAAGCAGTATGTAAAGAATGGGAAGGGGTGGGGTGTTAATGTAACTTATATCTTGCAGGCAGAGCCTGCAGGGCTTGCACATGCGGTTAAGACTGCTAAGAATTTCCTGAAGAGGGACAATTTTATAATGTACCTTGGTGACAACCTTCTATCACATGGGGTCAAAGATGCGGTAAGGGAATTTAAAAGACAACCCATTGATGCCGCAATATTTCTTAAAGAAGTGGATAATCCAAAACAATTTGGCGTGGCAAAACTCGATAGAAAGGGCAATATAGTAAAGCTGGAAGAGAAACCTAAAAATCCGCTATCGAATCTTGCGCTTGTCGGCGTCTATATATTTACTGCAATGATACATGACGCTATTGATAAGATAATCCCATCGTTCAGAGGCGAGCTTGAAATAACGGATGCGATACAAATGCTTATAAGCATGGGCGGCAGGGTAAAAAGTGAGATATTAAAAGGCTGGTGGCTTGATACAGGCAAAAAAGACGACATCCTTCAGGCAAATACAATAGTTCTTGATGAATATATAAAGCGGCAGATTAACGGTATGGTTGACAGCAAGAGTCAGATACTTGGAAGAGTTACAGTAGAAAAAGGGGCATCTGTGGTGAATAGCATTATCAGGGGGCCTGTTATAATAGGGAAGAACTCTGAGATTAAGAATTCATTCATAGGCCCTTTTACAAGCATTGGCAGCGAGGTTGTTGTAACAGATTCTTCCATCGAACACTCTGTAATTCTCAGCAATGCATTTCTTTCAGGGGTTGAAAGGCTTGAAGACAGCCTTGTAGGTAAAAACACAAAAATTATAAGGAATGCGGTTCGTCATAGAGCGCTGCGCCTGATGATAGGGGATGACTCAACCGTTGAAGTCTGATTATAGAGGGATGTTTAGGGACGGCGACATAGAAGGTGTTTTTGTTAAAAAAATGGAGACTTACGCTGATAATCGCGGGTGGCTGGGAGAATTATTCAGGAAAGACGATCCAACCCTTAACTTAATTCAGGGCGGTTCAGGATTTTATCCTGAAATGAGCTATATTTCTGCTACTCATCCTGGGGTTGTGAGAGGTCCCCACGAACACAAAGAGCAGACAGACTATTTCTGTTTCCTGGGTAAATTCAGGCTTTATTTATGGGATAACAGAATGGATTCACCTACTCATAAAAATAAAAAGATCTTCGAAAATGCAGACAGGCTTATAGTGGTTGTGCCTCCGGGAGTTGTCCATGCATATAAAAATACAGGGGAGAAGGACGCAATTGTACTGAATTTCCCTGACAGGCTTTATGGAGGATGGAACAAGGAAGAAAAGGTCGATGAAATCAGATATGAAGAGGATGCTGAGAGTCCGTTTAAGATTGAATAGGAGATGATAAGGAATTTCCAGATGAAAATACTTGTTACAGGCGGATGCGGATTCATAGGTTCAAACTTTATTAGGTATATACTGAAGAAGTATCCTGACTATGAAATTGTAAATATAGACGCCCTGACATACGCCGGAAATCTCGAAAATCTAAGAGATATAAAAAAGGGTAAGAGATATCGTTTTGCGCATGGAAGGATTGAGGATAAGAACCTTGTTGCAAATGTGCTCGGCGATGCAGACTATATCGTAAACTTTGCCGCAGAAACGCATGTTGACAGGTCCATCCGGAATTCCTCTCCCTTTCTGACTACAAATGTTTTAGGAACTCATACTTTACTTGAGGCTGCAAGAACAGTTCCGATCAAGAAATTTGTTCATATCTCAACTGATGAGGTATATGGCGCCCTCGGTAATAAAGGAAAATTCACGGAGAAGACCATGCTTGCGCCAAATTCGCCGTATTCAGCGTCTAAAGCTTCTGCTGACCTTCTTATTCGCGCATATTATGAAACTTACAAATTGCCCGTAGTAATTGTCAGGCCGTCAAATAATTACGGCTATTACCAGTTCCCTGAAAAGTTTATTCCCCTTATGATTACAAATCTCTTGCTGAATAAACCTATTCCTGTTTACGGGAAGGGAGAAAATGTGAGAGACTGGTGTTTTGTAGGGGACACTTGTGAAGCAATTGACAGTGTTATGCATAACGGCAATGCAGGCGAAATTTATAATGCAGGCGGCAATTGTGAAGTTAAAAATATAGAGCTTGCAAAAAGCATTCTTAAAATAATGGGAAAGAGCGAAAGGCATATTAAATTCGTTAAAGACAGGCCGGGGCATGATTACAGGTACGCTCTTGATAATTCAAAAATAAAGCGTGAATTAAAATGGTGGCCCTCTGTAAAAATAGAGGAAGGTCTTGAGATGACTATAAGATGGTATAAGGATAACGAGTGGTGGAAACCACTTAAAAAGAGGCTCAGCGCTGAAAGCAGGGGATTTTGGGAGAGATGAAGATACTCGTTACAGGCTCGGAAGGCATGCTTGCACAGGACTTGATATCTGTGCTTGGAGAAAATAATGAGGTAATGCCGCTTTCAAAGCAGGAGATGGACATTACTCAAAAAGATGCCGTTATGAAAAATATAAAAAGCAATGCGCCTGATATAGTAATCAATTGCGCTGCATATACCAAGGTAGATAGTGCTGAAGAAGAAAAGGATAGGGCATTTCAGGTAAACGGCATAGGCGTTCAAAATCTTGCTGTTGCGTGCGCAGAGATGCAAATTCCTTTATGCCATATAAGCACAGATTATGTCTTTGATGGCAGGAAAAATAAACCTTACACGCCGTTTGACGCTGCAAACCCCCTGAATATTTACGGAGAATCAAAGCTTGCGGGTGAAAAATATATACAATGGATTATGAACAAGTTTTATATAGTTAGGACATGCGGGCTTTACGGCAGAGGGGGTAATAATTTTGTAATGACGATTCTCAAGCTTGCAAAAGAGCGTCAGGCAGTGAAAGTTGTGACAGACCAGATATGTTCTCCGACTTCTACTGCAAATCTCTCTGTCGGGATAAAAAAACTTATTGAAAGTGGAAGTTTTGGAATATATCACATCGCAGATGACTCAGGAGACGGGATAAGCTGGTTTGATTATGCCAGAGAGATTGTTTCAATGGCAGGCATAAGCACAGAAATAATCCCGGTAACTTCCGAGGAATTTCCCCGCCCCGCAAAACGTCCTGCGTATTCCGTGCTTGACACGGGAATTACAAGACTTGCAATTAACTATATGCCGGAGAAACGCGAAGTGGCTCTTAAAAAAGTTCTTTCAAGAATTAATCTTTGAAATGAATAAAGCTCTGCTACTTATTGACCCGAAAAATGCAATTAACCTGCTGTCCATGCCTCCTGTCAAATGCATTATTTGTGTTGACTGAACTGATTTTTATGTGGTATCGTTCATGGTATGAACAATCATCCTCCGCCCAAGGCGAATGAGGACATATCTCTCAGGCTGCTTGACGAACTTACAAAGGAGTCGGTGATTACTCAGCGGGCATTGGCTGACCGCCTTGGGATTGCCCTCGGCTTAGTTAATGCGTAT
>JAPLLK010000041.1 GCA_026387575.1 Nitrospirota bacterium | reverse complement strand
TTATCTTGTTTAAGCAAATTCATGTCATCACAAAGGAGCGATAATGGCTAAGATAAAAGTCGGCATAATCGGCGGCTCGGGTATGGATGACCCGCGCCTTATGAAGAATAAGAAAGAGAAGAAGGTAAAGACGCCTTACGGGAATCCCTCATCCGCTCTGACTGTCGGAAAGATAAGTGGTGTCGATACGGTTATCCTTGCGCGGCATGGCAAAGACCATTCCATTTATCCCACAGGTGTTAATTTCAGGGCAAATATCTACGCGCTTAAAAAAGAAGGATGTACGCATATCCTTGCAACAACGGCAGTGGGCTCTCTGAGAAAAAATATAAAACCCGGAGACCTCGTATTTGTTGATCAGTTTATAGACCATACAAAACACAGAGCCCTTACATTCCACGATGAGAAGGTTATACATACACCAATGGCAGAGCCTTTCTGCAGAGAACTCAGGAGCCTTTTAGTGAAGACTGCAAAAGAACTTAAACTGAGGTATCATCCAAAAGGCACTGTGATCACAATTGAAGGCCCGAGGTTTTCCACAAAGGCGGAATCTCACATGTTCAGGAGCTTTGGCGCAGATGTGATAAACATGTCAACTGTGCCTGAAGTCATCCTTGCAAGGGAAATAGGCATCTGTTATCAGACTATTGCAATGTCAACAGATTATGACTGCTGGAAAGAGGGCGAGGAGCCTGTCACTTGGGAGATGATAGTGTCTATAATGAACAAGAACTCAGAAAATGTTAAGAAGCTTCTTCTTAAGACAATAGAGAAGATAAAATACGAACACTGTGAAACATGCAAGTCATAGGGGGAAATAATGCCGATTAAATCAAAGATAAGGACAGTGCCTGATTATCCGAAGAAAGGAATAATGTTCAGGGATATAACAACGCTCATTAAAGACCCTGTCGGGTTCAGGCTTGTAATTGACAGCCTGACACAGAGATACATCACAAGAGATATAAAGTTTGATGTGATAGTGGGGATAGAATCAAGGGGATTTATAATAGGTGGGGCGCTTTCCTATACCCTTGGCAGGGGCTTTGTGCCGATAAGGAAAAAGGGAAAGCTTCCTGCTGAAAAAATAACCCATGAATATGAACTTGAGTATGGGACGGACATTATAGAGATTCACAAGGATGCTATAAAAAAAGGGGATAAGGTATTGCTTGTTGACGACCTGCTTGCAACAGGAGGAACTGCAATGGCTGCTGCTGCACTGATAGAAAAACTCGGAGGCTCAGTTTCTGAGATGTGTTTCATAGTTGACCTTCCCGAGGTGGGCGGCAGAAAAAAAGTTGAAGCAAAGGGATACAAGGTCTTTGCGCTTACGGAGTTTGAGGGGGATTAAAAAGACTTAAGAGCCAATGAGCTTATTTAACTGCCTCATGCTTTTTTTAGCGTCTTCTGCGTTGTGGGCTTCAAGGGTATAAATAAGGTCTTTGCCTTTCAATGCTGAGAATAATTTACCGAAATCAAATATCCCTTCGCCGATTGGAAGATGCTGGTCAGAGGTCTTGTTGTTGTCATGCAGGTGAAGCTCAATAATATAAGGACTCAAATGCTCCAGCCAGCCTTCAAGTGATACTTTAGAAAAAAGGTTAAAGTGCCCAGAATCAAAGCAAATTCCAAAGCTATCATTCCCCATCTTTTCCATCAGCAGCCTGAGGTTTTCAGGCTCGTCCTCAAAGATATTTTCTATTGCAATCTTGGCGCCGATATCCTCTGCTTTTTTCACTAAAGGTTTCCATGTAAGGAGACTTTTTTCAAGCCAGAGGTCTATGTTCAGGGCATATTTCCATTTCTCATATCCTGAGTGAAATACAACAGCCTTTACCTTCAAATCCTCGGCAATATTCAGAACATGGTAGAACCTTTCCATTGTTACAGCCCTGACCTTTGAATCAACTGCGCCCGGCGATAAATCCATAAACGGAGCATGGATTGTGAGGGAAGGATTGTAATCAAGCTGATTCTTAAGTCGTGATATGTCTTCCCTGCTTATTGAGTCAAGGGCGTTTGATTCAATGTAGAGTTCGAGGTTGAGTTTTTCCTGCCTGATGAACGAAAGATGTTCTGCTATTTTGTGATAGGGAATATGGATCTGCGGGTCAATCACTATGCCTTAACTGCTGCCTCTGCCTTAGATTCTGTTTTGCTCTCTGTTTTAGTTTCTGTCTTGGTTTCTGTTTTTGATTCACTCCCTATGTCTTTCTTTGCTTGAGGCTTTTTACCTGATTCGGCGGGCTTTGACGCATAATCTGTTTTATACCATCCTGTGCCTTTAAGGATGAATGATGTATTTGAGATAAGCTTTTTCAATGTTCCGCCGCATTTCGGGCATTTACTTAGCGGCTTATCGCTGAATTTCCGGAGCGCCTCATGCATCTCACCGCAGTTCAGGCACTCATATTCGTATATTGGCATTTTGCAAACCTCCTTAGATAAACAACTCTTTTAATATAACTGAATCATCGAACTGCGGTCAATCACGCTTGACTTTATGAGGAAAGGTTTTTATTATTCTCTATCGGGGCGTAGCGCAGTCTGGTAGCGCACACGGTTCGGGACCGTGGGGCCGGAGGTTCAAATCCTCTCGCCCCGACCATACAATAATTAATACTTTCAGGGAGGCTGTGCTCTGTCTTTCGGCAATATTAAAATACCATTGCAGAGAAAGTGTTAGAGTATCAAAGCGTTAGAGTGTCAGAGTCTTTGAAACTTTTCGCCTCAGGCGAATCGCCGAGCAGATGATACTTTGAATCTTTGACACTGTGAAACTTAGTTTAATCGTCCTTCCTGTTTCAGCTTATCCACTATCTCCTGTATCTTTGGCAAAGCCTCAATGGCTGCTTTTTCTCCTTCAAGAACAGCCTCATGCCTTTTTGAAAAATCGGCGCTTCCTATATAACCGACTTTTGGTTTTATTACGATATCTGCTTTTGAGAGTTGTATTGATGCAAGCTTTGAATACATTATGTTTATTGACTGAAGTATTGTCTCAATAGTTCCTGTTGGCTGGGTTGAATCAATATCCCCTGATATGTCAACAGCAATAATGACGTCAGCGCCGAGCCTCTTTGCAGCATCAACCGCAACAGGACTTACAACGCCGCCGTCGACATACATTTTACCTGAAATATTTACGGGCCTGAATATGCCGGGTATTGAACAGCTGGCCCTTACGGCAGTGCCTGTATTACCTGTTCCGAACACAATCTCTTTTCCGCTTTGAATATCCGTTGCAACAGCATAGAAGGGGATTTTAAGTTTTTCCATGGGCGTGTTTTTTAATATGCGGTTTATGTATGATTCAAGCTTCTCTCCTTTTATAAATCCGTTGTCAGGGATTGTTATATCAGCGACATCGCCTTTTTCTATGGAGAATGAGAGTTTCTGGAGTTCAAATGCATTGTATCCATAGGCATAGAGTGAGCCTACAAAGCTGCCGGCGCTTGTGCCGATTATCATGTGTACGGGTATTTTGTTTGATTCAAGCACCTTTAGAACTCCAATATGTGCGAATCCTTTTGATGCTCCTGCGCCGAGGACAACCGCAATCTTTACGGGAGGCAGAGGAGGTTTAACTTCTTCTTTTGGAGCGCATGAAGATAAGCAAAGCAGTAAAATTACTATAGATGCCTTTATTCTATTCACCTTTCACCTAATAACCATACTTCCGATGCATGATGTATGATACACGATACAAACAACATTATCCTGATTCTTGCATCCTGCATCATGTATCCTGCATCCTGTTTCAGCATATCCTTGGAAGCTGTTCGCCTGAAAGCATATCTATCATGCGTGTTCCGCCAATTCTTGTTTTTAGCAAGACGTTACCTTCCGGCGACTCAGAGACTTCGCCGATAATATTCGCATCCTTTCCCAAAGGGTTTTTCCTCAGTATCGCCAGCAGGTTTTCAGCGGCATCTTTCCTAACAACAGCTATTAAAATACCTTCATTTGCAATGTAAAGAGGGTCAATGCCTAAAAGTTCAGATGCGCCTCTCACTCCGTCCGGAACAGGGATTGACGCTTCTCTTATATTAAAACATAGTCCTGATTCCAGAGCCATTTCTTTGAGTGTCGTAGCCAGTCCTCCCCTCGTAGGGTCTCTCATTGCGTGCACACCGCCGTATCCGATAATCTCCTCCACTATCTGATTCAGCGGCGCTGTGTCACTCAGGACAGGAGGATTGAAGCTTAGCCCGTTTCTTTCAGCCATGACAGCAACTCCGTGGTTGCCGATTGTTCCGCTTACGATGATTTTATCCCCTAATTTTATATTTGCGGGTGAGATATTTACTCCGTCTTCGAGGATCCCAATGCCAGATGTGTTTATGAATATTCCGTCTCCCTTTCCCCTGTTGACAACCTTTGTGTCGCCTGCGATAATTTTTACCCCTGATCTTTTGGCAGCATCTGCCATTGACGCGAGAATCTTTTTCAGGTCATTCATTGAAAATCCCTCTTCAAGTATTAATCCTGCGCTCATGTAAAGAGGTTTTGCTCCGGCCATTGAGAGGTCATTCACCGTTCCGTAAACCGCAAGCTCTCCGATATGTCCTCCCGGGAAAAAAACAGGCGAGACAACATAAGAGTCGGTTGTAAATGCAAGCCTAATAGGTGAATGGGACAAATCTACAATCGCGGAGTCTCCAAGGCTCTGCATCTCAAATTCAGGGACAAAATACTCCCTGATGAGCTTATGCATCGCAATTCCGCCACTTCCGTGCGCAAGCAGGATTTTATCCACTGAACCCTCCGTATTTATAATATGCAGCGCAGCTTCCTTCTGTGCTTACCATGCATGCTCCGACAGGGCTTTCAGGCGTGCATACCCCTGCAAACAGCAGGCATTCGTCAGGTGTTTTTATGCCTTTAAGTATCTCTCCGCATGAGCATCCCTTCGGTTCCTGAGGGCCTGAAATAAATAAGGTTTCAATCTTAATCACCGAATTTATGTCTCTGTGTTTGTATTTTTCTCTCAGTTTAAGCCCGCTCAATGGGATTGTCCCTATCCCTCTCCAGTATGCATCGCACGGTTCAAAATACTCGTTTATTAGAGCAACTGCCTTAGGGTTTCCTTCTTCCCTTACAACCTTTTTATATTGTATTTCAACCTCTGCCCTGCCGGACAGAATCTGTTCAAGCAGCATGTTTACCCCCTGAAGTATCTCTCCCGCTTCGAATCCTGTTATAACCGACGGCTTATGATATTTGTCGGTTATAAACTTGTATGGAGCACTGCCTATAATAGTGCTGACGTGCCCGGGAAGTATAAAGCCGTCAATTTTTATTTCGCCTGAACCCAGCAATGCGTTCAGAGCCGGGGGAACAAGTTTGTGAACAGAATATATGTAGAAGTTGCTTATTCCTCTTTTTTCAGCCTCAAACAGCGTGGCAGCTATAGAGGGAGATGTTGTCTCAAAACCTGTTGCAAAAAATACGACTTTTTTGTCTTTATTTTCCGCTGCAATCTTAAGCGCATCTATCGGAGAATATAGAACTCTTATGTCAGCGCCTTCTGCCTTGGCTTCAGAGAGATTTTTCTTGATGCCGGGCACGCGCACCATGTCGCCGAAAGTCGTGAATATAACATTTTCTTTTCTTGAGATTTCCATTGCCTTCTCAATATCCTCAACTGCGGTGACGCACACCGGACACCCGGGACCGCTTATAAGGCTTAATCCATCAGGCAGCAGATCCCTGATACCCTGCCTGAATATAGCAACGGTATGGGTGCCGCAGACCTCCATCAGCCTTACCGGCTTTCCGATTTGCTTTGTAAGATTTTTTGATGTTTCAACTGCCAAGCTCAATGTTAACTCCTTTTATTTTTCCGTTTGAGGTGCCGACTGCTTAATCCTTTCCCTCACTATGTATGCCTGCCCCAGCGATATGCCTGCATCATTTGCAGGAACCTTTTCATTAGTATAAACATTCATCCCTATTGATCTCAGCCTGTCTATAGTATTTTTGAGAAGATACATGTTCTGAAAAACTCCGCCGCTTAAAACTACATCATGCAACTTATGAATCATGCCGAGCCGCTGGACCACTCCGGCGATAATTGTGACTATGGTGTTGTGGAACTTAGTGGCTATAATATCTTTTCCGGTTCCTTTTGCCATATCCTGTATCAGCCTGAACAGGGTCAGACAAAAATCTATTTCAATCCTGTCTTTCAATCCGATATCAGAGGGGTAGTCTTCCTCTATGTTATCTATTGTATAAGATTCAAGCGCCATTGCTGCCTCGCCTTCAAAGGTGTTTGTATCGCATATCCCGAGAATTGCCGAGACTGTATCAAAGAGCCTTCCTGCGCTTGATGAAAGGGGTGAGAAATCTCTGTTGTCAATGATTTCTAAAATAGCGTTTATTCTGTCCTTGCCATATTTTTCAATGAAACCTATGGACTCCAGATAATCCATCACCTCATCTCCTGTGATATATCTTATGTAGCTGACCGCAACTCTCCACGGCTCTCTGATTGCCATTTCTCCTCCCGGAAGGGGGATGTATTTAAAGTATCCTGCCCTCTTAAAATCATCTATATCGGCAATCAGGAATTCACTTCCCCATAGATTCCCGTCAGTTCCGTAGCCTGTGCCGTCAAATGCAACGCCTATGACCTTTCTCTTTATTCCGTTTTCTGCCATTACAGATGCAATATGGGCATAATGATGCTGGATTCCAAAGAACGAGAGTTGAGGGCCGGTCTTTACTTCTGACTGCTGCGAAAGCGCCCATTTTGTTGAAAGGTAATTAGGATGAAGGTCATATCCTACGGCAACAGGGTTCACCCTATAAATTTTTTTTAGATTGCTGAGGCTCTCTTCAAAGAATTTTATAGTCTCGTAATTTTCCATGTCTCCAATGTGGTGGCTTGGAATGGCATAGTTGCCTTTTGTGAGGGTAAATGTGTTTTTTATATCAGCTCCGCAGCCGAGAACTTCGGGCCCATCATCATCCAGAGATATGGGTTCAGGCGCATAGCCCCTTGAACGGCGGATAAAAATAGGTTTTGTCCTGTGAGTTAAAAAATGATTTCTTATAACAGAATCATCTACACGCATGAAGATGTCCCTGTTATGGATAAGGAGGGCATCAACCATATCGGAGAATTTTGATACTGCCTCGTCATTGCTGACAACAATCGGCTCTTCTGAGATGTTGCCGCTTGTCATTACAAGAGCAAGAAAGTTTGGAGTTAGGAGTTCAGAGTTAGGAGTTAATGGATAATAAAATAACAGGTAATGCAGCGGCGTGTATGGGAGCATGACCCCGATATACAGATTATTAGGGCTGATCGAATCAGGCAAGAGCGCTGAATTGTCTTGCGCAGTTTTTTTCCTGAGGAGCACAATCGGCCTCTTATTGGAAGTCAGGAGTTCTTGCTCCTTTTCCGACACCGCGCAGTATTTTGTTATTGTTTCTATGTCAGGCGCCATAAGCGCAAAAGGCTTATTGTTTTTTCTTTTCCTTTCTCTTAATCTTTCAACCGCATCTTTGTTTGCGGCATCGCATGCGATATGAAAACCGCCCAGCCCTTTTATCGCAACGATACAGCCGTCTCTTAAAAGTCTTATTGTTTCTTTTATCGGATTTTCTGCCTTATTAACTTTTAACTTTTCACTTTTAATTTTTAATTCAACATGCGGTCCGCATACCGCACATGCATTAGGCTGGGCATGAAATCTCCTGTCGGAAGTGTTGTTGTATTCTGTTTCGCAGTTGCGGCACATTTTAAAAGCAGACATGGTGGTGTTGTGTCTGTCATAAGGCACGGCATTTGTGATGGTATACCGCGGTCCGCAGTTGATGCAGTTTATGAAAGGATAAAGATAACGCCTATTGTCTTTGTTAAGCATCTCTTTAAGGCAGTCATCGCATATGGAGACGTCAGAAGATATAAGAGTAAAACTTCCGCTGTCTCTGCTTTTTACTATCTCAAAATCTTTGTGCCCGTAAAAAGGCATAGGCGAAATATCAATCTTGTTTATCTCTGATAATGGAGGCGCTTCTTTTGGAAGCCTGCCTATAAATGATGTGATGTCTTTGCCTTCTATATCAATTGCCACGCCGTCAGCGGTATTGGTTACTGTGCCTTTCAGGTTAAGGGATTTGGCAAGGTTATAGACAAAGGGCCTGAAGCCGACTCCCTGCACAACGCCTTTGATATTAATGAGGACACGGTCCATTAACTTCTAACTCTTAACTTCTAACTCTTAACTTCTAACTTTCTCTGTCAGCCAGTCCGCCCATTCCGCTATTCCCTTGCCTGTTTTGCATGAAACCTCAAATATTCTCAGCAAAGGATTTAAGGACATTGCGTCTCTCCTGATTTTCTCTATGCTTGCATTTGTATATGGCAGAAGGTCAATTTTATTCAATATCAAGGCTGATGATTCCTGAAACATCAGGGGATATTTTAACGGCTTATCATCACCTTCAGTTATGCTCAAGAGCATTACCTTCATATCCTCACCTATATTAAATTCCGCAGGG